>DDWW01000054.1:80061-98370 GCA_002347085.1 Desulfobulbaceae bacterium UBA2276 | reverse complement strand
GCCGCCCAGGAGATTGCCAAGGCCGCCGACAATCTGTCGGCCCAGCTTACGACCATGAAACAGAGGCAAGAACGCCTCAATCAGGGCTTTCTCATGGGCAAGGGCCAACTACCGGCCCCGGTGAACGGCAAGGTGCTCGCCCTCTATGGGCAGCCCCGGAAAAACAGGATGGGGGTGGATGGAATCGCCACCGGCATTGTCATTGAGGCCCCGAATGGAAGCAAGGTCAAGGCAATCCATGAAGGTGTCATCCACTTCGCCGGCTACCTGCAGGGCTACGGCAACACCATTATCATCGACCATGGTTTCAAATATTACTCCGTGATCTCACGGGTCGAAACAATCCTCAAAGAAGAGGGCGACACGGTTGTAGGGGGCGAAGACATTGGGGTTATGGGAGAGACCGCCACCCTGGTGGAGGAAGGGCTCTACGTTGAGATCCGCCATGACACCGAGACCCAGGATCCGCTCCTCTGGCTCGACAAAAACACCCTTTCTCTCCCCTGACACGGAAGATTCAGGGTCCCTTATGCCGCTAATGCCATTGAGATGGAGTAATTATTTGTAAACAACGGATCAAATGATTATGATTCTTAAAATCATAGCATGGAGGAGCTGGATTACAATTCATCCCCCTTACCCTTTAGAAAATTTTAAATTGAATGTGTAAAACAAACATGCACCGACCAACCCGCTTTTGGTTTCACCCTGGAATCCTGACCCTGCTCACCTTCTGCCTCCCCCTGCAACTCCACGCCGAGATCTCCCAGGAGGAACGTCAGTCCACCTACCAGCAGCTTGAGACCTTTGCCAATGTCCTGAGCATCCTTCAGGAAAACTATGTGGATGATATCAATGCCCGGAAGGCCATGGAAGGAGCCATCAGCGGTATGCTCCTCTCCCTTGACCCCCATTCTTCTTATCTCAAACCAGAGGATTTCAAAGAACTGCAGGAAGAGACCGAGGGGAGCTTCAGCGGCATCGGTATCGAGGTCACCATTGAGGATGGGATTCTCACCGTGGTCTCGCCTATTGAAGCGACCCCGGCCGATAAGGCCGGACTGAAGGCCAAGGACATGATCATCAAGATTGATGGCGAACCCACCCAAAACATGAACCCCATGGACGCCATTAAAAAACTGCGGGGGGCGGAAGGCTCAAAGGTCATCCTCGCCATCCATCGCAAGGGTTGGGAGGAGTTGAAGGATTTCACCCTGACCCGCGCCACCATTCCCCTGCACAGTGTCAAAGAGGCCTTTCTGGAGCCGGGCCTGGCCTATATCCGTATCACCAATTTTCAGAGCCAGACCACAAAGGAGGTACAGGACGCCCTCCAGAAGCTTCAGGCCCAACACCCCATCAACGGGCTGATTCTTGACCTGCGCAACAATCCCGGCGGCCTGCTCGATCAGGCCGTCTCGATTACCGACATCTTTCTCGATGGCGGTCTGGTGGTCTATACCAAAGGACGGGTCAGGGAGCAGAATATGACCTTCCAGGCCCACAGCAATGGCGGAAAAAATCTCTTTCCCCTGGTTGTTCTTGTCAATGAGGGATCCGCCAGCGCCTCCGAGATCGTGACCGGCGCCATTCAGGATCACAAGCGCGGAATCATTGTCGGCACCAAGACCTTTGGCAAGGGCTCGGTACAGACCATCATTCCCCTGCCCGAAGGCGCGGGTCTGCGGATGACCACCGCCCGTTATTATACCCCCAATGGCCGCTCCATCCAGGCCACCGGCATAACCCCGGATGTTGAGGTTCCGGCAGCAGGCGACGAGAAAACAAAGAAAAATGGGACATCAGCCGCTCTCAAAGAAGCTGACCTGAAAAACCATATTCCCAATCCGGACCAGAACCAGGAGACAGGGCAAACGCCTGCGCCCAAGAAAGAACAACTCCCTGTCCTCCCGATTGAGCCGGACGCCACTGAAAAGCCTGCGATCACACCCGATTCTCCTGAGAGCTCCGCTGATACTTCTAAAATCCGTCTGGAAAAAGACAACCAGCTTCGTTCCGCTCTCAATATCTTGAAAAGCCTGAAGATTTACTCTACGGCTGACACCACAAGGCCCCCTGTCCAGGAACCAGTCCAGGCTAAGGAATAAGATAAAAACCACGCCGTACGATCTCAACGTCCTTTACATGTGCAGAGAACATAACGAGTCCTTCACCAATGCCTCGTAACCCCCTGGCCCTTTCGTATTCAGCCATTGCGCCCCCCTTTGCCGAATACGATTTTGCGATGATGCGATCCTTCACTATGCCGATCTGTACTCTTATGGCAGAGGATGATGGCCTGCTGGCAACACCATCCGAGCTGCCAAGACAAGAGAATATCAGCCATACAACCATCCGCGACACCAATCATTTCTTTCTCAGGCGTGAAGATGAAGTCGCGAACCTGATTACGGAATTTATTCTTTCCCTGCGATAAGGTGAAGAGGCTGACGACTGAAGCGCTTGCTCTATTCCGCCTTGATTTGCTATCCGGCGGCAACCGCGGCAGAAGGTGCCGTAAGCCAAGCAAGCAAAAAAACCTTGTTTGCTTAGTCCCTGCTGGCTATTCGGCAGCAACCGCTTCAATAAAACAGCCGGAAAAAATTGGCTGTTTTATTGAAGCGGCATAAGAGTCCGTAAGCTCTACAAGCAACAAAAAAACGTTGCTCGTAGAGCAACGGCCTCTAAAATCCCAATTCCTTCAAAAACTTCTCGTCCCGCGACCAGTTCTTCCGCACCTTGACCCAGAGCTTGAGCAACACCTTCTGGTCCAGCAGCTTTTCGATATCCTTGCGGGCCGCCGTGCCGATACTTTTCAGCTTCATCCCCCCCTTGCCAATGACAATCCCCTTTTGCGACTCCCGCTCCAGGACAATGGCGGCATGGATGGTGATCAGCCCTTTGGCCGGATCTTCCTTGAACGATTCAATCAACACCGCCGTAGAGTAAGGTATCTCCTCGCCGGTCAGGAGGAACACCTTCTCCCGGATAATCTCCGCCACCAGAAAACGCTCAGTGGCATCGGTGGGAATATCCTCAGGGTAATAACGCGGCCCCAACGGCAACACCTGAAGCAGCTCGGCAATCAACCGCTGGTTCCCATCGCCTTTGAGCGCCGACATGGGAATGACCGCATGAAAAGGGAAGATATCGGCATAGACCTGAATCATGGCCAGCAACTTTTCCTTGTTCAGGAGATCGACCTTGTTCAGGACCAGGATCACCGGGCAGCTCACCTGCTCCATATATCCGGCCAGCTCCTGCCCCTTCTCCTCCTTCAGTTTCTCCGGCAGGGGCAAGGAGACATCGATCATGTAAATGACCGCGTCCACCTCATGCAGACTGTCGAGGGCAATACGCACCATCTCCTGATTCAGCGGCTCCCGGGCCTTGTGCAGACCGGGGGTATCAAGGAGGACGATCTGATACCCCTCATCATTCATGATCCCCAGGATCCGGTTCCTGGTGGTCTGCGGCTTGGGGGAAACGATGGAGATCTTCTGCTCCAGCAGCCCGTTCATCAGGGTTGACTTGCCGGCATTGGGCGGGCCGACTATGGCCACCATCCCGGAACGTATCGGTTTATCAGTATCAGAATAGTTATCAACCAAGTCCATCATAAAAAAGAGATCTCCCTCAATAAAGAAAAGTCAGCATCCACTGAAAATAAAAGTGTTAAGAAAAGTAGTAAGAAAAGTATTCAAAAGGCAAAGAATACTATAAGATATAAAATTCAGTTCGTCATCTTTATCACCTTGATCACCCTGAGTGAGCAATTCAATTTTCAACTTTTAATTCATAATTTTCTCATGACCACAGCGGGAAGGCTCATCGAATATCTGGATGGCGGCAAATTTATCTGCGCCTTTGTCACCGAGGCCCAGGACAAACGGCTGCGACTGATCAATCAAACGGGACGTGAACTCAACCTGCCGCTCTCGCGGGTGCTCCACAGCTCCACGCGCACCTATGCGGTGACGGGTGACCGGGAAGCGATGCTGCAACAGCTCCACGAGGCCGCCGAAAAACGCAAACCCCTGATAGAGGCCATAAACCTGGAAGAGCTCTGGGAGCTGACCTGCGACGAGCCCTCCGCCGTCTTTGCGCCCAAGTTTCTGGCGGAACTGGCCTTTGGCGGTGAGGCCGACGACAATCAGGTGGCGGCCTTTATCCGCCGCGTCTTCTCCGACCGCATGTATTTCAAGTTCAAGGAGGGGGAGATTCACGCCCACTCGCCGGAGCAGGTCGAACAACTGCGGCTCCAGCAGGAGAAAGAGCAGAGCAAACTGGCCCTGCTGACCAATGGCGCTACGGCCCTCAGCAAATTGATGGAAGATCAGGAGATCGATGCCGAGCTCCAGCCCGCGCTTGCTCAATGTTTGCCGATCCTCCAGGACTTCTATCTTTTTGCAGGCGATGCCCCCCAGGCGGCCGTGGCCAGAGAACTGCTCAAACAGGCTGGTCTCAATGATCCCCACGCCCCCTTTCACCTTCTGGTCAAGGCCGGCATCTGGGACCGCAACGAGAATATTCCCCTGCTTCGTCAGGAGACACCCACCACTTTCTCGCTGGCCGCAAGACAACAGGCCGAAATGCTCCTGCAACAAGGGACCTCTGAACTCTTTACCGATCCGGGCCGGATCGACCTTACCGCCCTCGCCCCCATGACCATTGATGGCAGCACCACCCTCGATTTTGATGATGCCCTGACCGTCACGAAAGAAGAGGACAATTACCTGGTTGGTGTTCATATCTCTGATGTCGCCCACTATGTCCAGCCCGAAGATTCGCTTTTTCTGGAGGCCATGCAGCGCGGAACCTCCCTCTATTTTCCCGAAGGGCAGATCCCCATGCTCCCCCGTCACCTGTCGCAGGGGATCTGTAGCCTGATCGAGGGCGAGACCCGCGCCACCCTCAGCCTGATGATCCTGTTATCTCCTGAGGCGGAAGTGTTGCGGGTACGGATCAAACCTTCGATTATCAAGGTGGCCCGTCGTCTCACCTACGAAGAGGCCGATCGGCTGATCGAAGGAGGCGATGACTGGGAGTTGCAGACCTTAAACCTGCTGCGGATCAAACTGCGCGACAAACGATTAGCCGCCGGCGCCCTGCTCCTCCCCTTCCCCGATGTCAACATCTCGGTCAACTCCAGTGGCAATGTCCAGGTAGCCCTCAGCCCCTCCGACACCCCGGCCCGCACCCTGGTCTCCGAACTCATGATCCTCGCCAATACCGAGGCCGCCAGATTTGTCGCCGACCGGATGGTTCCCGGACTCTTCCGGTCCCAACCCCCGCCCCGCAAACGGATCGTACAGGGGGCTGACAACGATCTCTTTCTCAACAGCCTGCAACGCAAACAGCTCTCCCGCGGCGAACTCCTGACTACCGCCAAGGCCCACAGCGGCCTGGGGGTTGAACAGTACACCACCATCACCTCCCCGATCAGAAGACTCCTCGACCTCCTGATGCAGCACCAGCTCCACTCCCTGGTCAGACGTGAAGACCTGCGATTCAATGAGGCGATGTGCAAGGATTTCACCGCCGTCATCAGCCGGACCCTGTCCTCCGCCAATGCGGTCAAGCAGCAGCGTCATCGCTACTGGCTCCTCAAGTACCTGGAGGCCAGAAAGGGAACCAGCATGAATGCGCTGATCCTGGATGCCAACCCCAAACGGGTCTTCCTCCTGCTCACCGACATCCTGCTCGATATTGACATCCCGGCCCCCGCCGGCCAGGTACCCGAGCCTGGGACTATAGTGCAGGTGAAGATAGCAAAGGTGGATGCCCTGGATAACAGCGTCCGCTTTGAGTGGTAGTTGATTTCCATACACTCCCTACGAGCAAGGAGAGAGCTTTTTGCCCACAATGCGGCAAAAGTTGCATTATGCTGCATTATGATTTACATTGAAGGCATATTGTAAACTTAATCATGGAGGCAAACAACATGGCAATGGCGATACGGATATCCGAAGAGTTGGCAGGGGAAGCAAAGAAATACAGTAAAGTTGATCATCGATCTTTGACTGGTCAAATTGAGTATTGGGCGAGACTGGGTAAATATTCGGAAGAAAATCCAGATTTAACCTACAGCCTCATCAAAGAAATTTTGATTGGGATCGAAGAGTTAGATCATGACAAGAAAACAGAATATCAATTTGGTTGAAAATCGATGAAGATTTATCAATCAAGATCCTTTGAAAAAAGAGTCAAGAAGTTCAACAAACAAGAAAAAAATGAATTAGACCATGAAATCAAGCAGATTATCCAAAACCCCTCCATCGGTTCTGAAAAGAAAGGTGATTTGAGGGGTATTTTTGTTCACAAGTTCAATCTTCAAAATCAACTCTACCTTCTTGCTTACCGTGTCGTCCCTGAGGAAAGTCTCGAACTTATCATGCTCGGGCCGCATGAAAATTATTACAGAGACCTAAAGAGTTACCTGAAAAACCAATAGCATAAGGGAATCTATCTCAGGGGGCCAAGATTGAAGCACTCGCAGGGTAGCGAGCCTGCGAGACTCCGATAAGACCAGATTCCGGCTTTCACCGGAATAATTGAAAAATGTAGGAAGGGCCCCTAATTTACCTAAGAAAATTGGAGAACCCATGGTTTCCCCACGATTAATTGCAAAAATTGAGTCCGAAGAGCCAACTCTTCGATTGGCAGTTCTCATTGACGCTGACAATGCTCAAGCTGCTGTCATTGAAGGTCTTCTCGCTGAAATAGCAAGATTTGGTGAAGCAACTGTGAGACGCATATATGGGGATTTCACTGCTCCAACAAGTGCTTCATGGAAAAAGGTGTTGCAGAGATACGCCATTAAGCCAGTCCAACAGTTTGCGTACACAACCGGCAAGAACGCCACGGATAGCACTCTAATTATCGATGCGATGGATTTGCTATATACCCGTAAGTTTGATGGTTTCTGTTTAGTCACCAGCGATAGTGATTTTACAGGTCTTGCGATGCGGTTGCGTGAAGAGGGTCTTACGGTTCTTGGATTTGGAGAAAAGAAAACACCGGATTCGTTCCGAAATGCCTGCCACAAGTTTGTGTTTACTGAAGTCCTTCGTCCAAGTACCGCAGACAAGCAAATCGGTCTGCCGCCAAAAGTTGAAAATGAAAAAAAGTCCGTGATGCCTAAGGCTCCTCCCGAAGCAACTGAGCCAACCCAGGAATTTCCCGAAAATTTTGTTCTAACCGCCCTGGAACAGTCAACTGACGACGCAGGATGGGCGCAACTTGGTACTTTCGGGAGCTACCTTACCAAGTTGCAACCAGACTTTGACTCCAGGCTTTACGGTTACAAAAAGCTCTCTGATCTTGTCAAAGCAAAGACAGACATCTTTGTGACAGAAGAACGACAAGCATCAGGATCAAACCAGAAGGTTCTGTATCTTCGTGCGAAATAATTTTCTAACCAGTCAGTCAATCAACCGGACTGGAAATAGCCGCGTTCTTTCAAGGACAGCAACTCGGTTAGCCGGTTATTTCAGACATAGAACAATTTGCAGTAGCGTACATTTAAGTTTTCGCCCTTTGTTTATGAAGGATTCAATCCTACTCCGACCTTACATTATCATTCGTTTTTTCTATCAATGCAGGACAAACCATGAACTGTCTCTCATTATCCTTAACAGTGTCGGCGTTGAGTGGTAGAGAGAAATATATTGCGATAGATCCAGACTTTTCGTGTTAAAATGCACGCTTACTTTCAAGGAGAATTGCCATGGCCGCCCCCCTCTTCATTGCCAAGAATGACAGTACCGAGATCTTCCTGCTGCCGCAGATGGCCAACCGGCACGGACTGATCACCGGCGCCACCGGCACCGGCAAGACTGTCACCCTGCAAACCCTGGCCGAGCATTTCTCAAGCATTGGTGTGCCCTGTTTCATGTCCGATGTCAAAGGCGACCTGTCCGGCATCTCCCAACCGGGGGGCGGTAACCCCAAGGTGGCCGAGCGAATCCAGAAACTCGGACTCCCCGAATACGCATTTCAGGGTTTCCCGGTCACCTTCTGGGACGCCTTCGGCAAGATGGGCCATCCGGTGCGGGCCACCATTTCCGACATGGGCCCCTTACTGCTGTCGAGGATGCTGGAGCTCAACGAGACCCAGGCCGGGGTGCTGAACCTGGTCTTCAAGGTAGCAGATGCCAACGGCCTCTTGCTCCTTGATCTCAAAGACTTGCGCGCCATGCTCCAATACGTGGGCGAGAACGCCAAGGCCTTCACCACCGAATACGGCAATATCTCGGCCGCAAGCATTGGCGCGATCCAGCGCGGCCTGCTGGCCCTGGAGTCACAGGGCGGCGACAAGATTTTCGGCGAGCCGATGCTCAATATCGCCGACCTGATCCAGACAGAGCGCGGCAAGGGCATCATCAACATCCTTACTGCCGACACGCTGATGCAGTCCCCCAAGATGTACGCCACGCTGCTCCTGTGGCTGCTCTCCGAACTGTTCGAGAACCTGCCTGAGGCGGGCGACCTGGACAAACCCAAATTAGTGTTCTTCTTCGACGAGGCGCATCTGCTGTTCAGTGATGCCCCAGGCGCCCTGGTGGACAAGATCGAACAGGTGGTGCGACTGATTCGCTCCAAGGGGGTGGGGGTGTTCTTTGTCACCCAGAACCCGGATGACATCCCGGACAAGGTGCTGTCACAGCTTGGCAACCGGATACAACACGCCCTGCGCGCCTTCTCCGTGCGCGACCAGAAGGCGGTGAAGGCCGCGGCCGAGACCATGCGCGACAACGACCGGTTAGACGAGGCCACGGTTATCACCGAGCTTGGCGTGGGTGAGGCCCTGGTTTCCTGCCTGGACGAGAAAGGCAGCCCCAGTGTCGTAGAACGCGCCTTCATCGTCCCGCCCCAGGGACATATCGGCCCCATTGACGAGAGCCAACGCCGCACCCTGATCCAGTCTTCGCTGGTCGCTGGAATTTACGACCAACAGGTTGACCGCGAATCCGCCTACGAAATCATCAAGACTCGCGCCGCCCAGGCCACCATGCAGGCCGAGGCAAACGCCCAGGCAACGATGCGGGCCCAGACCGAGAGCCAACAAGCCAATAATGGTGTAGGCTCCATAATCGGCAACATCTTGAACGGCACGCCCGGCACCGGTGGCCGCCGCCGGGAAGGGGCGATAGAGGCCTTGGCCAAGAGCACGGCACGCTCCATCGGCAGCCAGATTGGCCGCGCCGTCATTCGCGGAGTGCTGGGCTCCATCCTGGGCGGCAGACGGTAATTCATTCTTCTTCTGAATTAAGTGTTTATTTTGTCGGTCGGGCCTGCAACCATCTTGAACTCGTACCCCCAAGATACTTTCTGTGAGGCACTCGACACCAACAGCTGGGACGGAGATTCTTCCCGGCATCCACATTGAAATTTTACTACCGACCTTAACAACAATGAATCTCCTCTTCTCTATACTTTATTGCGAATTAGGCTTCCTGCTCCTGCTCACCAGCCCAGCCCAAGGTGGCGAACCTGAAAAAGTTGCTATGAGTGATTTTGCAACTGACGGTCTGAGCGGGTGGGAGGAAAAGAGCTTTTCCGGAAAGACCGAGTATCAGATTGTCACGGAAGGACACGAAACAGTCGTCAAGGCCACCAGCCAGGCGGCAGCCTCGGGATTGTTCAAAAAGAAGCGCATCGACCTGCACCAAACCCCCTACCTGAACTGGCGATGGCGCGTTGACAAACCCCTGCATGCGCTCGACGAAAAGACAAAATCCGGCGATGACTATGGGGCGCGAATCTATGTGGTCATTGACGGCGGCCTGTTCTTCTGGAACACCAAGGCCATCAATTATGTCTGGGCCTCCGCCTCGTCCGCCGGGGAGAGTTGGCCCAATGCCTTTGCCGGCAAGAGTGCCATGATGCTTGCCCTCCGTTCATCCACCGACACGGCGGCAACCTGGTATCAGGAAAAACGTAATGTCGCAGAAGATCTCAAGGAGTTCTTTGGAACAGAGATCAGATACATAGATGCCGTAGCCATCATGACCGACACCGACAATAGCGGCCAGCAGACGACCGCCTATTATGATGACATCTCCTTCACGCATGACTGAGCCCTCGGAGGGCTAATAAAATGAAGAATATCTTCAATCCCCTCTCCAGAATCACTCTTTTTCTCTTGCTGATCCTACCCGGTTGCGCCTCTCTGCGCGTCGATCCGGCACCAATCAGCACTCCGGCAACCGCCTATGTGCCCCGTACCGGTGGGCCTGAAGCCCCATCTTCCCTTCGAGACCTCACCCGTTTCGCCCCTGTCTTTCTTGTTGAGGACAACCATATTCCCCACAATCGTATCGGCACTCCTGTCGCCTGGAAAGATCAGGACGGCGCTGTTCGTATCTCCATAGACCCTGATCAAGCCGCACTGTATAGCGAGCAGTATTCCTTTCAAACCGAAAAGGGGACCTATACCAACCTGATCTACAGGATACATTTCCAGGAAACCCCTGCCACCCTGTCTCCTTTTTACCTGACCAGCGGCAAAAATCTGGGACTGCTCGTGATTGTCACTATCAACGCCCAGGAGCAACCAGTGCTGATCACAACCGTCCACACCTGTGGCTGCTATCTCGCCTTTACCCCAACCTCATTTTTATCGTTGGAGGCCTTTCCTGAAGGCTGGAACCAGAAGGTGCAAGAGATATATGGGGAATCTCTCCCCGGCATGTTACAATTAAAAGATAAGCAAACAGATGGTGACCGGACGCCCGGAATGGTTATAACCATCAGGCCTGACACCCACCGGGTCAGGGGGATAACCATGGCAGTTGAGGCTGAACTGACCCCCAAGCACCAGACTGTCGCCACGCCGCTCCTTCCCATGCAGGCCTTGCAAACAATAGCCCTTGGGGAAACAACCACCTCCTTTTTTGAAACGGAAGGGGCAAGAAAAGGGTATGTCAAAGAAAGTTTTAAGACCCGAGAGCGACTTCTCATGAGCTGGTGGGCAATGGACTGGCGTATTGGCGAAGACAAGGACTATGCCCCCTGCGATATTACCGGCACAACCTTCTATACCAGCATCAAATTCTGGGCGCGAGACCGATCAGACATGCGGAATTTCCCTCAATTTCTTCAATACTGGGGCTGGAATCTCTGACAAGCAACTCTTTTCCATGCATTCATCAGAGAAAGTAATCCCGTCAATACGTTTTCCCATTGCATTCCTGCCAAAAAAGCCTATTGTAATCCGTTTTCCCTCTGGTCCAAGACTTTAAACCTCAAAATAAACCCGCATTATAGACAAGATAGGCAAGAGCTATACCCCGAAAATATCATGAGCAAACAACTTGAACAGGAAGTAGCCAAACGACGCACCTTTGGCATCATCAGCCATCCCGATGCCGGAAAGACCACCCTTACCGAAAAACTTCTCCTCTTTGGCGGCGCCATCAATCTGGCCGGGGCCGTTAAATCACGCAAGATAGCGCGGCGCGCCACCAGCGACTGGATGGCCATTGAGCAGGAACGCGGCATCTCGGTCACCACCTCGGTGATGAAATTCACCTACCGTGATTACGAGATCAATCTGCTCGACACCCCCGGCCATCAGGATTTTTCCGAGGATACCTACCGGGTGCTGACTGCCGTTGATTCGGCTATCATGGTCATCGACAACGCCAAAGGGGTTGAGGCCCAGACCGAAAAGCTGATGGAGGTATGCCGGATGCGCAACACGCCGCTGATCACCTTCATCAACAAACTGGATCGGGAAGGGATGGAGCCCCTCGACATCCTGGCCGAGATCGAAGAAAAACTCCAGATAGAATGCGCCCCCATGTCCTGGCCCATAGGCATGGGCAAGACCTTTAAAGGAGTTTATAACCTCTACCGGAAACAGCTCCACCTGTTCACCCCAGGTCAGCAGAGCCGAGGACAACAGGGCATCACCATCGACTCCCTTGACGATCCGCGCCTTGACCAACTGGTCGGGACCCACCAGGCCAATGAACTGCGCACCGACCTTGAACTCCTGGCCGGCGCGGCCAACCCCTTTGACTATGACCACTTCATAAAGGCCAATCAGACCCCGGTCTTCTTTGGCAGCGCCGTCAATAACTTCGGAGTCCAGGAACTTCTTGACGCCTTTGTAGAGATGGCCCCTGCTCCCGGCCCACGGGCGGCGGTAACAAGAGATGTGGAACCGACCGAGGAGGATTTTTCCGGCTTCGTGTTCAAGATCCAGGCCAACATGAACCCGGCCCATCGCGACCGCATCGCTTTTTTCAGGATCTGCTCCGGAAAATTCACCCGCGGCATGAAGGTGCGCCATCACCGCCTGAATAAAGACATCACCCTGGCCAACGCCACCATCTTCATGGCCCAGGATCGGGCCAACGTCGAAGAGGCCTGGCCCGGAGACATCATCGGCCTGCACAACCACGGCACCATCAAGATCGGCGACACCTTCACCCCCAAAGAGCCGCTTAAGTTCACCGGCATCCCCAACTTTGCCCCGGAGCACTTTCGCCGAGTCTTGTTAAAAAATCCCCTGAAGATGAAACAGCTGCAAAAGGGATTGATTCAACTGGCGGAAGAAGGCGCGGTCCAGGTATTCCGGCCGCTCATCGGCGCTGATTACATCATGGGCGCGGTGGGCGTGCTCCAATTTGAGGTCACCATGGCCCGGCTGAAAAACGAGTATAGCGTTGATGCCGTCTATGAACCGATCAACTATCAGGCCGCCCGCTGGGTGACCTGCGCCGATCCAAAAAAGATGGCGGAGTTTGAAAGAAAAAATCAGGCGACACTGGCCCGGGATGCGGAGGGATTTCTGACCTATCTGGCCCAGAATGAATGGATGCTGAACTTTTTCATGGAAAAATGGCCAGCTATTGAATTTCACAAAACTCGAGAGAATTTTTAGAGACCGTTGCTCTACGAGCAAGGTCTTTTTCTTGCTCGTAGAGCTTACGGCCTCTTATGCAACGTCCAGGAAACAGCAATCTGTCCTGCTGTTTCCTGGCGTGGCGCCTGGCAGGCTACTTCAGCCAGAGAAGATACGAAACAGTGCTCGAATCAGCAATACAGGGAAAAACATCCCTCTTTACTTCCCCTGCTCTCCCTGTTCCTCATCATCAACAAAAACAAGGGCCTGCCCTTCCGCAAGCGCTGTCGCCACCTTCTTTCTGGCCGTGGTGATAATCCGCTGAATCGTTCCCCGCGATACCCCCATGAACTGCCCAGCCTCTTCCTGAGTCAAGCCGTCACGATCACAAAGCCGGAGGGATTCAAGCTCATCACGATGCAGTTCTATCCGCTCAAGCTTGCTTAAAGGAGTGCCGGTTGGCTTAAAGGCCCGGCCACAGAAGTTTCCTTGACAATGGCGTATTTTTTTTGGACGTGGAGACATGTTGTTCTTTTTTACAGTTAGAAGAAACAAATATGGCAGTTTGCATGCGTTAACACACACAGACTGCCATCATCAATTCCTTCTTTTTATACTGTAGATGAAGGAAAAAATCAAATATTTAGGCCCCCGTCACTCAATGATGGCAATTACTACCGCCACCGCAGACCTGATCCGCATGCATAATTGGCAATTTACCCGCCACAAAATGTTCAATCACTGCCGTAGCATCAGGGATACTGTTTCTATCGGCCCAATACACTTCAATCCCTACCTGATTAAAACCCCGTAAAGGATTGGCGCCCATACCGCCCACCACAATGGCATTCACCTTGGCGATATTGAGGGTATTCACCGGGACCATGCAGCCACCTGCCCCGTGTTCAGGTGTCGGAATCGTTTCCACCGTCCTGATGTTTTTATCATCATCCAGCTCAACCACAGTAAAGACATCACAATGGCCAAAATGTTCTGAACGCAGGGCCTGCATCCCACCTGGATTATTTGTCGGAATAGCTATACGCATTTTTTCTTCTCCTTCTCTACCTTTTTATTATTAACCCCTAAGCCTGACGGTCAAGACCGGCATAGGACTTTTTTTCACCACCCCTCGGGCAACACTGCCCAAAAGAAGGTCATCGATCATGCTATGACCATGGGTGCCAAGCACCACCAGATCAAATTCACCCTCTGTTGCAGTTTTCACAATCTGTTCCACAGGATGTCCAATCTTTACTATTACCTTAGGCTGCACTGAGCAGTTCTCCAATTCACTCCCTGCCTCCCGGCAGACGCTATGGATACGCGCAATCACCGCCTTTTGGCTTTCCTCAAGCCCTTCCGTGTAAAAACTGTTGAGCTTCTCCTGGCTGAAATGACCGGCCAGATCATACCCCATCCCGGCGGACATCTCCTCGACCAGATCAGGAATAACATTGACAACCGTCAGCTCAGCCCCATACTCATGGGCCAGACTAAGGGCATAACGCGCCGCCTTTCCGGCGGTTTCAGAGAGGTCTGTTGCGTACAATATTTTTTTAAACAGGGATTGTTTCATCTCGCCTCCAATGGCTGTATCCACTCACCGTCACCCTGCCGGCAAGGATTTTTTGCCCTCAACTGCCGGCAAAGGGAGCACATATTCTCCAGATTCCACCTGACTCTCCGCAGAGTCAAACTCATTACAAAAGCACCAACTCCTGCTCATGACTCGGCAGGTGCCGGGCCAAAAAAAAGATCGGCAAACTTGACATACCAGGCCGCGGCCTGCACCTGAATAATATAGGAAACCGCAATAACCAAGGCCGCGTCCGCCCCTTGTTCTCCAAAGGCATTGATCGAAATGGCCAGGGCAATGGACAGGTTCCGCATCACCGTTCCATAAACGAGAGCGATCGCATCGCCACGGGAAAACAGCAAGCGGCCAAGAATGGTGCCAATCAAGAAATTAGCCGCGTACAGCACCAGCAAGGGCTGCAAAATCTGCCAGAACAGCAACGGATTCTGCGATAACTGCTGGGCCTTCAGGGCAATGGCAACAAAGACAATGCCCAGCACCCCAATCGTTGACAGGGATGGAAAACGCGGGGCCCAGGTCTTCTTGAACTCCTGTTGCCCATATTTCTTCAGAAACCAGGAGCGGGTCACATAACCAAAAATCATGGGAAGAAAGACTATGTAGCCAATCTGTTTACCAACCAGGATCATATCCATTTCGACCTTGGCCCCCATGAGCATCTTGACATACAACGGTGTGGCCAAAGAACCCAGGGCCAGACCAATAACCGTCATATTGATAGCCGCCCCCATGTTGCCCTTGGCAAAACCGGTCCAGGAGATGGTCATGCCACTGGTAGGCAGCAGAGATGCCAGCAATAAACCCAGGGCCATATAATGATTATCAGGGAAAAAATAGAGCCCAAGCCCATAGGCCAGAAAAGGAACGAGGCAAAAATTTATGGCCTGAGCCAGGACTTGTAGCCTGACATTCTTGATACCATCCTTGAGATGCTTGATATTAAGGGTCACCATCATCGGATAGACCATGAGAAAGGTCAACGGCATAATCAGTGACTTTAACGATTTCACCGTTTCCTGATTGACACTCTTGCCAAAGAGAAAGCCCAAAGACATCATCACCGGGATGGCCCAGAAGAGTTTTTTATTGATTGAGAGAAGAATTTTCCACATGAACGATCTCGCTTAGAAGGATTTATTCTAAGTTGCATTCAATTCAAGACCGAGAAGACAAGTGAGCGGCGACGAAGCAGTACGGGGAGTACGGTGAGGAGCCGCGCAGTGCAGTCGACGAAGGTATTGGTTTGAATGCGATTTAGAATTAGGAGCACGGAGAATCAGCAGGTCATCCTGCCGGCAATAATCCGTTATTTTGCCTCATCAATCATCGATCTGATCTTGGCAAAGGTCTCGGCCAGGGATTCCGGGAATTTGGGATCGCCAGGAACCATCTCGGCGATATCGGCCGCGCTGTAGCTCATATAGCGGATATGGGTTTTCCCCTCTTTGGAGAAGACCATGACAAATTTAGGCATCAGAATGGAACGCTCTGGGTTAGCAGTCAGACTTTTATCCGCCTTGGTAGGCTTGCAGACCTGCATCATGTACAGATCAAAGTCATCGGGGACAACGCCTCCGTGGGCCCTGAAGGTCTTCTTCATATCCATGGAGTCGCTATTATTGACGACAAAGGCGTACTTTTTACACGTTGTTGTAAAATCACCGGCAAACTGCGCAACACTCTTGGCGGTCTCGGCTTGATACAGATTTTCATTTCTATCCATGATTCTTCCTCTTTTGAGCTGAACAACCTCTATTATTTTCCAACACCAGGCACACCCTGGTGCCAGCTTCTTTCGTCACAAAACGCCACCAGCTATATATGAACATATGCACAAAGTAATAGGACTCTGCCGCTCTGTCAAGAAAATAAGACTATATCCACCGAAGATTATACAAGGGGCCGTTTACGATGCTGCAATGTTATAGTTATTTATTTACAACGGCTTAGTACCAACCCTCTTTTTACGGCAATAACAAACCGTGACATATCGAACAATATCAGGTATGTTTTTGGTCTAAAAACTATTCATTCACCCCTCTTTTTCAGAAAACCCATGCGACACAAACTCTTTTTCTTCCTTCTGCCCCTGGCCCTGCTTCTTCTGTTTCAGAGTCCGCCTGTGCAGGCCAGCCAGAACAAAGATGTCCATTTTTCCGACCTGATCATTACTACCTCAAAGAGTCATCTCCTTCTTTTTGGCATGATCAACAATGGCATCACCGAAGAAATGCGGCAGGGATTACACAATGGCATCCCCATCGAGTTCACCTTTCTGGTCGAGCTCCACAAGACCGAAAAAAACTGGCCGGATCTGCAACTCGTTTCCATGCAGTTTCAACACATTCTCAGCTACGACACCTTACAAGAAACCTACCGCCTTGAGACAACTGAAAAAAAACAGAAGACCGAATCGTTCTCGCAATTGAGCGATGCCTTAAAGGCCATGAATGAGATCAACGGTTTATTGGTCGTTGAACTCTCCCAGCTCATCCCGGACAGTTCCTATCAACTGCAACTCAAGGCCGAACTCTACGAAAAGACCCTGCCCATGAAGCTCCACTACGTCGTCCCTTTTGTCTCCTGGTGGGATGTAAAAACTGATTGGCATACCATCGAATTCACCTATTAAGCACGTCACAAAGGGCCACCCCGCGCGCATGGACAGAGCAACACAAAATAGTCCGCAACTTCACTCTGCTTCTGAAAGGCCATCCCTGACGCCGGCCCAACGCCAACAGAAAAAAAGACTCATCCGCATCGTCATTCTGACCTGCCTCGCCCTGCTTGGCCTCTTGACCTGGTTAGAAAAGGGCTTAGTCACCAGCGACATTACCCTGCCGGTCAACAGCAACATCCTGCTCTTCGGCATCATCAATCTCAATGTGCTGCTGGCCTTGCTCATGTTTTTCCTGATCTTGCGCAATCTGGCCGAACTCCTGTTTGAAAGCCGTCAAAAGTTCCTGGGCTTCAAACTGAAGACAAAATTAGTGACGTCGTTCATCTGCCTGTCGCTGGTACCTTCAGCCTTACTCTTTTTTGTGGCCCTGCAATTTATCTCGACCAGCATGGACTACTGGTTTAACACCAACATTGAGCAATCCTTGCAGGAATCCCTGGTACTTGCTCAATCAGTCATTCAGGAACGCAAAGAACAGGTGAAGCAAGAAAGTCCCTTGATTGCCGACCTCATTGCCAAACAAACCATATCTCCAGCCGACCCGGCCGCCCTCCAGAAAATACTGGAGACCATCATCAACTCACATCTCGCTGATGGTCCGGCCAGCCTCACCCTGATCACGGACGAGCAACCTGAAGGCATCACGGCCCAACAAACCCCGGCACTCAGTACGGACCTGCCCCTGCCCAAGATTCCTCCGAGTGCCATCCATGAGGCACGGAGCAAAAGCGAAGGATTTCTCCTGGTGCAGGAATCCGAGCAGGGAGTTCTGATCCGTCACCTTGCCCAGATCTCCACCCCCCGGCTCCCATCCCCCAAAGCAATCCTGATCACCACCCGAATAATTCCAAAAGAACAAAAAGAGCGCATGACCATCATCACTCAGGGCATCGAGGATTACCGGCAACTCAATCACATGAAAAGGCCGTTCAAGTTCTGGCTCCTGGCCCTCCTGCTGATTGTCACCCTGCTCATCGTCTTTGCCGCGATCTGGTTTGGTTTTTATATCGCCAAAGGGATCACCGGTCCCATTGATAAGCTGGCCACCGCCACCAGAAGGGTAGCCGAAGGAGATCTGGGTTTTGTCCTGGAGAAGAAGGCCGACGACGAAATGGGGCTGCTCGTGGATTCCTTCAACACCATGACCACCAACCTGAATTCCAGCAATACCAG
>DDWW01000054.1:0-80045 GCA_002347085.1 Desulfobulbaceae bacterium UBA2276 | reverse complement strand
ACACCGAAATCATCCTCCAGAATGTTGCCGCCGGTGTGGTCTCACTCGACAACTCCGGCCGGATCACCACCATCAACCGCTTTGCCGAGAAACTGCTGCACATCGACAAGGGCCTCTTTCTCAATCGTCATTATCAAGAGGCCCTGTTCAAGGGACACGCCGATATTATCAGTGGGTTCATCAACGAATTGCAGCGCAGTGGCAAGACCTCCATCGAACAACACCTGAAACTCAGCATTCTGAAAGAAAAATTTTCTTTATTAGTGAATTTTACCAAGCTGGAAGACGACAATGGCAACTCCCTGGGTTTTGTATTAGTCTTTGACAATCTGACCAAATTAGAGAAGATGCAACGCATGGCTGCCTGGCGCGAGGTGGCCCGACGTATCGCCCACGAGATCAAAAACCCGCTCACCCCCATTCAACTCTCGGCCCAACGTCTGCGCCGCCGTTACCCTGAGATTTTAAACGAAGAAAACTCGATCTTTGATCAATGTACTCACACCATTATCAAACAGGTGGATGAGCTCAAACGCTTAGTCAGCGAGTTTTCCCAGTTTGCCCGGATGCCCAAGATCCAGCAGGCCACAGCCAACCTCTGCCAGATCACCCGAGAGACCCTTTTCCTCTACCAGGAGGCCCATAAAGAGATCACGTTCACCTGCCGAGAGACTGAGCCCATCCCCATTTTCAGCTTTGACGCTGAACAGATCAAGCGTTGTCTGATTAATCTCATAGACAATGCGGTTGCAGTTTTAACGATAGACAGTACAATAGCCGGGACCATAGACATTGTCCTGTCTTTGAACGAAGAGAAAGAAAGCGTCTTTATCAAGGTCGCCGATAATGGCCCCGGTATCCCCGAGGAAGATAAGGCGAAACTCTTTGAGCCCTATTTCTCCACCAAAAAAACCGGTACCGGACTGGGACTGGCCATCGTTTCCACCATTGTCGCCGACCACAATGGCTACATCCGGGTCCAGAATAACAGCCCCCATGGCGCAATATTTATTATTGAGCTGCCCCTCTTGCACCAAAAAACCAGTTAAATCCAGGAAGGCGAACGGGAAGAGATGTCAAAACGAATTCTGATCATAGACGATGAAGTCAGTATCCAGGAATCGCTCTCCGGCATCCTCCAGGACGAAGGATTTATCCCCCTCTGTGCCTCTTCGGCTGAGGCCGGAATAGAACTGCTGGAAGAAGAACAGGTTGATCTCATCCTCCTCGACATCTGGATGGGGAAGAACATGGATGGGATGACCGCCCTTGAAAAAATCAAGGAACGTTTTTCGCTGCCGGTGATCATGATCTCCGGTCACGGCACCATTGAAACTGCTGTCCAGGCCACCCGCAAAGGTGCCTTTGACTTCATCGAAAAACCACTCTCCTACGACAAGATCATCCTCGCCATCAACAATGGCTTGCGCTTTGCCCAGCTTGAGCAGGAGAATCTTCTTCTCCGGGAGGGCAGCGGCAGACCAAGCACCCTTACCGGCAACTCTCCCGCAATCAACGCCCTGCGGGCCCAGATCGAACGGGTGGCCCCATCCGACGCCTGGGTACTGATCCGCGGAGCCCATGGTACCGGCAAGGAGATCGTGGCCCAATCCATCCACCGCCTGTCCCAATCGGCCGACAAGCCCATGGTCGAGGTCAACTGCGCGGCCATTCCCGAAGAGCTGATCGAATCGGAACTCTTTGGACATGAAAAAGGCTCTTTCACCGGGGCCCATACCGGCAAACGGGGAAAATTTGACCAGGCCGACGGCGGCATCCTTTTTCTCGACGAAATCGGGGATATGAGCCTCAAGACCCAGGCCAAGATCTTGCGTATCCTGCAGGAACAGAAGTTTGAGCGGGTGGGCGGTAACAAGACCATCAGCGTTAATGTGCGGGTGCTGGCGGCAACCAATAAAAATTTAGAAGAAGAGATCGAAAAGGGAAACTTCCGGGCCGATCTCTTCTGGCGGCTCAACGTGGTGCCCCTTCAGGTCCCTCGCCTGTGCGACCGCCTGGAAGATATCCCCTTCCTGGTACAGGATTTGATCAAAGGACTGGCAGCCAAAGGCCTGGGCCAGAAAGAGTTTTCTGATGGCGCCTATCAGGCCCTGATGACCCATTCCTGGCCCGGAAACGTCAGGGAGCTACGAAATTTTATTGAACGCCTGGTCATCATGTGTCCAAGCCCGGTGATCAGTGAGCAGGAGATCCATCATTTCCTGACCCCGGGCATCGCTCCCGCCACAACAAGTGGAGCTACCCATGACCAGAGCGGCCTCCTCCCTTACCTGGCTGCCGATTTCCAAGAGGCTAAAAAGAGCTTTGAGCGCTATTATCTCCAATTAAAACTCAGTGAAAACGAAGGCAATATTTCCCAGACCGCCGAACAGATCGGGATGGACCGGAGCCATCTTCATAAAAAACTTAAAAGCCTGTACCTTATCGCTGAAGGCGGACAGACCGAAGGCTGAAAGGCTGAAGGTACAGCAAGCAACAACTGTGCGCATAGCGCAGAACAAAAAAGAGAGGTATTCACTCTTCAGCCTATCGACCTTCAACCTCATTTCAAACTATCCACCTGAGCATTTACATTAACTCGTCGTTTTCTCGTTCATTTTACCAAGGAGTTCAACATCATGGTTTTCCCGGAATATCGACCACGTCGCCTACGCAGAAACGAGACCTTCCGCGCCCTTATTCGCGAGACCCAGCTCTCGGCCTCACAACTCATCTATCCTTTATTTATCATGCCCGGCAAGAACAAGCGGGAGGAAATATCCTCCATGCCCGGCGTCTTTCGCCTCTCCGTGGATCAACTCAAAAAAGAGGCGGAAGAGTGCCTGCAATTAGGCGTTCAGTCGCTCATTCTCTTTGGCCTGCCCGAGAAAAAAGACGGGGTTGGCTCCGGCGCCCATGCCAAGGACGGAATCATCCAAAGGGCTATCAAGGAGCTGAAAAACAAGGCCCCGGAGATGATGATAACAACCGATGTCTGTCTCTGCGAATACACCGATCATGGCCACTGCGGCTGCCTGATCGGCAACGAGGTGGATAACGATGCCACCCTTGAGATCCTGGCCAAGACCGCCCTCTCCCATGCCCAGGCCGGGGCCGACATGGTCGCACCATCCGACATGATGGACGGCCGGGTGGCGGAAATCAGGGCCGCCCTCGATGAAAACAACTTTGGCATGATCCCCATCATGTCTTATGCCGTCAAATACGCCTCAGCCTTTTACGGCCCCTTTCGCGAGGCCGCCAATTGCGCCCCGCAATTTGGTGATCGCCGCAGCTATCAGATGGATCCGGCGAACAGTCGCGAGGCCCTGCGCGAGGCCACCCTCGATGTAGAAGAAGGGGCGGATATCCTCATGGTCAAACCAGCCTTGGCCTATCTTGATATCATTGCCCGGCTCAAGGATGAATTTGACCTCCCCATTGCCGCCTACCATGTAAGTGGCGAATACGCAATGATCAAGGCCGCCGCCGAAAAAGGGTGGATCGATGGGGAGCGAGTCATGGCCGAGACCCTGCTTTCTATTAAACGGGCCGGCGCCGATATTATTCTTACCTATTTTGCCAAAGACATGGCCCGGTACTTACGGAAGAACAACAGATAACTCCGCGCCTGAGCCCTCGAAGACAAATAACAGGGCCATCCAACCGGCCAAAACGGCGCCTGAAAATACAAAAGGGGAATTGCTCGGCATGAGCAATTCCCCTTTTGTATCAAACGATACAAACAATAACACTCTCATATCATCCAGATCTACACCCGGATATCGATCCTTTTTTCAGAACTCTTCTCCGCCGTATTTTCGCTCTCGTCAGGCTTGGTCCCCTCTTGCTCGGCACTTTCACCGACAGGCGGGACATTTTTGGCCATAGCCAAGGCTGCCGGTGACAGAGATGTACTATCCCCACTAACCGGCACATTGCTCAATAAATCATTTTTACCACTGGGTTCTCCACCACTCACCGGTGAACGCTGGACCCGTTCCGCCCCGGCAGGCGGCATCATACTTGACATTTGACCAATCATGAGCGCACCTCCTCATAAAAACTAAGCAACAGACTAACAAGATTCATTCTTAAACCTGCTTTCAGTATAAGCCCCAGTCAGTCTTCTGGCAAGGGCCATTTGTTTGAAGGCCAGATATTCCTGAAATCTGCTGCTCCTCAACCAGATCACAACAACTCCGATCGCCCCGAGTGTATCTGCCAGCAGATCAAGCAGGCTGACCGAACGCGCAGGGATAAATGACTGATGAAATTCATCCGTCAGGCCATAAGCCAGACAGAAAAGAACCGTTTTCAGCGCCACCAAGACCAAAGGGTTCCTTCCCTGGCTTTTTTCAGGACATAGCCACCACAATACGGTCAAGGCCAACAGGCCATAAATCCCAAGATGGCAGATTTTGTCCATCTGCGGAAGATCAGGGAGATGCAGGGTGCTCCCTGGCTGATGCGAGACAAAAAAGATAGTCCCCATAACCAGCAGCATGGGGACTATACGCAGAAGAAGCATGGGGCTATTCCTGTTTTCCATCAGGAAGGGAGCACCGCCGCATCTTGCTGCTTCTGACTCTCCGGCGGCTGGACATGAACCCTGCCAAGCTGTTCCGCCGAGAATCTTTTTTTGATCCGTTTTATGGCGGCATTGATCTCCTGGGTAGGATAATCCGCCAATATCTGCACCGAACGATCGGCGTAGGCGGTGATCGCGAATTCCCGATTATGGATAGCAAAGGTATGCCCCCAATTGATCTCAATGGTCTCAGACTGCTGGTCAATAGGGACATCAAGGGCTACACCGCCCTTCGCCAACTGCACGCCGTCAGAATCAGAGATCTCAAGGAGCCAGGCATCGCCTGCTGCCGTCGAAAAGAGGATAAAAACGCCAAGCTCCTTGATCTTCTGTTGACCAGCAACTGCCGCCTGCTGCATTAACTCAATCTCATGGCTGAGCGAAATCTTCAAGGCCTGTTCCGGACTCCGGGGGACAAGGCGCGCCCCAGCCTGCTGCCTCAGCAAGCAGCAATGTTTGAATTTTCTCCCACTCCCGCAGAGACATTGTTCATTTCTCCCGATTTTCCCCATTACCGCACCTTCCTTCGTTTCAACTTTACCATTTATTTAGAAGCCGTGTTTCTTTGAGTGGCGTTTTGCCGACAATAACATATCAGGAGCCCTCACGAAACAACTTGGCCATTTATACTCATTGCGTTACGGATCCTTATGCCACGCCAATCAACCAATTGACCATGTTATTTTTTCACACAGGATTATCAAACAGTTATGAGCACTTGCTAAACCCACAGAGATGACAGGTTTCACATCCCTCTTCAAAAATAAGCTGCCCGGAACATTCAGGGCAGGCACTGGCAAAACCATGCTGGGTCCCAGCCATGAATGACTTGAACAACTTACTCAACTGTGCCGGAAGATCTAACATATGACCACTGGAACGGTCAAGCTGCTTGATGATCTCGGAGGCAGGGATATTAAAACGCAGGGCCAGAGAAACCAGCCGGCAGGTGGTGGTCCACATGGTGGACTTGTCCTTCAGGTCAACCCGGTTATCAAAGGGAAATTTGGCAAAGACCTCCATCGGCTTCTCGTTCTCATCAAAACAGACAATAATATAGACCGATTTCTGGTCCTGATCCTTGAGGCGGTAGCGCTTGGCATTCAGGGTATCCGGCAGGTTCCTTTTCACCAGGCCCTCGCTGGAGACCAGGGCTATCTGCTGGTTTCCAGACGACTCGCCGGCATTCAGCACCTGCGAATCCCTGGAACCATCGCGATAGACGGTCAACCCCTTGCACCCCAGCTGATAACCAAGCATATAGCACAATTTCACCTCTTCACGGCTGGCACTGTTGGGCAGATTGATGGTCTTGGAGATGGAAGAATCGACCCCGCTCTGTTGCAGGAGCCCCTGCATCCGAATATGATCCTCGGGGCCTATATCCTGGGCGGTACGAAAGATCTCCTGCCAATTCCCAGGGATCTCGTCATGGCCTATCACCGTGCCGCTATCCGCCACCTTGCTCATCAGCTCTTCTGAATAAAATCCCTCTTGCCGGGCCACCTGCTCAAAATATTTATTGACCAGAATCAAACGATCCCCGTCCATCACATGCTTGACCATGACGATCGAGAAATACGGTTCACAGCCCGAGGCGCAGTCGGCAATCATAGAGACTGTGCCGGTCGGCTGGATGGAGGTCAGGGCGGCATTACGGCGGCCAGGATATTTATTGACTGCCGGATCATAGGCCGGAAAGGCCCCTTTTTCCTCCGCCAGCTGTATGGAGCGTTCTTCGGCCGCATCCCTGACAAACTGCATCACCTGGGCGGCCAAAGCCCGTCCCTCTTCGCTCCCGTAGGGAATCTCCATCTGAATCAGCAGATCATGCAGCCCCATAATCCCTAAGCCAATCTTCCTGGTTTTCAGGGTCATCTCTTCAATCTCGGGGATGGGAAAGCGGTTGCAATCAATAACATTATCTAAAAATATCGTGGCCGTCTGGGCCACCTGTTTCAAGCGCTCGTAATCAACACGGCCTCCATCCTTGCCCTTGACGACAAAATTGGCCAGATTGATAGAGCCCAGGTTACAGCTCTCGTAGGGCAGCAACCACTGCTCGCCACAAGGATTGGTGGCCTCAAAATCCCCTAATTGCGGGGTCATATTGGCTCGGTTGGCGGCATCAATAAACAGCACCCCGGGTTCCCCATTGTGCCAGGCAAGATCAATGATCTTTTCAAAGACGCTCCGGGCATCAAGACAGGCAATAACGGCACCGGTAGCCGGCTCAAGCAGCTCATACTCGCTCCCGTCCTCAACTGCGGTCATAAAGGCATCGGTAATCGCCACGCTGAAATTAAAATTATTAAACTTGTTCTGATCCTCTTTAGCGCAAATAAAATCCATAATATCAGGGTGATCTATACGCAACACCCCCATATTGGCCCCGCGTCGCTTGCCTCCCTGTTTAATGGTCTCAGTAGCGGCATCAAAGACTGCGGCAAAGGACAGGGGCCCCGAGGCTACACCCTGCGTCGAGCGAACGGCCGCGTTTTTGGAACGAAGACGGGAGAAAGAATAGCCAGTACCGCCACCGGTCTTGTGGACCAAGGCCCCATTGCGGATTGCGGTAAATATCCCATCCATGGAATCAGCAATGGGCAGGACGAAACAGGCCGACAACTGGCCGAGATCGGTACCGGCATTCATCAGACAAGGAGAATTCGGCAGAAAATCAAGATGATAGATCAGGCGAAAAAAATCTTCTCGCAACTGGGCGATATGAGTTCCCTGGCCGTCACCCTCAGCCACAGCATCGGCCACCCGATGGCACAGGGTCTCCCAGGTTTCTACTGGCCGGCCGGCATCATCTTTCAGATAGTAGCGCCTGGCGAGAACAGTCTCGGCGGTAGTGGTCAGTTCCTGTTTAGTGTGATCTGAAGTCATTTCATGCCTCTTGCTGAGTCCATTGTTAAATCCGTTATTTCGACAAACACATCGCCTTATATACCACCCTTGCGACATTACTCAAGGACAATCTACAACATATTGTACCAGAGACGAACTCCACCTCGACAAGCCCTTCAATCTTCAAAGAAAACGGATAAACAAAAAATGAAAATAAAAAAAAGGGAGGGCCAATTTCTCGGCTCTCCCTTTTTTGGCCCGGCAAGAATTGTAATTTGAGATGACAGGCGGGCAAAAGCGGGCAAGATGGATCGGGCTGAAGTCACTGTATAGAGCTGGTATTACTACAGCAGATCATGCAAGGCTGCTTTGAGTTCAGGAAATACATAGGTATAGCCGGCCTGTTGCAACACCTCCGGCACAGCACGCTGGGAACCCAGCAACACGTTAGCGAATTCACCCAATACGATCTTCAGGGCAAATCCCGGCACAGGAAGTATGGCCGGACGATGCAGGGATGATGCCAGGGCGTGAGTAAATTCGCTATTGGTTAAGGGATTGGGCGCCACCACATTTACAGGTCCTCGCAGTTTTGAAGCACCCCTTGCAAAGAGCATGGCACCAATCAGGTCATCAATATGAATCCAGGGCATATATTGACAGCCACTGCCTAATCGGCCTCCCAAGCCATATTTAAAGAGGGGCAGCATTTGTGCCAAGGCCCCACCATCAGGCCCTAAGACAACCCCGGTTCGGACCAGCACAACCCGCACACCGAATTCTTCTGCCCGCAGGGCCTCTTTTTCCCAATCGACACACACCTTCGCCAGAAAATCGTCTCCGGGAACAGAGTTTTCCGTCAGTCTCTCGTCGCCTCGTGAACCGTAATACCCAACAGCAGAAGAGCAGATCAAGGTTGCAGGCCTGTTTTTTGCCTGAGAAATAATATCTACAAGATGACGGGTACCATCAATACGGCTGGCTCGTATTCGTTCTTTTTTGAGCGCATTCCAGCGGCCATGAAAGACCGATTCACCTGCTAAATGAAAAACCGTGTCCACGCCTTCAAGAAAAGATGGCCCTGCATTTCCAGAGCCATCCCATCCCCGCACTTCTCTCTTCCCAAACATCTTTTGTATTTTTTCAATATCACGCCCGACAAGAATAGCCTCAGGTATTCTTGCTGCAAGATGTTGTCCGACAAAGCCTGTTGCCCCGGTGATCAATGCCTTCATGAGATTTTCCCCCTCTGATGTAAAAACATATCATTCTTCCCTGTCCCTCTAAAAACAAGGCCCCCTGCCGGATTGTTTACATTTTGCACATAGCTACATTGACATCTTGTGGATTATATCTAAATTTTGCATATAAAAATTCCTATCAAGCTCAAAGCTTACTCCAAGAGGGCTTAAAAAATCAGTATTCAAACGCAGCAGTTTTAATATGTCACTATCTATGATCTGCAACAAGACCTATATGCAAGGTAACATGCTAACAAAACGGCATCAAGGGAGTGAATTATGCACACAATTGTTTGGAGAATTTTAGCCGTGGCTGTCGGCTTGCTGGGAATAGTGGGCTGCGCGGGTGAACGCCGGAACGGTCTGGAAGTACAGGGCAACGTACTGGCGGCCTGTCCTGATTCACCCAACTGCGTATCGAGTCAGGCCGATGACGAAAAGCACCGGATAGCACCGTTCCCATTCAACGGCGATCCGGATGCGGCCTTTGCTCGTTTGAAGCTGGTGCTTGCACAACGTGGCGATGCAACAATAGTGGAGGAACTCCCCCATTACTTGCGGGTTGAACTGCGAACCTTTCTCTTTGTAGATGACGGCGAGTTCCTGCTGGACAGGACGGACAAGGTCATCCACGTCCGCTCCGCTTCGCGACTTGGGTATTCGGATCTTGGCAAAAACCGTCGACGCATGGAAGATATCCGGATGCAATTCCTCGCAGCGGCACCAAAACAATGAAGAGAATTCAGACAAGGATTCCCCGTAACACTCCTGAAAAGTCACCATCCCCTTTGCTTCGCTTCGGTCTCTGCTACCTGTTTAAAAACGAAGCGGGGTCATTCAATCAAAATCTCAAAAAAATACAGTACAGACTCAAACGGGCAGCAACTCTTCTCTTCACGAAATACTTTGCAAGCCTCTTGAATGGTAGAGTGACCGGCAAAAAGATTGCTTTACTGGACAGGAGCAAGTCAGTACACTCATGAAGCTGCCCGTTTTACCCCTGTCACTACAAGGTATCCTCTTACCGGAAAATCGCAAAAGAAATAATTCATAGTGGAGTCTGCCATCTGGTCGAGTAGGTTACGGGAGGATCGAGGTGAATGAAAAAAATGAATAACACGCCCCCGTCGAAGCGACCTGCCCCACTCCACCCCATCAATCCCGAGGCCTTCATCTTCCTGGATGCGCGTGGCAAACGGTGGCCCAGGCTCCGGCTTTTCATGTTTGTCACAGGCCTGCTTCTTTTTATCGGGACGATCCTTTTCGCACAGACCCTGTTCCTGCCATCGCCTCTCGCCTTGCCGCCTGCGGTGCAGCAGCTCAAGTCCAGGCTCAAAAGCTTTCAGACAAAGGAACACCATGCGAAGCAGTTGGCTGCGAGGCCCGTATGGCTGAATTTCACCAAGGGTACGCACGGCGACAAGGCAACCTTCCCCTTTTCCCCCAATCATGCCGGCACATTCACTTACGGCACTTCCTCCTTTCCATTCCTTATCAAGCAACCAGAAATCTTATCTCCCTTAAGAAGAAAGCAGGTCGAAAAATTTGCCTCTGTGGCGGAGATCCGGCTTGGCTTTTATGAAAGTTGGGATCCGGGCAGCCTTGATTCCCTCAAGGCCAATGCTGAGGTCCTGACCCATCTCTGCCCGGACTGGCTGACGGTTGAGGATGGTCGCGGGACAGTCAAGGCCGGCCCGGAGCAGGTGGTTCTGGATCTGATAAAAAATCGGGGATTAGTGCTGCTGCCTCTTCTTCGCAATATGGACGATGGAGGGACCTGGCAGCCGGAGTCGGTTGAAGGATTGGTCAATGGGCCGACTGCCAGACAGGATCAGTTTATTGCCGATCTCAAGGGGCATCTGCAGGCCATGGGTGCGGGAGGGGTTGTCATTGATTGGGAGCAGGTTGATCCCTCCTATCAGGAGGGCATGACCGCGTTAGTAAGCAGGATTGCTTCGGAACTCCATGCCGAGGCCATGGATTTATGGCTGTGCGTACCCATGGGCACAGGGCTTCGCGTCTTTGATCTCGATGCTCTGGCCAAACACGTCGACCACTTTGTCGCCATGCTTCACGACGAAAACGCCGAATTTGATCAGCCAGGGCCCATTGCCTCATGGGAATGGTTTAATGGCTGGATCGACACCTTACTTGAATACGGCGAGCCGGCACAATGGGTGTTTGCCCTTGGTTCTTACGGCTATGACTGGGCCGATGGAGAAAAAGAGGCGGAGACCATTCGTTTTCAGGATGCAATGAGCCGGGCTGGCCATTCTTCCCTCAGCTCCTGTGATTTTGACGCCCCTTCCTACAATCCGCATTTCGTCTATGAAGACTCTGGCACATCCCATACCCTCTGGTTTCTGGACGCGGTTACCTTTGCAAACCAGCTCCAGGCCGGAAGAGATCGCCATGTCGGCGGCATTGCCATATCGCGGCTTGGCACCGAGGATCCAGGAATCTGGGACGTTCTGAAGCTCGATCCCGCCACGCCCTTTTCCGGCGCGAATGTTCCAGCCATTGAGACCATCAGGCCCGGAGCGGCGATAGCCCATATCGGCAGGGGAAATTTTATCACCATAGAGGACGAGCATGCCGATGGGATGCGGCGGCTTATGCTCAATACCAAAGATGCCACCGAAGGCCTTTTACGGGAACGCTACGAGAAATTCCCCCGTTATCTCACCATTATTCACCAGGGCCGAGGACCTGATAATTCAGCCGTCATCACCTTTGATGACGGCCCTGATTCCAGATGGACCCCGCAGATCCTCGACATCCTCAAGGCCAGGGGGGTGAGTGCGACTTTTTTTATGATTGGCGAGAACATGGAAGAAAATCCCGATATTGTCAGACGCATCGTCCGCGAGGGGCACACGGTGGGAGTCCACACCTATACCCACCCCAACATCGCCCTGGTCTCGGGAGAGCGGGCCTACCTGGAATTCAATGCCACCCAGCGCCTGCTTGAGTCCATAACCGGTCGTTCCACAATCCTCTTTCGACCGCCCTATAATGCCGACACCAATCCCCATGACCAGGAAGAGCTTGTCCCGATCAAGCTGGCCCAGAAAATGGGATATATCACCGTCACTGAAGACATTGACCCGCAGGACTGGTCAAGGCCGGGAGTGGCGGCAATGATCGAAAACGTCAAAAAAGACCGCCGGCAGGGCGGGAATATCGTCCTGCTCCATGACGCAGGCGGAGACCGAACCCAGACGGTTGAGGCCTTGCCGAAAATTATTGATTATTTGCGGGCCAGGGGTGACACTCTCCTTTCCCTGCCGGTACTGTCTGGGATTCCGCCGGAGCAGATGATGCCGTTGGTTCCCCGGGATCAACGAGTCATGACCAGGATAGTAAACAAGGGCGGGTTCAGGGCCATTCAAGCGGTGACACAATTCTTCTGGGCGTTCATGATCGTGGCAACGGCCCTGGTGGTGATACGGACCTTAATCATCGCCTGGCTGGCGTTCAAAAGTCGACGGGCTGGTGACACAGGGGTATCACCCTCTTCCCCGGCCTCTGCCTCATACCCGCCGGTGAGTGTCCTGATTGCCGCCTATAATGAGGAAAAGGTGATTAAACAGACCCTGCTGTCGGTCAGCAGCAGCACCTACCCGGGCGAGTTGGAGGTGATTGTGGTCGATGACGGTTCCTCAGATAAAACAGCTCAGCTTGTGGCCGAGATGGCCCAAAGCGACAGGCGCATTCACCTGATCAGGCAGGTCAACCAGGGGAAGGCCACGGCCTTGCAGGTCGGTCTTGCCGCAGTTTGCCACGAGATTGTCGTCACTCTAGATGCCGACACCCAGTGTGCACCCGAGACCATTGGCGAGCTTGTCCGTCCATTTGCTGACCCCAACGTTGGTGCAGTTTCAGGGCGGGCAAGGGTTGGGAATCCCAAGACCCTTGTCGCTCGCTTCCAGTCCCTTGAATATACCTGCGGCTTTAATCTGGATCGTCGGGCCTATCACCTGCTCAACTGTATCACGGTGGTGCCGGGGGCAGTCAGCGCCTTTAAAAAGAGTGCGGTCCTGGCGGCGGGCGGGATCAGTACCGAGACCCTGGCCGAGGATACCGACCTTACCTTGAATCTGCACCGGTGTGGATTTAAAATCTGCTATGCCCCCAGGGCCGTCGCGTGGACCGAGGCCCCTGAGACCATCAGGACTTTTGCCAAACAACGGTTCCGCTGGGCCTTTGGCACCCTGCAATGTCTCTGGAAACACAGGGACATGCTTTTTGACCGGAAATACAAGGCCCTGGCCTGGTTCAGCCTGCCCAGCGCCTGGTTTTTCAATATCCTGCTGGTGGCGCTGGGACCGCTCATTGATGCCCTTTTAATTTTGTCGCTGCTCATGAGCCCGGCCAATTCCCTTCTCTATTTTTATTTTTTGGTCTTTCTCTGTGCCGATCTTTTGCTGGCGGCGGTTGCCTGTCTCGTGGAACGGGAACCTTTATCCCAGATCTGGCTGGTTCTCCCCATGCGCTTTATCTACCGGCCAGTATTAAGTTTTGCGGTCATCAAGGCCATCATCAAGGCAAGCAAAGGGGTATTGGTCGACTGGGGCAAGCTTGACCGTACCGCCTCTGTCACGCATACCTCTTGAGGAAAACAGGAGCAATAATAGCAATGCTTACAAAACGTTCAATCGCTGCCGCCGCAACAACCCTTTTGCTTGTTGCGGCTTTACTCTCCTGTACATTCTTTGCCGGCTGTCGGCATGAAGAGACTGTCACGACCAGGGACGATGGCCCCAAGAAACTCATGCTGCAGGGAACCGGGGCCTACACCGGGGCCTATGTGGATTTTGGCGAAGGTGAGGATGATGTCACCTTTGATGCCCTAACGGCCTTTGAGCAGATGACCGGCAAACATCTTGCCATTGTCGCCTTTGGCAGTTTCTGGGGAGAACAGGGGTTCCCCGAGAAAGCGATACAGATTGTTTCGGGATACGGGGCGATCCCGTTGATCTTCTGGTCGCCATGGGACAGGCCCTACGAGGAGGGGGGGGAACCTGACCGCTTTAATCTGCCCGACATCCTCGCCGGCAAGTGGGACGCCTATATTGACCAGTGGGCGGATGCGGCCCGGAACTATGGAAAGCCCATGCTGGTGTCCTGGGGTCTGGAAATGAACGGCACCTGGTTTCCCTGGTCAGGCATCTATTATGGCGGGGGTAAGGTTACAGGCCGGAAAGATGGATCTCCCCTCTATGCCGGGCCCGAACTGGTAAAACAGGCATACCGATATGTGGTTGATCGGGTGAGGGTGCGCAGGGCGGACAATATCCTCTGGGGTTTTCACGCCAACAATATCAGCTTCCCCCCTGAGCCTTGGAACATGATTGCCAGCTACTATCCTGGGGCGGACTATGTGGACTGGCTCGGATTGAGCGTGTATGGAAAGATGGTTCGGGCAAACAACTGGGTCTCTTTTTATAAGGTGATGGATAACGCCTATGAGGAGATATGTCGTCTGGACCCCAAAAAGCCTGTTATCCTTGCGGAGTGGGGTGTCGGTGAATTTCCACCGGCCAACAAGGCTGAATTCATCACCCAGGCCTTCACCGGCTTACAGACCAGATATCAGCGGGTCAAGGGGGCAGTCTTTTGGCATGAACGCTGGGAAAACAAGGACGGGAGTTACAGCAATCTGCGGGTCAATTCCTCCCCCGAGGCCCTGGATGCCTACCGAGACGGGGTAGCGGCCCCATACTGGATCGACCGCCCGCAATTTCAATTGCCGCAAAAGCCTGCGCCGGCTCCCTGATCCCCGGAAAAGGCGACCCTTTTAACAAGATTGTACGGTTTTCCTGGTCTCTTTGCCGAAAATACCGGCAAGGCAAGCTCGCATCTGAGCCCTGCCACCAGTCTTCAACCGGCAAGACGAGACGGAAACGGAGGATATCAGGAACATCTACGTGGCGCCGAAAAATTTGGGAAGTGGTTGTCAATGCTCGCTAATGTGAGGACAATCACTCAAACGGTGAAGTACTGCCGTACCAGCTGATCAAGCAGGAGGTTCAGTTCCTCTTCCTGCTCATTGCCGCAGAGCAGTGCATACAACTGCGGCGCGATGGCCAGAAAGGCAGCAATCAACTTCGGATCAAAATGAGCCGGCAGCAACTCCTTGACAGATAAGCGCGCTGGCGAGACTCCAAGATACGCGGCGCTTTTTTGAGGATGTCACTCTCCATGAGAGCCTCAAAGTATGGAGGGTGTCCCTCTTGAGAAAGAAGCAGAACGATACGATTCAGGCCGGAGGAGGGATTCTTTGCCCTTTTGGCTTTCTCTTGACAGCGACTGGCTTTTTGTTAGATACTGAAAAAAAATATGGTCGTTTTTTTCAGCATTGTCTGCCCTCCATCTCCTTGGAATTTCGTGAATCAGCGGCGGCCACTTCCCCCTTCCGGTGACACCATGACCAAACCTGCCAGCAGCCGCCCTCTCGGGCGGGTTATTCCTCTGCTTCTCCTTCTGACCAGTCTGATCGTTCTGGTCTGGCGGTTTCCTCTCCTGCCTGGCCTGCTGGGTACCACCGATATGTCCCTGTCGATGCATATCTTCATGGAGACCTTTTCCGTTACCATCGCCGCCATGGCGTTTGGGGTAGCCTATGCCTCCCGTGCTGAACGGCCAGTACCTGTCATCTTTCTCGGATGCGCCCTGCTCGTTGTCGGGATGCTTGATTTTGGCCACATGCTCTCCTTCAAGGGCATGCCTGATTTTGTTACTCCTGCCGACCGCGAAAAAGGGCTGAACTTCTGGTTGGCGGCGCGCTTGTTCTTTGCGCTGGCCATGGTGATCTTCGCCCTGCTGCCCTGGCGGCCTATGGCCTCGCCCCGCAGTCGTCACTGGCTGTTGGCCGGGGGCTTGCTCTGTACCGGGCTGATTTACTGGCTGGCACTCTACCGCCCGCAGCTCTGGCCGCGCACCTTCGTGGTGGGGCAGGGACTGACCCCCTTCAAGATCGGCGCCGAATACACGGCCATCGCCATCATGCTCTTGGCGGCGACCCTGTTTTTTCGTCAGGCAAAAAACCCGGCAACCCCCTATGACGCGACCAGCCTCTTTACCGCCCTCATTATCACCTGCCTCAGCGAAATCGCCTTTACCGTATACGCCGATGTCACCGACATCTTCAACCTGCTTGGTCATCTCTACAAGATTCTGGCCTATGGCTTTATCTATCAGGCGGTTTTCGTAACCAGCGTCAGGGAGCCCTTTCATCTGCTGCAGCAGGCCAATGAACAAATCAAGCAAGCACGGAAACAGTATGTGACCCTGGCTGAACTGGCGCCGGTGGGCATCTTCCGCACCGATGCGATCGGCGGTTGTCTCTACGTCAACGAGCGCTGGTCGGAGATAAGCGGGATCTCCCCGGCGGATGCCTTGGGTGATGGTTGGACCAAGGCGCTCCACCCGGAGGATCGGGATCGGGTTGGCCGGAAATGGGAACAAGCCGTCCGCAACCAGCAACCGTTCAGGGAGGAGTACCGTTTCCAGCGGCCTGGAGGCGAAATCACCTGGGTCTTGGGGCAGGCCAAGGAGGAACCTGACAACAATGGTCAGCTGGTCGGCTATGTGGGTTCGATCACCGATATTACCGAGCGCAAAGCGGCGGAGGCGCAGTTGGCACAGAGCGAGGAGCGGCTACACCACATTCTTGACAGCCTTGACAGTCTTGTTTATGTGGCTGACATGGAGACCTACGAGTTGCTGTTCATGAATAAATACGGTCGAGATATATTTGGGGACAACGCCGGACGGAAATGCTGGCAGGTTCTCCAGGCCGGCCAGGATGGCCCCTGCGCCTTCTGCACCAACGACAGATTGATCTCTCTTGATGGCTCCCCCACCGGGGTCTATGTCTGGGAGTTCCAGAACACCGCAGACCAGCAATGGTATGAATGCCGGGATCAGGCAATCCACTGGCGGAATGGCGGGGGCCGGTTGGTGCGGGTTGAGATCGCCGCCAATATCACCCGGCGCAAGCAGGGGGAAGAGGAGCTTCGCAAGGGCAAGGAGGATTGGGAACGGACCTTTGCGGCCATCGGCGACATTGTCACTATCCAGGATATCAACCACCGTATCCTTCGGGCTAACCGTCAGGCCAGTGAGGTGCTCGGAGTCCAACCCGAAGAGCTGGTGGGCAGGATCTGCTACGAGGTGTTCCATGGCGGGACAGAGCCCTGCAAGGGATGTCCGGCCGTGCTCACCGCCAGGGATATGACCACCCATACCGCGGAAATCGTGCATGAACGGTTGGGAAAAACCTTTTCGGTCACGTCCTCCCCGGTTTGTGGCCCGGATAACGAGCTGATAAGCATTGTCTATATTGCCAGGGACATCACCGCGCTGAAGTCCCTGGAGGGGCAGTTGCACCAGGCCCAGAAGATGGAGGCCATCGGCACCCTGGCCGGCGGCATTGCCCATGACTTCAATAACATCCTTACCCCGGTACTGGGATACTCGGAGATCATCGCCGAGGGTCTTCCCGCCGACAGCCCCCTGATCGAGCCGGCCAGGGAGGTCGTGACGGCAGGCAAGCGGGCGCGGGACCTGGTCAAGCAGATCCTCGCCTTCAGCCGACAAGCCGAACAGGAGCACATTCCCATCCAGATCCATCTGATGGTCAGAGAGGCGCTCAAACTGCTGCGCTCCTCCCTGCCGACTACTATTGAAATCAGGCAGGAGATCGATTCGCACTGCGGCATGGTGCTGGCCGACCCGACCATGATCCACCAGGTGGTGATGAACCTCTGCACCAACGCCTACCATGCCATGCGGGAGACAGGCGGAGTTCTCGCCGTCTCCCTGAAGGAGATGGAGATCGAAGCCGATGACTATATCACCGAGCTCCACCTCAAGCCCGGTCCCTATCTGCGCCTCGAGGTGAGCGACACCGGCTGCGGCATGACACCTCAGGTCGTGGAACGGATCTTCGAGCCCTACTTCACCACCAAGGTCAAGGGGGAGGGCACCGGGCTGGGGCTCTCTATGGTGCACGGTATCGTCACCAGTCTTGGCGGCCATATCACGGTCTACAGTGAACCGGGCAAAGGCACCACCTTCCACGTCTATCTGCCCAAGGCCCTGGAGAATAAAGGGGAAGATACGGTGGCGGCCACAGCGGCCATCTTGCCCAGAGGGCATGAGCATATCCTGGTGGTGGATGATGAAGAGGTAATCGCCGAGATGATGCAAAAGATACTGGAGGGCCTTGGTTATCAAGTGACCGCCTGCATCGACTCCCGCCAGGCCCTGGAGCAGTTTGAGGCCCTGCCGGCAGGTTTTGATCTGGTACTCACCGATATGACCATGCCGCACCTGACCGGGGCTGAGCTGGCCCAGCGGCTGCTGGCCCGCCGACCGGATCTGCCGGTCATCCTCTGTACCGGTTTCAGCGAGATCATCAATGAGGAGAAGGCCAAGCTCTTGGGCATTCGCCGGCTGCTGATGAAGCCGGTGCTGCGTGATGAGCTGGCCAGGGTATTGCGGCGGGTGTTCGATCAGCCCAAAGGATAAGGGGGGGCAAGGGAACCACATTTCATGCTTCCCTCCCTGCCGCCGCTGTTGTTGATCGGTAAGAGTGGAGCCATGGCCTTGAGGTCGAGCCTCTTGCAAAAGTATGATTTGCGGCTCGGCAGGCTCATCACCAACAAGACAAGGTCCATAATTCTCCCTCAGCTTGTCGCAGGGCATTTTGGGAGTTTTTGGTGTTTTGCAAAAGGCTCATTATTACGACACATTCATGATTCCAGGGACCAATATTTTTGGCAATGTTTGGACAAGAGAGTGGTGGAACCCAAAGTACCGTAAATTTCAGCTATCAATAAAGGCTGAACCGCCACCAGATCAACAAATTGATATGGAATATCAGATATATTCTATGCCAGAAAGCAATTTTTCGGAAAGTTTCCCGCCCCTATCATAACGATGGGGGAAACTATGAAACTCTAAACTCCAGATTTTTTTTAACAAAGCAGAGATTGGGCAAAAAGACAATTTTTCAAGGCACCCTGCAGTCAGAAGATAAAGTGGCCCCTAAATCGGCGGCCTGAAAAGCAACTACCAATCACCTTTCAGATTAAGGAACCGAGATGAACGAGAAGATACTGATTATCGATGACGAAGAAGAGATCCTTGAGGTCCTGGCAGAGGTCTTTGAGGAAGAAGGCTATCAGGTCAAAAAAGGCCACGATGGTGAGCACGGCATTGCTGTCTTTCAAGAGTGGCAGCCTGATCTGGTGATCACTGATGTTAAAATGCCCAGAAAAAATGGCCTGGACGTCCTCAAGGCGGTCAAGAACTCCGGCTCCGATGTCGATGTCATTATCCTCACCGGCCACAGCGACGAGATGACAGCCATCGAATGTCTCAGAACAGGGGCCTATGACTACCTGCTCAAACCGGTTGAGGATATTGCCATTCTGTTAGTGGCTGCGGAAAGGGCCCTGGATAAGCGAAGGCTTACTTTTCAGAATAAGGATCTGCTCAGACAGCTGGCGGAACAGGCCATCAAGGACCCGATGACCGGTCTGCCCAACTACCGCCACCTGCAGACCTGCCTGAACGAAGAGACCGCTCGGGCCAGACGCTACAACCGTCCCTTCTGTTTCTGCATGATTGACATCGATCACTTCAAGGTCTTTAACGATACCCATGGCCACCCCTTTGGCGACTTTGTCCTCCAGGAACTTGGCCGCCTCCTGCAAGAGGGGCTTCGGCCTTCCGACAAGGTGTTCCGCTACGGCGGAGAAGAATTTTCGATTATCTTGTCCGAGACGGCCGCTCCCGAGGCCCGGGTTGCCCTTGACCGGCTCATGGCCAACATCAGAAGACATCCATTCAGCTCGAACGGCAAAAATGCTACTCTTACCGTCAGTGTCGGGGTGGCCCTCTGTCCCGAACAGACGGACGAACAGTCTGCCCTTATCTCTCTGGCGGATAACGCCCTGTATCAGGCGAAAGAAACAGGACGTGACCGGGTGGTCTTCAGTGGCTGACCTCACCTCCGGCAGCTGAGCGCTCAGCCTTTTGATTGCCGAGAGATGAAAAACTGATATTAAAGGTGCGGAGGAAAAAAAGACATGAAAAGTTTATCATCCGACGAGAGTGCCGACGGCCATAGGAAGAATCGTCAATGACCAGAACCTTACCGCGCTCCTCACCGGTGAACAGCTTGACAGCTCTACACAGCATGGCGGACAGCAAAAGCAGGAAGCGACGCCAGTTAGCGCGCAGCAATTCATAAGCAGCGTCTTTGCGGAATTCCAACTGCTCATCAAATGCGATGCCACAATAAGAATTGATCCCGAGGAAGGGTAGCGCAAAGATGGCCCAAACGATAGCCGTTGGTGAAGCCCCGCGCATCTTACTTATGCCGCATCGGTGCAGCAAGGTTCCGATACGGCATACGTCAAAGAACAGATCGATTCTCGACATCAGTCAAGAAGTCTCTTGTTGCAGAATCGAGATTGGTGTAGCCTTCATGCAGCCCTTCTTTCGTTATATTATTGAGTTTTTCGAAAAAACATAACGCTATGTAACGAAGGGCTGCTTATTAGCTAAAACATGTTCGCATATCAGCATGTTGACCCGTTAATCTCGGCACTGATAAACAACTCTGAAGGTTTAGCCTTGACGTTCACCCTTGGCGAAAGGAGATAAGGAAGATGCATATACCGGACGGATTTCTGACCCATGGTGTGGCCGCCTTCATGGGGGGCGCTGCCCTGGCAACGACCATCTACAGCGCCAAGAGAAGCTTCGGTCAAGTGCCGAGGACCAGGATCCCCCTGCTGGCGGCCACCGCGGCCCTGGTCTTTGCCGGACAGATGGTGAACTTCCCGATTGCCGGAGGAACCTCCGGTCATTTTCTGGGCGCTGTTTTCGCGGCCATACTCTTCGGTCCCTTTCTCGCCAATATCCTGTTCACCGTTATTCTTGCTCTGCAGATGCTGCTCTTTCAGGATGGCGGCCTGTTGGCCCTGGGCGCCAATGCCTGCAACATGGCGGTCATCGGCACCTTTGGCGGTTATTGGATATACCGGATGCTCAAGGATCTGGTGGGCGGCGCCAACGGCATTCTGGTTGGCGCCTTCGTGGCCGGGTGGTTCTCCGTGGTGCTGTCCGCCACTGCCTGCGCCTTGGAAATGGGATTTTCCGGAATTTTTTCGCCGCTGCCCTTGCTGGGGGCCATGTTGGGGGTGCACATCAAGATCGGGGTGGCCGAAGGGCTCCTCACCCTGGCGCTGGCCGCCATGCTCATGCGGATGAAGCCCAGCGTCGACCAGATCGGGCAGGGAGGGCTTCTGGCTTCGGAGGATGGAAAGGCGCCGAGACAAAAGTTGCGCGTGTTGTCGGCGCTGGCCCTGCTGGTGGTGGTGGCAGGCACACCCTTCTCCTCCCTTTCCCCGGATGGCCTGGAACGGGTGGCCACTGATCTGGGTTTCATCGATAAGGGGGATTTAGCCTTTTTTGCCGCCCCCCTCCCCGATTACCGTCTCCCGGGAGTGGATAACGAAGTGTTTTCGGTCATCATTGCAGGCCTGTTGGGCGTCGTAATCCTTTTCTGCGTTGTCGCAGCCATCGGCATGCTCCTTGGTGCAAGGAGAACCACCACCGCACCACCGGAGGCTGTCGGGAGTCCAAAGGTCAACCGTAGGCAAGAGCGGATTATCCACGCCATTATCATCCCCTATCTGCTGGTTTTCGCTGTTGTGGTATCCCTGCTGGTGGACGGGTTGACCACCTCCCTGCACAACAGGATAGACTCTCTCATCGGTGAGGAGGCCGGAGACGCCCTCGACCAGGCCTTCTTCTACCTGCAGGGGCGGAATGAGCATTTCCTGGGCAACGTCGCCGGACTTGGGAAACTGCCGGAATTAGCGGATGCCTTGGCTGGTGGCGACCGGAAGCAGGTGCAGGCCATGGTCCGTCATTTTCAAACCGAAAATCCGCAGACGGTGGTTCGGGTAATCGATGCAGAGGGTGATCCCGAGGGTTTCGCCTCGGTCCATGATGATGTCCGGCATGATCCGTCCTGGCGAGAGGCGGCAATTTTGGTCAATCAGGGGAAAGAACGGTTCGGGTACAGGTTTGTCGGCAAGGAACTGGTCAGTGTGGCGGTGGTGCCGGTGCGGGCGGCGGAGCGGATCGTCGGCGGGGTGGTCGCCATCCTTCCCTGGGATGAGGAGGAGTGCCGGGTGATACGGGGGCTGACGGGTAGCGATGTTTTTCTGTTTCGCGCCGATCAGCTTCTTGCAACCTCAATGGCGGCAGAGAAAGGAACGGAGGTGCGGGTGAGCATCCCTTCCTCGGTTTGGGAACAGGTGCTCGCATCCGGTGCGAGACATACAGCCCATTTTTTCATCGGCCAGAACCATCTGGTGGGCGCTTTTGCGCCGCTCAAGGGAGAGGATGGTTCGACCATCGGCATGTTGATGGCATCCCGGAATGGCGCCCCTCTCCGCGCCATCATCCTCGGGATGATCAAGGCCGCCTTATTTTACAGCCTGGTGGGACTCGGGGCGATCGCCCTGATTTCCCTCTTCGTTGCCCGAGGCATTACCGACCCGCTCAGGAGGCTGGCTGCCGTCACCGCCCGGGTGACGGCCGGGGATTTGAATGCCCACGTGGAGATCAATAGGCAAAACGAGATCGGAGACCTGGCCGCATCTTTTAACCACATGACCGACCAGTTGCGTGTAGCCAGCGGCCAACTGCTCGCCGCCAAGGAGTATAGCGAGAACATTCTCCGCTCCATGGCCGAGGCACTGATCATCGTCGGCGTCGATGGCCGCATCGTCGGCATCAATGATGCCACCACCCGCCTGCTTGGCTACCGGCAAGAAGAGCTGGCCGGTCAGCCCCTTGACCGGCTGGTGGCCGATGAGCGTAGAAGCGACCTGGTGGACGATTTTATCCAAAAGGCCCTGGCAGGGGTTGCCGTCGTCGACTGGGAGATAGGACTCCATGCCAGCGACGGCAAGGTGATTCCGGTTTCGGTGTGCGTCGCCGGTTTAAAGAACGGCGCTGGAGACCGCGGGGATATAATCATGTCGGCCCGGGACATGCGGGACAACCAGCGGGTGATCGAATTGAGCCTGACCACCGACCACCTGCGCCAGGAAATTGTTGAGCGGCAAAAGGCTGAATCGGAGCTACGCTTCTCGCAGGCCCAACTCATCCAAACCAGCAAGCTGGCAGCCATCGGCGAATTGGCCAGCGGCATAGCCCACGAACTCAATCAGCCGCTCATGGTCATACGTAGCAAGAACCAACTGATGCAACAACGCCTACGAAAAAATACCCTGACCCCTGAACACATGGCCGATGCCATAGAGATGGTGGATCGAAACACCAAGCGGATGATGAACATCATCAACCATCTACGTGCCTTCTCCCGCCAGTCCGGCAAGTCCGGTCAGTCTGATCTGACACAAGAGTTGATGCAGATCAACAAGGTCATTGATGACTGCTTTTTGCTGATGGGGGAACAGCTGCGCCTCCGGGATATTCAGATCAAAAAAGAGTTTGATCCGGACCTACCCAAGATCAAGGCAGATGGCAACCGCCTGGAGCAGGTCTTCCTCAACCTGCTCGGTAATGCCAGGGATGCCGTGATGGAAAAACGGGAAAAATGTGAAGACAAAGAAAATTACCAGCCGGAGATAACAATCCACACCACGACAAGCGATGACAAGTCTCATCTTGTCATCCTGATCAGTGACAACGGCTGCGGTATTCCTTCCGGTATGGAGAATACCATCTTTGATCCCTTCGTCACCTCAAAAGAGGTGGGTAAGGGCACCGGCCTGGGACTTTCCATTAGTTATGGGATTATCAAAGAGCATAATGGCCGGCTCCGGGTGGCGAAGAGCAGTGCCGAGGGGACTACTTTCAGTGTGGAGTTGCCGGTGGTTTGAGAAACAGGTTTATCCGACCAAAGCGTATCTGTACTAACATGCCGTTTTTATTAAAAAACTAATACGAAGGTGTATTGCAAAAACATGTCTCAGTTATCTGAAATGACTGGGGAAAATATCGGTTTGTGATTGTCGATACGAAGAGACTTTTTGTTAATTCTACTAAATCTTTTTTCCGAACTCTTTCAAGACTAAAAAATAGCAAGATTTCATAAAGTTAAATGCCTCTATAGGAAACTCAGCTATCATCTTTCGTCACTCCCGGTTATGCGGGAGTGACGAAGCATTTAATAATTGTCATTCTCGCGCAGTCGGAAATCCAGTATTTATTGGGTGCCCAGGAAAATTTAGCTGAGTATTGTATAGAACCACTTAACGTTATCTTTACTTGTGTTTGCTGGTCAAAACACAAGTACGCTTAGCCCGGAAGACCCCTTTGTATCCTGATGCGGTCTCTCCATGCCTAACTCAATCCCTTTTCCCTCATTTCCCCCTCGTTCCTTTCCCTTTTTCGATTGACATTGGTTTCCAAAACCGAGTAAAGACTTTTTCTAGTTTTAAGGGTGCCTTGAAAAATGAGGTTTTTTGTTCAAGATCAAGGCCTGCGAAAAATTTTACCGCAGGCATATATTTGATATTCCGAGGATAAAGTTTTGAGCATAACGCCAAGTTTGAGCAAAAAGACCATTTTGCAAGGCACCCTTAAATGTGTCATGGAGTGGCATCCCCTCTGATTTCCATGTTACTTTTTTTCCAAATTTATCCTCTCTCGTCAATTCAGTAAACGACGATTTTTTTCTGAGTTGCCTTTGGGCGACCTTCAATAATCAGGAACGGTCCGGGATTTTACTCCGCCCCGGACAAGAGGCATACTGACATGTTTACCGTTTACAAACGTTTTGACCATCAATTGCAGATCGTCACCGACAGTGGACCGGTCTCAAGATCCTGGATCCGCATGGTTAATCCAACTCCGGCTGAAATCAACACGGTTTCCCAGGCGACCGGAGTGCCGGAAGACCTGCTTCGGGCCGCCCTGGACTCGGAAGAACGGTCCCGTATCGAGATTGAAGACAACTGCATGCTGGTGCTCACCAATTTCCCGATTCTACGCGGGCCGGACATGTATGACACCCTGCCGCTCGGCATCATCCTGACTCAGGATCAGGTCATTACCGTGTCCCTGGAAGAAACCGAGATCCTGCCTGGAAACATTGTCGGCCCCGGGGCGCCGGCCTATTACAATACCGGCAAGCGTACCCGTTTCCTCTTCCAGATTCTCTACAAGACCGCCAAGGTCTATCTGCGCTTCATCAATCAGATTAACCGCCAAACCGATGAAATTGAACGTCATCTGCGAAAATCAATGAACAATGCCGAGGTGTTTCAGCTGCTCGACATGGAAAAAGGCCTCACCTATTTCACGGTGGCCTTGCGCACCAACGGTCTGGTTCTGGAAAGGCTGCTGCGTCTGAGAAAGACCAGTGCCCTGCAGCACCTCCTGCCCCAGTACGAAGAGGATGAGGATATCCTCGAGGACGCCATTATTGAAAACCGGCAGGCCCTGGAGATGGTCCAGATGTATTCCGACATCTTGAGCGGCATGATGGATGCCTTCACCTCGGTTATCTCCAACAATCTGAACCAGGTGATGAAACTGCTTGCCTCAATCACCATCCTGATCGCCATCCCGACCATGATCTCCAGCTTTTGGGGTATGAACGTTGGGGTGCCCTTCCCGGATGAACGACTTGGCTTCTGGGTCGTGCTGTTTCTCTCGATGTCACTTGCCGGCGTGGCAGGCTTTGTTCTCTGGAAGAAACGCATGTTTTAGAAGAATACTCCCCTTGGATCAGCGGTGGTGCTTTCCCTTGTGCCGCTGAAGCTCTTTTCTCCCCCGGTTTTCTTCCTGCCGATGTCCTTCCTGGAGCCACTCCTCTTTTCCGCAACAGGCATATTCGCCACGCTCATTTTTCGAGAATTCCCCGCGGGATCGTCCCGCACCTTGTCCTCATAATAGCTGCTAATCCTGGTAAGAACTTCCTCATATTTTTTTCTTTCCATGACATTTGTCACGTTCCTCCTCTCACCAGGATATCCGAATCTTTGAGATTCCGTCAGACCTCTATGCTTGATGATCTGTTGCGAGCCTTCGTTTTGTTATTTTACGGTCCACCTTGTTTTTGCCTTTCCTTTATAATAAGCTTCGACATGATGGATAACGATAGGGCTTAAATCGGGAAGCTATGATACCAAAAGCTATCATTGTGAGGCACTCCCTTGGAAAACAGTGGGTATGAAATTATTATTGATTCTCTCTCCACGCATGTTGCGGTGCTTGATGGCAATGGGTTTATTCAATTCTACCGCTGGATACACGCGCTATGAATATCAAAAAAAACAAGCACATAGGTTGTTTTTTCAAAAATACAACCGAACGCCGATCTTGCTGTAATCCTCAAAAAACGTGTAACACCGGAACGTGGGAACAGCTCTTCAACGGCATCCAGGATCCGGTACTGGTGGTCCGGCCGGATGGAATTATTATTGAGGCCAATGATGCAACCCTGCAAGCGGCCAGAAAAACCCGGAATGAAGTTGTTGGTCAGGGAATATGCAAGATTATTCATGGCGGCCGGTGGCCGCATATCAAATGTCCTTTGGAAGAATTCCTGAAGACCTGTTCTCCAAAAGTGGAAGAGACACGCCTCCCCGGGCTCTTTGGTGAATATTCTTTTACTATCTCCCCTGTTAAAGAGATGGATGGCAAAATAAATAAGATTATGTTGATCGCCAGGGAACTTACCCGAGATGAGATGCGCAAAGTGGATTCCATACGGACTGCCAAACTTGCAGCTATCGGTGAGCTTGCGGCCGGCGTCGCCCATGAAGTTAATAACCCCATTACCGGGATTATTAACTTCGCCCAGATTCTTCTGGATAAGTATGACTTTGATCCGGCAGGCATTGATATTGTGCAGAAGATCATGAAAGAAGGAGACAGAATCGCCTCTATTACCCATAATTTAATCTCTTTCGCCCGGGCAGACAGTGGTGAGCGAGAGCCCGTCAATCCTGTGGAAATTATAAATGCCAGCCTGGCCCTGGTCCGGCATCAATTGCAGAGGGACGGAATCACGGTAGTGACTGAATTTCCCGATAAAAACTCAGTTGTTATTGCTGATTTCAGACAATTGCAACAAGTTTTGTTGAATCTCATCAGTAACAGCCGCTATGCCCTGAATGCAAGATACCCTGGTTTTGATTCCAAAAAGATTATCAAAATATCCTGCCTTAAGAAGCAGAATGGGGATCACCCTGTTTACCGGATAACTGTGAAGGATTACGGAACCGGCCTGCCCCAGTCTATCCTGGAGCGTCTTTTTGAGCCTTTCTTCACCACGAAACCCCCTGGTGAGGGGACAGGGCTCGGGCTCAGTATCAGTTATGGAATTATAAAAGATCATGGTGGTGATCTGCACGTCAACTCAATCCTGGAAAAATATACGGAAATGATCATTGAACTTCCAGCAGGAACCTGAAACTATGGAAAAAGATTTATATTCTGCCAAGATTCTCATTGTCGATGATGAGGAGTCCATCAGACAGACCTTTGAAATATTCCTGACCGCCGAAGGTTATCAGTTTGTGAAAACAGTAGCAACTTTTGACGAAGCCATGGAGGCGTTAGGACAAACAAAATACGACCTCATTATCAGTGATATCGTACTGATAGGGCCTTGCGGGACAGAGCTTCTGCGGAAAATCAGAGAAGCAGGGGTTGAATGTCCCGTGGTGATGATCACCGGCTTTCCCAATCTTGAATCTGCTACCGAGTCTGTCAGGCATGGCGCCTTTGATTATATATCAAAGCCGGTAAATAAAGAGACCCTGCTCCATTTTACCAGACAGGCCCTCCAGCACTGGTTTCTGGAGAATAAAGCCAAACGCCTGCAGCAGGAAAACGAAAAGTATCGCCGGTACCTGGAGACAATTTTTCGTTCGGTCAGCGATGCGATTATTACGGTTGATGCCAACCTGCAGATTATTGAACTCAATGAAACAGCAAAACAATGGCTGAAATCTAAGGGAGTGGAAGGCATTACTGATTTTGATCAACTCCCTCTTGAATTAGGCCTTGCCTGCCTCGACGATGTTCGTCAGGTTTTACAAAAAGGCAATGAAGTAAGAAAGCATCTCATTGAATGCCATACTCCTAACCATAAGACAAAGATGATCAGCCTCAACGCCTCTCCTTTACGAGGCGGGGATGATGAATTTCAAGGCGTTGTGATCGTCGCCAGAGACATGATCACTGCCGAGCCTTTGCAAGGCATCGAAAATCGCAGCTACTTTCACGGCTTTGTGGACTCAAGCCCTGCCATGCAGGAGGTCTATAGCCTGATAGAAAACATTGGTAAAGTTGATACTGCCGTTCTCGTCACCGGCGAGTCCGGGACCGGCAAAGAACTGGCGGCCGAGGCACTCCACGCCGAGAGTTCACGACGTGACAAGCCGCTTATTAAGGTTGATTGCGTTGCTGTTGCCGAGAATCTGCTGGAAAGCGAACTCTTTGGTCATCGAAAAGGGGCCTTTACCGGTGCGGACCGAGACAGGCCCGGCAGGTTGTTGCAGGCCGACGGAGGCACCTTGTTTCTTGATGAAATCGGGGACATCTCACCTCGGACACAATTGCTTCTTTTGCGCTTCTTACAGGAAAAGACCTTTACCCCGGTGGGTCAGGATGAACCGATTCAGGTCGATGTCCGAGTCATAGCCGCCTCCAACGTTGACTTCCAGAAAATGGTGAAAGAAGGAAAATTCAGGGAAGATCTTTACTACCGTCTTAAAGTCATTGAAATCAAGCTTCCTCCTTTGCGAGAGAGGAGCATAAGTATCCCCCTGATTGCCAACAATTTTCTGGAACTTTTCCGGAAACAGCTTGGCAAAAAGATTGCCGTGATCTCTGATCAGGCCCTGGAGTGCATGTTGCATTATCCTTGGCCGGGAAATGTCCGAGAATTGAGACACGTCATAGAAAGGGCCTGTGTCCTTTGTAATGGGCCTGTGCTGCAATTAAAACATCTACCGGAAGAACTGCAGAGGCCATCTGTCAAAGAGTCTCTATCGGCATCCGCTTTCCCGCCTCCTATTCCTCAAAGCACCTTGACAGAAGCGTTTCCCTCAACAACTCCTCAGTATCAGTCGGAAGACGAGAAGATTATCAATGCCCTCCGGCAAGCAAACGGTAACAGGGCAAAGGCCGCCAAACTTCTGGGAGTTGCCCGTTCCACGTTCTACAGACAGATGCATCGCTATAATATAAAGAATTAGGGCAATTTCCTTAGCCACAAATTCATACAGGTTTGTAATTGCAGGGAGATCCTGGAAAGGTTTATTCCGTTTTTCCAGCCCCTTTACCACTCACTTCTAACCCCTCTTTCCTGCATTCAAATTTTAAACTAAAAAATGATACACAAGCAGCCAACAAGTGAGACCAATTCTCATTACTTAGTGCGAAATGTGTAGCCCTGGGACACTTTCGGGACACTGGCGGGACAGTATCGGGACACTGGCGGGACAGTACCCGTAAAGGTCTTCCTGGCGCCATACTGATACCTGCTGTCGCAGACCCTTCTCTTCTATTCCTCTTATATCCAACAAAACAAACAGTTACTCCACAAAAAGAGCCATCCACGGGCTCATATTTTATTCTGGCACGCATTGTGCTAGGAACATTATGCAGAGAATGAGGCGTGAGGCAAGCAGAAAATCAACCTTTTTAACCGTACAAGGAGATGCCATGAGTGAGAGAATACTTACAAAAGAACAGAGTCAGGGCAGAGTTCAAGAGAGCAGCCAAACTTCTGTTTCAGCAGAAGTTGACAAAGTCGTCATCGGTAGTGTTGCCGCCTTTACAGGAATTGTTGGATTGTGGGTCGTTGCTTGTCTTGGGAGCGCCATGTATCAGGCAGGTGGACCGTTTCAGCTTGTCGGCGCCTGGTTTAAAGCTGTAACCGGCATGTAATTTCAACAAATGAAAGTATATAAATGAAAGTATATATGAGAAAGCCGAGAGGATTTGCATCCTCCCGGCTTTTTTCATATACTCCCTTTGGGGAGATATTATTGAAAAAAAGGCTCAGCAGTCAATTGGCTAAAAAACTTTGCCCGATTTCGAAGGTCTTGTGTTGTTCTCCTGACTCTTTCTGTCACGACTGTACTCTCGATGACAGTCTTTTTGAAAAAGCATCTGCACTCTTGGAGACTCAACTACAATGGCCCTTCTTGTTCGTAACCTCCTTGTCTGCTTTCTCTTTTCTCTCGTATGCCTGTTCATGGCCCTGCTCTGGTTTATGGAGCATAGACATACAACCCAGGACTACAGCGAAGTCATTGAGCGATTAAATAACGATCAGATTGTCACACTTGAATTCACCGGCAACAGAGTCGTCTTCACTGATCGAGACAAGCACACCTTTGTGACAACAGTACCGGATGTCAATAAATTTCTGGAAAGAGTTCAGGGAAAAAACATTCGTGTGGTCGTGAAGGAAGACAGATTCAACCTGATTTACATGACCGTTATTTCTGCGTTTGTGGTCATGTTGATCATAGTGGCTTGGTGGTCTTTACAACCTAAAAAGGATGAGAGCAAATTTGCCAGTGACAAACTGGTCAGCCTCAGCGGAAAAGAGCTTGGGCTGACCTTCAAAGATGTTGCAGGAATCCCTGAGGCTAAAGAGGAATTAGAAGAGATTGTCTCCTTTCTTAAGCATCCTGGCAATTTTAAGAAGATCGGTGCCACCATCCCCAGAGGCATCCTCCTGCAGGGCCCTCCTGGAACTGGTAAAACCATGCTGGCAAAGGCCGTGGCCGGTGAGGCAGGCGTTCCTTTTTACAGTTTCAGTGGTTCCGACTTTGTCGAAATGTTTGTAGGCGTTGGGGCCTCAAGGGTCAGGGATCTTTTCAAAGAGGCAAAAAAAAATGCCCCCTGCATTGTTTTTATTGATGAAATAGACGCGGTTGGCGCCAGCAGAGCAAGTGGAGCCTCGGCCGGAGGGCAGGAAGAAAGAGGGCAGACGCTGAATGCCCTGCTGGTGGAAATGGATGGTTTTGCTACAGACGATACCATCGTCGTGCTGGCAGCCACGAACCGGCCGGATATCCTCGATTCAGCCCTGAAACGGCCAGGTCGGTTTGACCGACAGATCAACATCCTGCCACCTGATGTGAAAGGACGAAAGAAAATTCTGGAGGTACATGGCCGCAAGGTGGCGCTGCATCCTGAAGTTGTTTTTGATGACCTGGCCAAGGCGACTCCGGGTTTTACCGGGGCAGAACTTGCAAACCTGGTCAATGAGGCCGCTTTGATGGCCGCCAGAAAAGGACGGGACCAGATCCTTAATGAGGATTTTGAAAAGGCCCGTGATCGTATCCTCATGGGGATAGAACGGAAAGGAATGGTGATGAGTGACAATGATCGCAAGATCCTGGCCTACCATGAGGCGGGCCATGGGATCCTGGCCAACAAACTGCCAGACTCCGATCCCTTGCACAAGATCACCATCGTCCCTCGAGGCATGGCCCTTGGTCAGACCCAACAATTACCGATCAGTGACCATCCCGCGTATTCAAAGGAGTATCTGCGTAGCAAGATCATTGTCCTCATGGGAGGAAGGGCCGCAGAAGAGTTGATGTTCAAACAGCAGACCACAGGGGCACAGGGGGATCTCCTCACTGCCACTCAAATTGCCACCGACATGATCTGCAAATGGGGGATGAGTAAAACCCTCGGCCCTCAGGCGTTTTCCATAGAAAGCGGAGGCTTTATTGCAGGGGCTGGTGGCCGTTTACCCATGGGGCACAATATGGCCAGACGCATTGACCAGGAGGTCAATGAGCTCCTGGCCACCTGTTATGATGAAGCAGTTCGTATTCTCAAACAGGAGCAATGTCTTCTTAAAAATCTGGCCGACATTCTCCTCCAGGTAGAAACTCTGGATGGGGAGGAGTTTGATATTATTGTTTCATGCAGCGCTAAAAAAGAAGTAGCAGCCATGAAAGATCCCGAACATACCTGCAGCGCCTGTACCTTGAGAGAAAATTGCAGCGTCGGTCAGTCCATGAAAGAGGTGGTAGATGCGATCACTGCGTAGACTGAGCGCTGTAACCTTTCTGGGCACCGCCCTCTTATTGGGAGCACTGGTTCTCACAGGTCTTCGTCAAAACATGCTGACGAGTGACTACAGCACTATTGTGACAGAAAGCGAAAGCACCATTTTTCTCTCCGCAACCATCCAAGAACAAGCCACGGAAGGCCTTTTATCTCGTGACCCCTCACAGCTTCTGGGCGCGGCCAAGGAGTTTGAGCAGCTTCAAGGCAGGTATATAGCCATGCTGGACAGCCGTTTGATTCCAAGCCAATACAAGCTCTCCTTTTTGCAGGCGTTGGACCTGGGACGGGTGGTGATCAACTTGAGAAATCTGGCAGAGAATCCTTCGAATGAAGATTTGATTCTGAAAATCATGGGTCAGCTTCGTCAAATGAATAAGCAATTCCTGCAGTTTGACAGAATCGTCGTCAATGAGATGAGAAACAGGGTCATGCAATACCAGAAACGGGCCCTGGTCTTAATGGGAATGATCATCTTTCTGACCTGCTTCAGCCTTATCATTCTCTACCGGAAGTCCGTCAAACCCCTGATCGATCTGGCCACACAGGCTGAACAGGCCCTGCTGGACGGTGCCCCCCTTCAACTCGAACAAGAGAAAAAAAGCAGTGTGGAGGTCAAATCCCTGATCACCGCTTTTAATCAGATACTTCAAAAAACCAAAGAGGAGAGCCCGGATGACTTAACACATAACAGGAGAGAGGCGGAGTTTTCTGCAATTATCAATGAGGCCACAAACAGGCTTAACGGCATTATCAACTATTCACAACTGTTGGCAGATTACTGCGAAGCGGAAAACGTGGGTGGTGAACAAAAGCAGATACTTTATAAAATCATTCACAATGGAGAACAGTGTGCGGTGATTCTCCGGAAAGGTCTACAATGAGGTGATGTATGACGGATTTAGGACAAGATGAAGAGGATGTAAAAGATCCAGAAGTTTCACCTGCAGGAGATGGTAAAGAGGCCGGGGCATGGCAAAGATTGTTAGGCTGTACCTGGAAAACCCCACTTGGTTTTTTTGGAGTGGTCCTGACCACTGTATCCATCACCCTGATAGTGCTTGGCCTCATTGGTCATCTTTCAGGTTTGATTGCCAACCATTATTTTGCCATTTTCACCTTTCTGTTTCTGCCGGCAATGATGATGTTCGGCCTGTGCCTTATCCCGTTAGCCTGTTATCTCCGCCGAAAGAATTGGTTTAAAAACAGCCTGATCAACGCCGAAAATTTAAAAATTGATCTGGGTGACAAGCATCACAGAAAAGGGATCGTCTTGTTTCTGATTCTCTCGGTAATCAATATTACGGTTCTAATACTTGTCGTCTATGAAGGATACCACTTTACCGACTCTTCCTATTTTTGCGGCGTCGTCTGTCATCAGGTCATGGATCCTGAATATACTGCTTATCAGCGATCACCGCATGCCAAGGTTTCCTGTGTTTCGTGTCATATAGGTCCCGGCGCCGGATGGTATGTCCAGGCGAAACTCTCCGGTCTGCGCCAGGTAAAGGCTGTTATTGACGGGGAATTCAGCCGCCCCATCCCCGCACCGGTCAAGCACCTGAGGCCGGCACGGGATACCTGTGAGACCTGTCATTGGCCTGAAAAATTCCAGGGGAAAAAAATAAAGGAATTTGTCAGTTTTACCAATGATAATCAGACAACTCCTACCATTCAGGAAGTTGCCTTGCATATTGGCGGCCATAATCCGGTAACCGACGCCTTTGAGGGAATTCACTGGCATGTAAGTCGTGACATCAAGATTGAATATCAGGCCCTTGATGAAAAACGGACAAAAATCGGTAAGGTGAAGGTTACACGGCCTGGAGGAATTACAGAAGAGTATGCTCTCAATGACGAACCAGCTGAGAAAGGGGTAACCGAGCAATGGAGGGCCATGGACTGTATAGATTGTCATAATCGTCCCACCCACGTCTATGATGATCTTGAACCGATTGTCGATTTTGGCCTCTCCTCCAAAAAACTTAATCCCGAGATTGAGGGAATACGAGAAGACAGTATTGCTGTCTTGAAAATTGAGTATACCAGCAGGGATGAGGCCACAGAAAAGATTGTGGGGGATCTGCTGGAACGTGTGGCTAAACGTCATGGAAATGATTTTGTGGCAAAACACGAAAAAGAGATAGCAAGTTCAGGATCATTTCTTTTGCAGGCCTATCTCAACAATATATGGCCGGAAATGAAGGTGAGCTGGGGAACCTATCGTCAGCACCTGGGACATCAGAATGCTGACGAGGGCTACGGATGTTTCCGTTGTCATGACGACGAACATAAAACAAAATTCGGGAAGGTTATCAGACAGGATTGTAATATGTGTCACGATGAGCCGAAATAAAAGATAAGAGTTTCCGCCACTCCACTTGTGTCCAAATAGGCCGTACATAGAGGCTACTCGTCTTAGCGAGTCTCTTTGCATACATGTGGAGTGATGGTGGACTCTTGCCCCTGAGGATTTTACAACAAATATACGTTTTGAGAGAGAACAGAATGAAAGGGATAAATCTGGAAAAACTCAACGATGAGGGTGTTGAAAGTCTTCCCTCAAAAGAACGTCGTCAGTTTCTGCAATTCGGCCTTTCCATATCAGGAGTATTTTTAGGCGGATCGCTTCTTTCTTTGACCTCCGCCCATGAAGCGCAAGGTGCATTAAATAGCGGCAAGGTGCCAGTGGCTGAATTTCCTTATAGCCCACACTACACCATGGTAATTCGTCAAAGCCATTGCATTGATTGCGAGCGTTGCCTGGAGGCATGCAGAAACACCAATAATGTCCCTGCCCATGGCTATCGAACGAACATACTGGAACGCAGCATCCCTATTGCTCAGGGCCAAAGGGAACGTGCTTTCATGCCGATCCTGTGCAATCACTGCAACCACCCTCCCTGTGTACGGGTCTGTCCAACCCAGGCCACCTATAAGGATAAAACAAATGGTATTGTCCAGATGAATCCTGACAAATGCATTGGCTGCAAGACCTGTATGGCAGCCTGTCCTTACAATGCCAGGTATTTCAAGGAAGAGGCCAGAACCATCGATAAGTGTAATTTCTGTTACGACACCAAACTTAAAGAAAGCGGAGGGAAGATTACGGCCTGCGCCGCTGCCTGCCCAGCTGGTGTCCGTATTTTTGGAGACCTTACTGATCCGGAGAGTGAAGCCTATAAGCTGATCCATGCTCCCGGCAATGTACTCTGGGTACTTCGCCCGGAAACAGACACCCTGCCAAATGTCTTTTATCTGGACACCTGAAATAAATTATGCCCAGAGTGACCAGCAGGATAGGATGAGTGAATCTAAACAATAAAGGAAGAGACATGACCTTCTACCAAAAAACCAATACCTTGCCCTCAACTTCCATGAACCGGCTGCTCATTTTTATGGCGCTGGCGCTTATCAGTGGGATTGGCCTCTCCTTCGGGCTCCACTCCATGCTTGTGGGACATGACCACACCTTTGGAACAACCAGGGAAGTGCCCTGGGGAATTCTCATCAGTCCTTATGTGTTTTTTGCCTGCCTTTCCACCGGGCTCTGTATCGTTTCTTCTCTGGGACAGGTCTTTGGGATCAGCACATTTCGACCTCTTGTCCCCCGGACGGTCTTTCTTGCTCTTATCACCATGGCCACAGGCCTTATGTGCATTACTCTTGAGCTTGAGAACCCATGGCGAGTTGGTTTTTACGCCCTGCTATCCCCGCATCAATCCTCAAATATCTGGTGGAAGACTACCATTTACAGCCTCTACCTTATATTCATGGTCCTCAACTTTATGTCACTTACCTTAAAAAAGGAACAGAGGGCAAAGGTCTTTGCAACTATCGCTTTTGTGGCGGTAACCATGGGAAACCTGAATATGAACTCGGATATGGAACTGCTTGGGGCCAGGGGATTCTGGAGTGAAAACTATATGCCGCTCTACTTCCTTTCACTCTCGACCTTGACCGGTTGCGCTGCAATTCTCTTGTTCAGCTGGATTGGAAAGACCTTTAGCGGCCAGAGACCGGAGACCAAGGATGAAATGGCACTTAAGGCCACAGGAAAGCTGTTTATGGTGCTCCTTCTGGGCATCCTGTATTTTACGGGCGTCAAGATAATGGGTGGATTCTTCCCCCAATTCACCAAAAATCCAGAGGCAATGTTTCTCCTGGTTCAGGGTGATTTTGCCCTTAACTTCTGGATTGGAGAGGTTGGCTTAGCGGTCCTGCTCCCCCTGACTCTCATCTTTGTCACAGGAGGAGAAAAATCAAATATCCTGGCCCTGGCAGGTATTTCCTGTTTGACCGGAGTCTTTGTCCTCTTCTATGATTTAGTCATTGTGGGCCAACTGATTCCCCATTATCAGCAATACAATATTGTTGATCTGCCGAAGTATTACTCATACAGCCCCAGTCTGCACGAAATCATGATTACTACCGGCGCCATATTCTTCTTTTTGGCAGCATTTATATTAGGTGAAATGTTGTTTAAGAAAATTTATGATTCTTAACCCATAAGGGTGCCTTGAATTTTCCAAGGCACCCTTGATTCAACAGTTCTCTTTTTGCAGGATTCCTGCGAGATCATTAAAGATCTTTTCAAAACCGACCCTGTTTTTATTGGCACTGCCGGTAAAGAGGATTGACACTCCACTTTCTTCCTCTTTGAGGAAAAGCCAGATTCGTTGGTGCGACATAAAAAAGGCAATCACCAGGCCAAGAAGCATCAAGCCGCATCCGAAATAGACAACCCACACTCCCGGATCTTTGCAGACCTGCAGGCCAGTGGCATAGAGCTGCTTGGTACTGAGGAGATACGTACCGCCTTCTCTTGCAACGGTTACGGACTCACCATCTTTGAGCCAGAGTACAGCGGGAGCTCCCTTGTTGTCGGAAAACCATACTTTCAAACGCGAAATCGACTGTCCCGTCCCTTCAGCATTGATTACCCCAAAGGTGAGCCCTTCCTGGGGCCATTCTCCTTGTTCCCGGAAAGGAACGATAGCAGTCTTGCTGCTACCACTGGCCTTATTGGTCACCTTGATCATAAAATCCTGATACCCTTCATAGCTTGCTTGATACAAGGTGATCCCCCTGTATTTCAAGGGAGAGTTTACCTCTATTGGAGCCTGAAAAAGCTCCTTGCCATTCTCCAGAATAGTTAATTCGGATTTATATTTCTTTGGCATCCCGCCAGGGTACAACTCAAGATGGAAAGAGTCACAGCGTACGGTGAAGCCAAGATCAATGGTCGTAGTACCATCTGATGTGTAAATTTTATCGGTCTGCTCTGTCTCCGGAATCATGACGTTCCCCTTGAATCCAGAGAGTTCCCCAATGATTGCGCCGATAAATATCACCAAAATGGAAGTATGGACCACGTAAACACCGATTCGGCTCCACCCCCCTTTTTGAGCAAAGAGCAAGGCTTCGCCGTCACCGTTACGACTACTGCTTTTCCAGCCACTGCTGTTGAGTTTGGCGCCCAATTCCAAAACAGTTCCCTCCAGCGCAGAACTGCTTCGCCATTCTGTTTTTCTCCCCATTTTCTCAAGACGTGTAAAGGGAGTGGCAAGACCGTCAGCCTTCATCTGTTTCCACACGTCTGGAAAACGATCAAGACTGCAGACGATGAGGTTCGTACAAAGAAGTCCCAGCAAGGCCAGAAACCACCAGGAGCCGTACATATCGGGGATGTCAAACATCTTGAAAAGTTGGGCCGGATGAGCGCCATATTCCTGGGCATACCACTGCAGAGGTCTATTTTGCGGGATAATCGTGCCAATAATTGAAGTGGCGGCCAACAAACTCAGGGTGATAAGCGCAAGTTTAACAGAGGCAAAAAAGTCCCAGATGGAATTTTCTTTTTTCATATTGTTTGGTTATCTGAAAAAATAATTAAAAGCAGAAAAAGGAACAGATGTCTTTAATTTCATGCCCCCGACTAAAATAACCGGCAAGAAATGCTAAATCTGGTAGTTCTTCCGGGATAGAGTTGTGACATTTTTTTCGCATGGATTTCCCTCTGTTTGTCATTAGTTATCAGTAAGGTCCGGTTAAAAACGTCCATAGAATATAAGGTATTTTCTTTCTTCCGTTTTTTCATGAAAGCTCAAGACCCGAGCACAGTAAAAACCTCATTTCTAAATCCGCCCCTGCCTCCCAGAAGGCTTGACTTTTCCATCGTTTTCCCCCATGCTGACGATCATGGAAAAAAATAAAATACCATCAAGCCAGACCATCTTGATTACCGATGACAATCTGGTTGTCATCAGACTTATTCAAGAACACCTGACCCAGGCAGGCTATCAGGTGACTGCTGTCAACAACGGAGAAAAGGCCCTGGAGGCCCTGCCCCGTGTTCAACCGGACCTGGTCCTCCTTGATGTTGACATGCCAGGCATTTCAGGATTTGAGGTCTGCCGGTTCATCAAACAAAATCTGCTCACTGCCGACATTCCTGTACTTTTTGTTACCGCTTGCACCGACCGTAAAGACATTCTCGCAGGGTTTGCCGCCGGGGCTCAAGACTATATCTTTAAGCCCTTCACCAAGGAGGAATTGCTGGCCCGGGTGCAGACCCACCTCGCCCTGCGTGCGGCGCAACAAGAGCTCAAGGCCAGCGTGACGCGCTACCGGGAGTTATCGGTTCGCGACGACCTCACCGGCCTGTTCAACACCCGTTACCTCTATCAAACCCTGCAGGCACAATTAGATAGCCATCACGCCCAACCCCTCTCCGTTATTTTTATCGATATAGATAAATTCAAGACGGTCGTTGACACCTATGGTCACCTCAACGCCAGCAGCACCATTGCCGAGCTGGCCGAGACCATCATCCCCCTGTTACCGGAGGATTGTTATGGGGTCAGTTATGGTGGGGATGAATTCGTGGTGGTTTTGGCCAATCATGACCATGACCAGGGATTTATGGTTGCGGAACAGATTCGTCTGGCCATCGAACATGCCGTTTTTCTGGTCTTTTGCGACCTTGCCATCCATATCACGGTGAGTTGCGGGCTGGCCACCTTTCCCGAGGATGCCCAGACTATGACCGAACTGCTCGACAATGCCGATCTGGCCTTGTTTGAGGCCAAGCGACGAGGGAGAAATTCTGTGATCAGCTTTGCCGATACCTCAGGCACCACCCATCTTTGTTAAAGAAATCTTCGTAACTCTTCCGCACTCCACCGCAACAACTTTACGTAAAAAACGCCTTAACCTTGGCCTTGGGGATTCGGGAGAGTTTTTGCAGAGATTCCAGAGACAGCTCCGCCACACCATATAATCCTTTAATATCCTCAATCATGGTCATCCACAGATGCGCTGTCATCTCGGCATCGGCGGCGGCACGATGGAAGGTGCCTTCTCTGGGCAGATTTTTATATCTGACCAAGGCTGCTAACTTATGACTGGAGAGATGGGGATAGACCCGGCGTGCGATCCGAAGGGTACAGGCCATTTCGTTGCGTCTTACCCTGCCGATACGGGCCAGTTCAGCATCGAGAAACCTGCCATCAAAAGAAGAATTATGGGCCACCAAGGGATAATGGCCCATAAACTCGACAAATCCAGCCATAACCTCAGCGCACCCAGGGGCACTCCGCACCATCGCATTGGTGATACCGGTCAAGCCCTGGATAAAGGGACTCACCGGAATACCGGGATTCATCAGACTGTGAAAGCGAGCGATGATCCTGTTATTGTCGATGAGAACCGCGCCTATTTCAATAGCCCGATCTCCACGCTGGGGAGACAGGCCGGTGGTCTCGAAATCAAGGACAATAGCCGGAAAAGAACCCATGGCTATCCCTAATCAAAGAGGCTTGGCCGCTCGCGGCATCCGCCGCCGAGCTTCCGCTTCCAACTGAGGCAGGAAAATGGCCAGCAGGCCGATTGCGGGTAGAAACGCGCACAAGCGATAGACAAAGGTCAGACTGGTCGTATCGGCCAATGCCCCCAGGACAGCAGCACCAATCCCGCCCAGCCCAAAAGCAAAACCAAACGCCATCCCCGCTACCGTCCCCACCCGATCAGGCAGGAGTTCCTGGGCGTAAACCACTATTGCCGGAAACGCAGAGGCCAGGATCACCCCGATGGGCACACTGAGCACCCCGGTCCAGAAGAGATTGGCATAAGGCAGGGCCAGGGTAAAAGGCAGCACCCCCAGGATCGAGGCCCAGATTACCATTCGACGGCCATAACGATCGCCAATCGGGCCACCAGCGATAGTGCCAACGGCTACCGCTCCAAAAAAGACAAAGAGATGGAGTTGAGCACTCTGCACCGAGATATGAAACGTATCGATCAGATAAAAAATGTAGTAATTACTCATGCTGGCCATGTAAAAAAACTTCGAGAAGATCAAGGCCAATAGCACCGCCAAGGCCAACACCACTGTTCTACGAGGTAATACCGACCGGGTGGCGGTGGTATTGGCACGTGATTTGAGTCGCTTCATCCCGTATTTTTCAGACCATCGACCGACCTGGATCAGCAGATAGATCCCCAGCAGGGCAGCGGCCGAAAACCAGGCCACGCTCGTTTGTCCATGCCGCAACACGATGAGCGCGGCCAGCAGTGGGCCAATAGCCGAACCCGCGTTACCGCCGACCTGAAACAAGGCCTGCGCCAATCCAGGCCGCCCCCCCGAAGCCATTCGCGCCACTCGCGATGATTCAGGATGAAATACCGACGAACCCGTCCCCACCAAGGCCGCAGCCATGAGCAGCACCGGATAACTTCCGGCCTGTGAAAACAGCACCAGGCCTATCAGGGTAAGACACATTCCCGCGGCCAAAGAATAGGGCTGCGGCTGACGATCCGTATAAAAACCGACCATGGGTTGAAGGACTGAGGCCGTACCCTGAAAGGTGAGGGTGATCATGCCGATCTGGGCAAAGCTCAATCCATAATTAGCCTGCAGAAGCGGATAGATAGCCGACAACAGGGTCTGCATCATGTCATTGAGAAGATGACAGCCACTGATCATCAACAGGATAACAAAGGCTGTCTTTTCGGCGGGGGTCTGGGTATTCACAGGGGACAAAATCACGAGGGTTTCAATTCTAACGGCAATACGGGGCCCCCACTCAAGGCCGCATCAAGAGGGGAGCAGAAAGGGGAAAGGATGATCACTCTGCAGCAATTCCAGAATATCTCGGGAAGGCAGTAACAAGTTATTTTTTTGTCTGTAACATGGCGTTCTCGTGGTTACTTTTGATGGCAAAGACTGCAATAGACACTCATATTGCTGTTGTCATGGTTCAACAGATTTTGGGTGTTGCCGGCATGGGGATTATGGCAGCCGGCACAGGTGAACTCCCGATCCGGTTTAGAGGGATGTTTGACCCCTCGTACCGGGTGCCCCTTGCCGAAGAAACCGGCAAGGACATGGGTGCCTGTTGCCTTGTCCTCATGACAGTTGATGCAGAGATCGGTGCCCTGCATCCGTAGAAGTGCAGGCCATTCAGATCCGTGCGGGTTGTGACATAGAGTACATTGGCCGGTCGCGGTGGGACCGTGCATGAGCTTTTTGCTTTTCCAGTCTTTGACTTGAGCGTTGTGGCACGGATAACAAACCTTCTCGTCCGGTTTTGGCGCTGTATACTTCCGCTCTCCCGGCAGCACTTCATGGCAGGTAAAACAGGTACCTTTTGCAGCCGGATTATGGACAAAGGTGTTGTTGGTAAATTTTTTTTTGTGACACTTGTAACACGGTGATTCTTCCGGTTTCCCCGGCCGCAGGCTACTGAGTGAGGGGTCCATCTCATGGCAACCGGCACAGGTTTTTTCATTATTGGGCATGTGAAAGAAGTACCGTTGAAAGTCGGCAGGTGGCTCCCGGAATTTGGGAAAGAGATTGGAACGGAAGAATATTTTCATCTCTTTTTGAGCCACAACCTGTCCCTGCTTCAGGCCAAGGAGTTCAATCGTATTCATCCCCTTGCTCAGGGTGACCCCGAAGCAGGCGTTGGCACTGTCGGGACGAATGGATATCTCCGCGGGCTTGTTTTCTCCAGTGGTGACCCGTATCCCATCGACAGCCTGTTTTTCCACAGTCAGAACAATACTGAGCTGTTCGTTTTCCACAAAGGAGTTGTCAGGCGGAAACTGTACGGAGAATCCTGTGCCGGCCCAGCAGTCGATCGTGCAAAAAAGCAGTATGGCCAGTGCCGTATGGAGAATATATTGTTGTTTCATTTCCTGCTAAGCATTTGTTTGAGGGCGTTTTTATAACTCGTTGCTGCCTGCTCCAGGTTGTTTTGTGCCTCAAACATTTTTCCCCGGTACACATTAATCCGGTAGTCAAGAGGGTTGATTTCTTCCGCACCGGCAAAGAGTTCGGCAGCTTTTTTCATATCACCCTCCTTGCCGGTCAGATAGCCGAGATAATAATAGCTCGGCGCGTAGGCCTCGTCTACCTTTATCGCTTTTTCAAGCATTGTTCTGGCAGCGGCGCTGGCCCCTTCGTCTATCAGGAGAAGGCCCATTTTGCTCAGGGCCGCAGCATTGTCCGGTTTGCGGTTGAGGGCTTGCTGGAACTGTTCCTTGGCCTGCGCAAGATCGCCCTGTTCCTGGTAATAGGTTCCAAGGCTGAGATGCGGCAAGATAAAGTCCGGGTCGGCCGATATTGCTTTTTTGAACCACGTTTCGGCCGAGTCGGCCGTGCGTTTTGAACTCAGGGCCTTGATCCCCATATTCCAGCAGCGCACAGCGTTTTTGTCGGGTTGATATCCGGTTTTTTTCGCTACCTCGTCCGGGGCGGCTTTGCCTTCGATGGCTGCGGCAAGGAAGTGGATCATGTCCCGAGTCCCGACCAGGGGAAAGCCGGACATCTCAAATTTGATTTTTCTGTCCTTATCCAGGATGACCGTGGTGGGCACGGCAATAATTCCGTAGTCGTGAAAGGCGATAAGGCCATGGTCAACCAGGGTAGGAAAGGATATTTTCAGACCGTCGCTGGTCCCTTTAATATCCTGCATGGCTTGGGCATCAATGGTTTGTCTTTCCACATTGATACCGATAACGGAGAGCCCCTGTTTTTTGTATTTCTGGTGGAGTTCTTCCATCTGTTTAAGGGCCTTTTCCGACTGCCTGCTCCAGGACGCCCAAAAAAGGATCACGGTCAGTTTGTCTCCTTTGAGCGTTGAAAAACCCTGTTTCGCTCCACTGAAATCCTGCAGTGTGAAATCCGGCGCTTCCGTGCCCACCGCCAGGTTTTGCAGGGCGGACGCGGAAACGCTGCTCTGCAGCAGGGTGACGGTCATTGCCAGAATAATCAGGCAAGTCTTTTGTCTGAATGGAAAGAATGTTGTTATTTTCACAGTCACCTACCTTGTTTCTTGTTCGTGTGAGCTGATGCCCTGTTTGAAGTGGGAAAGGGCTGCTTTACTGTCGCCAAGTTTTTCATAGATGAGGCCAAGTTCATAATGAGTCCGGGCCGGATAGGGATTCAGCTTCAGTGCATCTGTCAAGATGGCTTCGGCTGCCTTGAGATCCCCTGTCTGCGCCAGGATAATTCCTTTCCCTGTTTTGGCACCGCTGGATTGCGGCTGCAGCTCCAGCGCCTTGTCAAAGGACGCCATCGCCTGTTGCGAGTCGCCCTTTTCAAGAAGAAGGTCGCCAAGAATAACATGCGCTTTCGCTTGCAAGGGGTTTTCAGTGATGCACTGCCTGATGGCAGCAAGCCCCTCCTCCAGTTTTCCTGCATGGGCCAAGGCCGAGGCATTTTTCTCGCACGATGCCTCGTTGTTAGCTGCCGATGAGGTATGCAGCCAACCCGGGCCAATTACAAGGACGATCACTAATAAGAAGAGGGGCTTGATGTTCATCTGTTTTTCACCATTTTATCTCTGTCATATTTAAATTCCTGATGACAACCCGGCAGGCATGAGCCACCGTTTTTATCCTTAACAAACCCCACCGGCATCTGATAGGCCCCAAACGGGGTCGTATCGGTGACATGTTTCGGATTCTTTGTTGCGTGTACATCGTGACACGCCTTGCAGGTACGACCCTTGGGGGTTTTGTTGACGTGCAGATAGTGAAGGTTTTGGTCACCGTTGCGAAAGCCCGTCAACGTGGTTGTTTTCGCGTCTTTTACTAAGGTGTCGTTATGGCAGGTAAAGCAGAGTTTAAAGTTGTCCGGGTTATATGGGGCATAAAACTTTTGCAAAAAATTACCCCTGAGTATGCGGGCATTTTGTGATCCATGGGTGTTATGACAGGCAGAACAATCTTTATCTACTATGGGACCGTGATGGCTGCCATTTTTTTCCAGCAGTACCTTCATGTTTGACACCGTGGTACCGTCTGCATGTTTATACTCTTTGTCATGACAGGAAAGACAGAGGTCCATGGGCGCCTTATCAAGCTGTTGGGGGAACGAGGAAACGTGGGGGTTATGACAGGCCAGACAGCCCTTGTCCGTCGCAAGGCCGCCGTGTTTTACCGTAACCTTGGCGATCTCATCCTTCTTGTCGGTATGACAGGTAAAACAGAGGCCCTGGGTGCTCTCGGCCGGCAGATTGAATTTAAAGTTGCTGCTGTGTGGGCTGTGGCACTGGATACAGCCATCCGAAACAGGGCCGTGCACAAATTCCTTGCCGGCAAACTCCTCTTTTTTGTCAGAGTGGCAGGAAAAACAGACATCGTTGCCTTTGGCCATCAGCAATTTAGGTGAGTCGGATGAGTGGGGAGAATGGCAGACACTGCATCCGTCAGCAGCCACCGGCCCATGGACAAATTTGCCACCAGCGATAGTCTTGTCGTGGCACCGGAAACACAGAGCAGGCCCCTCACCTTTGAGCTGGAACCGAGTGGCAGACTGGTGCGGATCGTGACATCCAGTGCATTTGCCTTCTGCAACCGGTTTATGGACAACGGAGCCGGTGTTTAATTTCTCATGGCACTCGTAACAGAGGGCTTCAACATTCTTGATCGGCTGAAATACGTGCTGGTCTTTTTTGTCCTGCTTATGGCAGAAGACACAGTCGCCTGAGGCCACAGGTCCGTGGACAAATTTATCTTTTCCTTTGGTATTGTGGCATTCGGAGGTCGCACATGATTGTCCGGCCTTAATCGATACATTGCTGGAATCCTTTGCTGCATAGGCATCCAGTGCAATGACGCTGGCAATACAGATGAAGGGGCATATTGTGAGCCATGTTGACCATGGATGTTTTTTCATTTCTTTTTTGGTGTCCAAACTTGTGTCCATTCGCTTTCTCTTTCCTCTTAGTGGTGGATGTTTTCGCTGTTATGCCCCCTGTTAGCGGCATGCTTTATTGTCTGTGTTACAAGCTTAACAAGCAGCTCCTGCTGCAGTTTTTACCGTCGATTGATTAGCTGCCGCCTCCACCTGTATGTCCGTCTTTGAGCTGGAAGAGGTTGGCGGATTGGTGCGGATCGTGGCATTTTGTGCATGGGCCGTCGGCAGCAGGCTTATGCGCAAGGGAGTTGGTGTTTATTTTTTCATGGCACTCATAACAGAGTGCTTCAATATTGGTGATCGGCTGAAATGTATGCTGGTCTTTTTGGTCCTGCTTATGGCAGAAGGAGCAGTCGCCTGCGGCCACAGGTCCGTGGACAAATTTATCTTTTCCCATGACAGGGTGGCACTCTGAGGTCGCACATGACTGCCCGGCCTTGATCGCCACGACGTTGCCGGATTTTTCCTTTGCCGCATGGCCGTCCAGTGCCAAGAAGCTGGTAATGCAGATGATGGGGCATATTGTATACCATCTTGACCATGGTTTTTTTTTCTTTTCCTTTCTTGAGACCAACCTTTCCTTCCTCCTGCTTTTCGGGGGTGTTTTCTCTCTTATGTTCCTGTCAGGGACCGTTCTTTTGTCTGTGTCGTACAAAAAAACAAACATCTTCAGCGGCTGTTCTCAATATTTTGATTACCGCATATTATGTGTCCTTCCGTGACAGACAAGGACGCATTTGGGCTTAAAAAAGCTACCATCATAGTAGAGTTCGCCACCATTGGGGGTGACAACATTGGTATTAAAGTTGATCAACCTTCTGTTTTTGGCTGAAGTTCCCTGGGTGGCGCTGATGCCGTGGGAGTCATGGCAGGTCGAGCACGATGTACGTTTGTTAGTGTCTAAAACATGACCGCCATGATCAAACCCTGGAGTCGTACGGGTGGTGATGTTGGATTCGTTATGACATTTGTAGCAAAGAGCATAGTCGGCACCATTATAGACCTGCTTGTCATGGGTTTTATATTCAGCCACGAGCAGGTGCTTGTTGGTTGAACCATGAGGCCCATGTGCCCCGGCCGTCGGGTTGTCGGAGCCATGACAGTCGGTGCAGTAGAGAATACTGGTTTTGGTATAAGGCGGCAGCAGGCTCGGCACATCAGCTCCGCACGAGCCGTTGATTTCCACCCGATGCGAGGAGGGATTGCCGGGCATGAATTCGAGCCGGGTGTTCACCTGAATGATTTGACGGGTGATCTCAGGGGTTGTTATCACATTGTTGGGGGTATCGGCATGGCATTTGAAACAGATCTCATAGAGATTCTGGGCATTCGCGACCTTCGCTCCAGCGGCATCAATCCCTTGTACCCCTATGTTTCTTCCGGAAACGTAGGGTGCGACCGCCGTGCTACTGTTCACCTGGTGGGGATTATGACAGTCTTCGCACTCCACATGCGTGGTCACTCCTCCCGGGGCTTTGAAATCTTCGGCGGCATCATGTACTCCAACGTAGTCATCAACGGGATGACTATACCACTTTACCAGTTCGGTTTTAATGTTGCTCTGGGTTGCCACTTGACCACTATGGCAGGCAAGGCAGGTGTCTTCCTCATTAACCTGTTTCAGCAGCCGTTGATGTCTGCCCGCTGTGTGGGGGCGATGACAGTTGCCACAGGCGTTGGCAGCGACCGTGGTGTATTCACTGTCCGGCCATGGATCGGTGCCGGTGTTGTTCCATGTACGGGTGGAGGTGGCATGGGTGCTGCCGGCCCAGCCGCTTTTGTTATGACACTTGATGCAGAGGGCTGAGTTTTGATTGGACATCACCAGAAATTTTCCCCAGGCATCATCATGGGGGTCATGACAGGCAGTGCACTGGAGCTGGCCCGTGCTGTCAAGTTGAACCTGTGAGCCTATCAATGCCGTGGTATCGACGAGTTCCAGGTTTCCCGAAGTAATGCTGCTCTGATAGTCAAAGGAAACTGGATGGTCATCGGACAGGTCAGTCGTCAGAGAGGAGCTCCGGCCGCTGAGAGTATTGGCTCCCATAAATGAGATCGGTGTCGGCTCAGAAAGGACTGCCCCCAAAGCGATGGTCCCGTCATGACAGCTCAGGCAGAGCTTTGAGGCACTGGTGGGTTGTCCAACGGTAGCTGACAGGGTGGAACTGGCATAGGGCGTATAGTTGGTTGTTTGCGCCGAGCGATTCCACAGGTAGGGGATATCCTGGCGGGCGTGGTGGGGGGTATGGCAGAAGATGCACACTTCGCTTTCACCCGACGCCTTGATGGTGCCCGGCCCGCTGATGGAAAGATTATGCTTGCTGTTAAGAATGCTGGCCCCCTGGGCAATTGTCACCTGGCCAAGCAGAATTGCCGTCATCAATATGAAGGTGTTTGCTGTTTTCTTCATGGCAGCGCCCCATTCTCTTTGAGATACTGAAAGATTTGAATACGTTTATTATAGGAATCAGCAACATAGATTTTGTCATTCTTGTCAATCCATAATCCGGCCGGCATCCAGAATTCGCCGTTTTCATGACCCGGCCTGCCAAAGTCCATCAACAGTCTGCCTGTTTTGTCAAATATCTGGATGTTGTCAAAAAGGGCATCAGCCACATAAATATTGCCGTCACTGTCACTGGCAACCCCGCGGGGCCGGGAAAAATGACCGGGACTGTCCCCGGCGCTGCCAAATGTTCCGAGAAGCTCACCCTGGGCGGAAAAAATTTGAATTCGGAAATTAAGGGCATCGGTAACAAGGAGGGTTCCATCGCCATTAACAGCAATATTGGTGGGGTTGTTGAATAGACCTGTTTCCTTGCCCTTGTTGCCGATCGTTCCCTTCAGTTGGTGGTTGTTGAGATCAAACCTGAAAATCTGGCCCAGTTTCGTATCGACCACGAGCAGTTCATTGTTTGTTTGATTGATGGCTATGCCGGTGGGCCGTTGCAGGAGGTCATTACCAATGGTTATTGGCGAGGTGTCGGCTGCGTCGTTAAATACCTTGACCAGGCCATCCTGGGAGTCGGTGACGAAGATCCGACCGCTTTCATCAACGACAATGCCGATGGGAGAGGTCATGGGTTGGTCGTCAGCAGGCAAAACTGAAAATTCTCCGGCTTTCGTGTCAAAGATTTGGACTCTGCGCAGAAAGGTGTCCACGACATACATCCTGCCGGCGTTATCCACCGTCACACCATAGGGTGCAACCAGGATGTCGTCTTCCTTGCCGATAATAAAATTCCAGAAGCGCATCAAGGCCCCCGGGGTGATTTGAAAATCTTCCGGCCGGGAGATGCTGCTGACAAAGCGGATTCTTGGTATCTCTTCACCAGGCGGCCACACCAGGTCAACCGGAGGCGGAACTGGTCTGAGATCCGGGGACATGCAACCGTAAAGCCCAAGAAGAACAGGGAATATCAAGACTACAAAGGTAGTCCTGAGAGGGGAGCGGTTGCTGTCCATTTTTTTCATCAATCTCTTCATCATAAATAGAGTTTACCACATGATGCGGATAAATTCCAAGCGCGCCAGGTGTTCTGTTCGCTGAATGTCGGATATTATATCGTTTTGGTCCGTGAGTTCATAGCTGAGTCGAGCCGTCCAGATGCGGTAACGGAACTCAAGGCCTGTCTTAAGGCCAATGTTTTCCGTTTCTTCAGAATTTCCCCCGGTCTTTTCATAATAACCCTCGACGCGAAGTTTACACCATCTGGTCAGTATCCAGTCAAAGGTGGTGATTCCACCATAAAAATCCTTGGTTTCGTCGTTGTCTTTATAATCGTTCTGACCGTAATATCCTTTCAAGGAAACATAAAACTGCCACTGAGATCTGTAGTACAGCGTCTCTTGAATTTCCCGCCGGGTATAGGCTGGAGCGGACAGGCGGTTGTTGTCTTCGTAAGTAAGCGAGGTGTATGACCAGTCGATATCGTAGCGGATTTCAGCATGTTGAATGGTGTCGTCGACCAGGTTCTCCGGCGCCTGTTCAGAGAGGATGTCCTGCGTTACCCGAAGAAAATTGTAGGAAAAGCGCCAGTCATGCCAGAGATCGAAATTGAATCCGTAATTCTCGGTGAGCAAAGCATCGTCATAATCTGAATTTCGAAGGTAACTGTAGCTGACTGAAACGGCTTGCCCCTCTGTTATCTCACCGAAGGGTAGGCGGCTTATCCGTACATAACCGTTTACATCTTTAACCGAGTAGTCCATGTTTTCAACATAGACGATGGTTCCGGCAGTGTTGGTGACTATGATGGAGTCAAGGTCGACGTTGTAATTATCCAAATAAATTTCTTCACCGAGGCTCAGTTTATGCGTCTCATTGGTCACCACGGCACTACCTGAGGCGGATCCGGTGCGGTCACTGTAGAGATAGTCCCAGCCGCTATGCAGGCCCACTGTCGTCCAGGAAAAGGGCCGTTTGTAGTAAAAGTCGAGGAAGCCTTTCGCGGCGTTTTCCTTTCCTTCGGAGTAATTGTACTGATTGAGCCTGTTGCCGACATTGGTGGTCAGATTTTCATAAAGCAGGTGGGTCAACCTGGCCCCAATATCTGTCATGTCGGAACTAGAATCATTCGTTTCCATCTGGATATGGTTGGCTGAATAGTTTGACTGTAAATTGGGGGTATGTTGCCAGTTCAGTTGTTCCCTGAGATTGATGTTTTTGGTATTGAAATTACTTGCGTCCTGGAACAAGAAAGTCAGGCTAGAGTCCAGCATAACATTCTTGTCATCAGTGATGCCATAACTGTTGAACAGATTATTATTAAAGGTCGTTATCTGGGTGTCGACTCCCTCGCTGGTTCTTTGGTCGTCGGTGTAGGTGGAGATCAGGTGAGTGTCGCTTTTTCCGGTCTGCCGCTGGGATGAAAGGTTGAACTCATCATGGATATTATTTGAAGTATAGAAACCGGTCTGGTCGGTCTCGGTGTGGGTATATCCAAGCGTGGTGGGCAGGATCTTGTATTTGAGCAGTCCGGTTGCGCCATAGGAGTCGTTAATGGATTCGCTATTGCCTGAATAGGCCGCCCATACAGGCTCCTGCTGCCGGTTGGCAAAAACATTGAGCGTATAGGGCTTGGTCTCAAGAAAGGTCGATGTCATGGAATAGTCCGGTGAAAAGGAGTTGGTGTTAACCGACTCTCCCGAACTCATTTCCTCTTTTGACTGGTTAAATTCCGGTTCAAATATCAGAGCAAATCGCATGAGTGCTGGATGGTATATCCATCCCGCTGTCTCAAGGCCTATTTTCTCAAAAAATTTGTGATTGGTGACTTGCTCCGTTGTGCCGTCATCCGTACGAGAGTCATCTTTAAACTCGTACGTGAGTTGCCCTCCCACGGTCGGCCGTTTGATAAAAAAATATTGTTTTTGTGGTCCGCTTTCAGGTTGTGTTGTTTGCCATTTTTGCAATAGCGCGTCGAGGGGAGATGCTTTCTGAGAAACGACCTCAACTGATTCCGGAATTTTTTCATCGGCGTGGACTGTCACTGGACCGACAAATAGAAGAAGCAGTGATGCAAAGGCAATCTGGGGAAACGGTAATATATGGAAGAAAAAATGTGTCATTTATATATAACGATGGTAAGGCAGCGAACTTTTTAGCTTGTTTAAGTTGTTACCAAAATGTCTTTCAGGAAAAACCATTACCTGCCGGAATTCTGGTCTCCGGGAGCCAGTACCACGGGAGTTTTTACCTCTTTATATTCTTTTGTCAGCAGGTTTTTGTTGATGCCCATGTGTGGGTTGTGACAAGAAAGGCATTCATCTTTTGTTTGATGCACGGGCGTTGTCAGAAATTTCCCTTCCTTGTGACAGGGAAGGCAGATGATGGCCGGCGCCTGACGCAGGGTTTTTGCGTTATTGCTCTGATGCGGATCGTGGCATGTCAGGCAGTCACCTTTTGCCGTGGTGTTATGCAGCCACAGATTGTCGGCTAAAGCCCGTTTTGGGGTTTTATCCTTATGGCATTGGGTGCAGAGCTCATTTTTGGCGAGGGTCAATTTTCCGCCGGGCATACCGCCGCCTGATTCGAAAACAGTTGTCAATGTTTTCTTGACACCGGGAGTGCTGAATGTACTCATGCTTTCATGACAGGGAGTGCAGGTGCCGGCCGCCCAAACCGGGTGAGAAAAGAGGGTTTGGGCTGCTGCCGGGCCTGGCTTTTCGAGAATCTTGGCAGGGGGGGGCGTCGGCTGTTCCTGGATTTTAGCAACCGGCTCTGATTCCTCAAGAGGAGGGACACCGGTAAAGAAGAAGGTGAGTACCTGGTGCCGTGTGTGCGGCTCGCATCCTGTCAGGGAGGTTGTGAATAAAAGTATCATAAATATGTGAGCAGACACCCTGATCATCTTACAGTCCTTTTCGCCAATCCAAAAAAAAATCACAGCTGGACTATTTACCTGTCCAGTCTCCAAATCCGTACACATTAAGTTTGTTGGGTCCACTCATGTTGCAGACATAGAAGAGATATTTCAATTTAAAATCCTTGTCGGCAAACTTATTGAAAAAAACAATGTTGTCATAATCAATATGTACTCCTGCCGGCAGGTACATATTCCCTGGTTTGATTCCAGGGCCGCCGAAAAATAAAAGAGTCTGGGCTTTATTGTTGAAAATCTGAGTATTTTCCGTGGCGGCGTCGGCGATATACAGATTACCTTCCCGGTCAATATCCAATCCTTTGGGCCGGGCCAAACCGCCGACCTGGTCGCCGTGAAAGCCGAAAATTTTGACGAACTTTCCTGCTGGATCGAATTGCTGGACCCTGAAATTAAAGGCATCAGTGACAAAGAGGTTGCCTTGTTTATCAACGGTGATATTGGTTGGTTTGTAGAGTTGTCCTTCTCCTGGCCCACCCTCGCCGATCTGGAGAAGTGTTGCGCCGGAATCTTTGTCGAGAACGACAATCTGATTCTTGAGCATGTCGCAGACAAAGATACGGTTTTCGTGCACCGCAACATCAACAGGTTTTTCAAAAAGTTCTTTGTTGCCATAGGCCCGGACGAAGTCATTCTTGGCATCAAAAACAACGACCTGTTTTCGTTCCATATCGGTCACATACTTGACATCGTCCCGGCTGACCCAGATACCGGCAGGGGTAATGAGGGCGCCGAGTCCGCTGTCTTTCAATTCATTGAATTTGTTTGTGGCCAGATCAATAATGAGTATTTTATTGGCCTGTCTGTCGGTAATATATATTTTCCCTGGTGATGTACTCACATCGTAAGGACGTCCTATGGTCGGAAAAGCCACATCCGATCCAAGGAGAAAATTATCAAAATCAGATTTTTTGGCCCCTAAATTCTCTTCTGATGATATGGTGGTGAGAAACTGCAATCTGGGCTGTTCCGGCGGTGAGGGGTAGAAGGTAGCCTGGGGCTTTTCTTCAACGTGTTGGGCGCAAGCGCTAAAAAGGAGAATGCAGAGCAGAGTGCAAAACAGTTGCTTGAATAAAAAAAAATGAGTTCTCTTCATAGTGTGTATTTTTGGTCCGCAAAAAAAATGCTGAAAAAAAAACTTCAACTACGCAACGGATACATTTTTACCAATGGGGTAGAGTGAGGAAATACCACAGTGATTGAATAATTGCACCGACAAAGCTGATGAAAGATCTTTTGGTTGTATGTATGCGATCAATCTTTCCAAAGAATAAAACAAAACCAGCCCATACATTCCAGATTTTCAGGGGTATGTATGGGCTGGGAGAAGACGGAAGGTGACTGCCTTTATTCTTATTTCTTGTGACAGGTAAGGCAAAGGGCAGATCCGGCATTACTGGCGTTGAGCAGCCCTGGTACACTATATTTGTTATGGACATCGTGACAGGATGAGCATTCCATCTTGCCGTCAAACAGTCTGAAACTCGTTGGTAGCGCGGAGGGGGCCGTAAGGAAGCCATCCGTGGTGGCAAGGGCGGCATCATAGGGGAACGACACAGGATGGTCGTTGCCCAAATTGGTGCCGAGATTGCTGGAGCCAGTGACAAAACCGGCGGCAGCAGTGTGGCTGCCATAGGCGTCTTTCGCCACGGTGCCGTCGTGACAGGAGAGGCAAAACTTGGATACGCCTGCAGGGTTAAATGTTAAGGTGTTGGCCGCACCGGCGCCGTTGGCGTCGAATGTCGGGCTGCTGTACAGTTGATAGGTGGCAGTGCTGTTGGTATGATTCCACAGGAGCTCCCCCGCGTCGTTTTTATTGTTATGCGGAGCGTGACAGGGGACGCAGATCTGCCCCCCAGTCCAAGATGTTCCACTAAAATCATGCTTAGATGCTGAGATTGCTGCAGATGCAGTGTAGCAAACCCCCAAGCTTCCAATTAAAGTCAGTGATGCAATCAGTAGCTGTTTTTTCATTTTCCACTCTCCCTCCCTTTAAAAATAATAAAATACTTCCATTGTCTGGAAGTAACGACCATCTCTTCAGTTCTCCAGCAAAATCGAACAGAGGAGATAAAATTTTTTTTCAACATGTCTATAAGTATCTATTCTCCATGTACCTCTTGCTCCTTGCCTGCAATCAACCTTTTGGGATCATGACAGACAAAGTACAAAATTTCGAAGATATACGGAAAAATCACAGGCAAACCCTTAACAGTACCTTACTCTCTATCTGCAATTCTTATATTTAATAGTACTGTAGCCTTCCTGAACAAAAAAGAGGATTTTCCCTGTTTCCGAGGTGCTAAAATCCTCTATTTTTTGTCAAGATGCATGCCCTTCCTAACCGTTTAAAGGGCCGCTTACGAGGCGGTCAAAAAAACTGTAGTCCCGGCTCGTAGCTATGTTACAGTGCTACCTCTCGCTTTTTCCCGGTAAAGCCAAGAACAGTTACTACCTAAATCAGGGTACAGGCATGGGTTTTCTTTTTTTACTGTCATGGTAGTATTTAAAGCGGAACAGCGAATCAAGGCCGTGACAATCCTTGCAGATCATGTTGTAGGCCTGCATCCGTAAAAAGCTGTTGGTGGCCTTGCCTTCGAGATTATTGCCTGTGCCCGGTGCTGGTTGTTTCGGATCCCATTGATGGACATCATGGCATGAGGCGCAGGCTATATCGCCAACAGTTTTGGAGGCCCCAGTGACATTGTCAAACAGGGGAAAGTAGTTTTCCTTGCCCTTGATGTTTCTTCCCGGATTGGCAATCAGTTGTTTTTCCGGATGAGTAGATACCTTGGGCACCTTGCTGCTCCCTGACCCTGCCTCACTGTGGCAGCTGTTACACATCCTGTCCATGACCCCTTTACCAACGCCGTAGTCGCGCCCCCAGAGCCGTATCTTGTTTTTTCCATTATGGATGATATGGCAGGCCCCGCAGACTCCCGACTCTGCCGGTGCCTGACCAAGAATGTTTTTTGCTTTCGGTGCGGTGACGGTGAGATCGTGATCGGTCTTTTCCACATATGCCTTAGTCCCATGGCAATTTCCACACAAGATCGGCCTTGGTGCTACCTCAAGACGGAGAAAGCTGTTTCCGGCGTTGCCTTCCGGATTATTGCCGCCATGCTCTCCCGGTTTTCCCGGATTCCATTGATGGGGATCGTGACAGGTGAGGCAGGCGATCACTCCGTTCTCGGCACGTTTTCCCTGCCTGTCATAGAGGGGGAGCTTGGTCTTGATCCCCTTTTGGGCAGGATCAATATCAACCGGATGGGAATGATCCCCGATTACCTTTTTACCGGCCTCCCCTTTGCTCTTGTGACAGGTAAGGCAGAGATCCTGGGCCGGGAAGGTGCTCTTTTCAGGAACCTTTCTGGCCCACAACTTCTCGGTCTGCGCTCCGTGCACCAGATGGCAGACGCCACACACGTCAGACTCTATGGGAGACTGGCCCTTCTCATTTTTTGTTGCGGGTCCTGTCCCCCGCAGATCATGATCACTCCCGACAATACGGGCCTGTTGCCCATGGCACTGCCTACACAGCTTCTCCTGCTGGCCATCCGCCACCCGAAGAAAACTGGAACGGGGAGGCGTCATCTTCGCCTGTTTGTCTGTTCCTCTCTGGTGCGGGTCATGGCAGGTGGAGCAGGTGAAGAGTGCCTCCGAGGATTTGAGCGGGACCCGCTTTCCCTTGAGATCAAAGACCGGTAAATCAGGATTCATCCCCTTGTCTTTGAGTGAGATATTGACGGGATGTGAGTATCCCTTGAGAAGCTTTTCAGGGGCCAGTCCCTGGCTGTTATGACAACTGATACAGAGGTCCTGGGTCCTGAGTTCACCCTTGGCGGGAAGCTCTCTTGCCCAGAGTGCCACTTTCTGTGCCCCGTGTACAAGGTGACAGGCGCCGCATATCCCTGATTTTTCCGGGGTCTGACCCTTGCTGTTTTTTGCATTTGCGGCCGTGCGCCGCAGGTCATGGCCGGTGTTCAGGAGGCCACCCTTCTCTTCATGGCAGTCGAGACAGAGCTGGGCCGAATCGCGGTTGTTGTCCACGAGGAAATTGTCATACGGTGAACCATGGACAGTATGACAGGTCTGGCAGATGAGCTGATTCTTTTCAGATCCCGCGATACCACCTCGACGGAGGAGTTTTTCGGGGATTGGACGTTTTATGGTGCCAAGGGGATGGTTGCCGGCAGCAGGGCCGCCTTCCTTACCCTTGTGACACATGATGCACATGGAAGAGTTATTATTGGGGGTGCGGACAAAGACCGCCCTCTCTATCCCCATCTCGCTGGATACGCCGTGGGCGGTATGGCAGGTAAAACACTGCATATTTCCCTTCTCGTCCAGAGGAAAGATGGCCGGGATTTCCATGCCCGGGGGCGGCGGTTTGTTGATGGGATGACGATGGTCGCTGTAGACCTTTCCTCTGGAATCAGCCACACTGCCGTCATGGCAGGAAAAGCACATTTCGGTTTCGGCGACGGCCTTGGTTGTCTTCTCATAGGGAACCAGGTCTGTCCCCTTGCCATCAATGAAAAAGGTGTCGATCCATCGATAGTGACAGATCGCACACTCCTTGGCCGAGTTCGGGTTGCGAGGAGGTGTCTGTTCGGCGAGAGCGGACGTATGGCACACGAACAGGGTGATGAAAAGGAGAAAGAGGGTGCAGGTTGTGGATCTGTTCATATGGCAGGCTGTTTGTTTGGTGATCCACTGTTATTGCGCATTATCCAGGCTGAAGACGCTGAGCCGCCCTGGAAGCATTTCCACCACATAGAGGTGCATTGAGTCGTCAACAAAGAGTCCCACCGGGGTGGTGAATTTTCTCACCCCACCGCTTGCAGGGTCACCAAGGACGGAATGAAATGTCCCTGTGTTATTAAAGAGCTGAACCACTCCCATGTAACTGTCGCTGACATAGGCGAGGCCGTTTTTATCAACAGTGACCCCTTTTGGTCGGAAAAAATGTCCCTTCTCCACACCCCATCCCCCGACAAAGGTAACAAACTTGCCCTCTGTGTTCACCACCTGGACCCTGGTGTTGATCACATCGACGATGTAGAGGTCTTTGTTATTATGCAGGTGCATGAGAAAGGGATAACGGAATTCCCGCTTTTCCTCCCCGGGTTTTCCATAGCTGTTGACAAGCTTTTTTGAAGCAACATCAAATTTGAGAATCCGGTGATTATTGTTGTCTGCCACAAAGAACCACTTGCCGGAATCATCCACGGCCACATCCGTCGGGTCTGCCTTATTCCCGTTATCATCGGGAACCGGGATCTCAGAGATGAAATCACCCTTGGCTGTGAATATCTGGACCCTCTGGTTTCTGGAATCGGCGACATAGACCCTGCCTGATTCATCAAGATCCATCCCCAGGGGAAAGGCAAACTCACCGGGGCCGGTACCCGGGCGGCCGATGGTGAAAAGATAGCCCCCCGATGGAGAGAATGCCTGGATCCTGCCATTGACACCGTCAACCACATAGATGGTGCCATCCTTGGCAACAACCACATCACTTGGCTGATTAAAGGTATCCTTTATATCAAAGAGGTGTCTCGCCATGGTCAGCTCAACCCCATAGGCTTTCGAGACACAGACAGTAAGTAAGAGACAGATGGCAACGGAAGATATGCTCCGCTGCCATCTGCACCTCAGGAGGATTGTACACCATCCAAACATAATATCTTTATTCCCTTGTTCCAAGCTGTTAACGCTGTTTTGCTGGTGCTGCTGCTGCCGGTGCTGCCGGTGGTACTGGTGATAGCAGCGGTACTGGTGCCAATGGTACTGGTGGCGGCGTGGCCGGTTTCTCGCCGGGGCTCAACATCTTCGGCATATGGAATTCGGTGTATTTTTTTATCATTCCCACCACCTCTGTACTGGTGATGGAGTCAATCCGCGTCTTGGGATAGCCAAGTTCTGCAAGCGGTAGGGTCGGGTTGTTGTTGGTATGGCAATTTTCACAGCTCACAGGGACCTTGCTGATAAACTTATGGATAAGTTTCTTGGCCATGGACTTTTGGCCTTCGCTCAGGACCTTTTCATTCTTCTTGTATTCGGTGGCGAATTGTATCTTGTCTTCGCTGTCGATGCGGACGAGTTGGCCGTTCTCCCGAACAAAGGGGATGATCTTGGCGTTATAGGTCCCCGGCGGAGCCCCATTCACCGGGCTGTCAACAATATCCCCGGTTTTGCGGTCATACCATTTATAGACGTTTGTCTTTTCGCCATCTTCGAGTTTGACATGGCAGGTCTGACAGGCGATAAAGAAGGCGTGCATATTCAAAAAGGCGCGAACATCCTTGACTTTGTCGTGCGGCATATCACCGTGACAGGATCGGCAGTAGGACCTGTTGTCCGGGCCAATATCAAATCCGATATGATGAAAATGCCCCTTGATTCGCTGCTCTTCGAGCACTCGATAGCCGAGGTAGTGTTTCACCCGATCCTCGCTTTCAAGGATCATCGTTTCAAATGTCTGTTTCCCTATGTCCTTTTTCTCTGGTTCTTGCCCATGCTGGATAGAGACCTGTCCTTTTCTGACGTGGTATTCATGAATAAGATGGGCAAAGGTCAATTTCCAGATGAGAACCCCGAAAAAAACGACCAGTGCCATAAAGGCGAGGATGTAGAGCTTGGTAAGAAAGCATTTCATGAGCTGAGTCCTCCCTGCTGCATGGTATCATTGGGCTGTTCGGCGGCGGTAGTGGTTGACTGACTGTCAGGTTCGTCAGGCAACGGTTTATCACAAAATGGCTTGTGGCCACCATGGGGTGGGAGGATTTCATGCGCCAGCCCCTCTTTGGTCATTACCCTGACATAATGTTCATAGTGTTCTTCAACCATCAACTCCTCTGAAAGATAACCCGTCAGAAAGACCGTGCCCATGGGGAAGACGGATGTGGAAAAGTGGACATTATACCAGTGCCAGATGAAGAGAAAGAGGGCGGCGAGCAGTGCCTCATCGCTGTGGGCGATCAGGCAGAGGTTGATGAGCTCGCCAGGTATGATGTGGGTGGCAAGCACCTTGTTCCAGATAACGAGACCGGTGAGCCCGATGACAAACATACCCCAGAACGGCGCCCAGTAATCAAATTTTTCCTTCCAGGTGAATTCATCTCCATCAGGTCGGGTCGTGGTAAAATAGAGGAGATATTTCATCAGCCCGAGGATGTCCTTGGCGTCCTTGAGATTGGGGATCATGGGCTGCTTGATAAGTATGGTGGTGACTCGGCCGATACTCATCTTTCCCTCTTGCTTGAGAGGCAATATCTGTTTGCTCACGATTTGGCTGATAACACGGACGACGTGGTACACAAAGAGGATGAGCATGATGGCTCCGGTCACTTTGTGTATCAGCGGCGACATCTTGCTGCCGCCGAAGAAGGCATTGAGATACGGGGCCCAGCTTGCATCACTGAATTTGAGAGGCATCCCGGTCAGCACCAGGATAATGACCGTCGCCGCCAGGATGATGTGCTGGATTCTTTGGTCCAGGTCGAATCTGAAAAAGTATTTCTTCCCGTCTTCGATTTTTATGCTTGGATATCGTTTCATTGTTTCTCTTTCCTCCGTCCGAAAGATGCATTGGGAAACAGGCGGCGAAGCAGGTCAAGAAACAGGATCGCCATCAGAGGCAGCAGGGTGCCGCCGGTGAGAATGATAAAGAATGTGGTAAACCAGTATATGACCGGGTTTTTTCCCTTGTCGAATTCGGCGTGGACCTGGTAGTTACCAAATTTTTTGGAGGCCCCTGGGTGACAGTCCACGGAGTTGCAGATTTGTCCTCTGTTTTCTTTATGGGTTGTCGCCCGGGAGTCCTCGTTATTATACATCTGGTGCACGGATTTTCCCTTGGGTACATGACAGTCCAGGCAATCGGGAACCGATTCGTCGAGAAGGTTGGCGGCCTTACCGTGAAAGGTCTGTCCATAGGAACCTGCCGCTCTGGTCGAGAGATTGTGCCTGGCGACCAATTTCGGATCGTCATGACAGCGAGCGCACGCCTCTGCAATGTTAAGGGGGCTTCTGCTCTTGTGCAGCCTGGTGGTGATGTGATTGTAAAACTTGTCGATAAATGCTTCTTTGGTATGACAGACACGACAGCGCCCCAAGGCATCCTCGGCGACACCGGGTCTGACTTTTTTCACAAACGACAAAGGCCTGAACATCGGGTCGTCATGACAGTCCTTGCAGGTGGGCATATCTTCGCTGAATGGTTTTTCCTTACCGTCCTTGTCCTTCTTGCTGTGGACACTGTCTTCCAGTGATTTGGCAACACTCTGGTGGGAGAACTTCTGTTCCGAAGTCGGTTCTATGATATGGCAAAGCACCAGGCAGTCTACCGGCTTGGCGGGGTCATGGGGGATTTTGGTTATATCCGTATGACACCCCTCACATTTTACATTGCCATGGACGCCCTTGTTGTGAATGTCCTCATTGACATAGAGAAGGCGCATCTCGCCATTCTCGCCAACCCTGCTTAATCCTGGAAACTTGTGACATACAAGACAGTTGCCGGCATCTGCCCCAAAGACCCTTGCGGGCATGAAGTAGATGGTAAGCAGCACCAAGATACCAATGTGACCAAATGGTCCGGAACGTGACTTCCAATTCATCTTCTCTCCTTTTTTTGTAACAGTTTCGTAGGTTATACTCCATTCCGTCAATAACTCGTACGGCAATGGGGTGTTCTTATTTATATATTATGGCATACGACGCAGATACTGCCCCCTCCCCCTGATTTTCTCAGTCGGCCCTTGTCGCTTGCACCGGCGGAGGCTGCTTTCTCAGAGGGGATAACCCCCCGTTCATGCGGGTTGTGGCAGGTGATGCAGGTGATCTTTCCCTCGTCGTTGAGCGGCAGCACGATCCTGAGATTGCTCTCTGACCACAACATTCTTGCGACCACCTTTTCCGATGGTTTGACGAGGTGGTTTTTGTTGAGGGGGTGGTTGCCGGCCTTGTTATTGTGGCAGCGCAGACAGAGCACTTCAAGATCGCCGACAAGGTGGACGGTATCTTCCCCGTCCTTCCGCGATTCCAGGGTGGCGGTTTGCTCATCCGGCTTGGTTTCGTGGCAATAGAGGCAGGACTCAGGGTTTATCGCTCCCGAGGCGTCCAGCTGTTTGTGGGGGTCAAACATCTTGTACTGCTCTTCCTTGTGGCATTGATAACAGAGGTAGGTCCGGCCCAGGGAGGAGTCCGTTCGTAAAAATGCCTTGTTGTGGTGCTTGAGTTCGTATGTCGGTTCACATTGCAGGGCCATGTTGTGGCAGGTGTTACAGGTGATCTTGTCGTCTGTGAGGGGAAACTCTGCCGGGATAGTGGCCTTCTTCTCGGCGGAGAGTGGTATGTCAACAGGATGGGTATAGGTGTCGGGAGTATATCCATGACACCTGCAGGCCAGGGTATAGTTTTTATATCTCAGCTGAATAGCATCACCCTTGTTTGGTCGCTGCAGATGACATTCCGTGCAGTAGGCTTCGTGGAAGTGGACATTGGTTGCTGTTGTCACGTCGGGGTTAATGAAAGACAGATCCTGTAGGCTGGCGCTATTTGCCAGTGTTATACTGCCGGCAGAGAGGAGAAATAAAGAAATATAAGCTGCTTTTTTCATTGTCCTCCTGAGTCAACTTTCCTATTTAATCAATGAGGTTATCATCCTGCGGGAGGGTCTTTGCAGGATTGTTTGATGGTATCATCATGCAGGACACTTGCAAAGGGGGTTTTCCCTACTTGTAGGCCTCGAAATACCTTGTTGTCGTTTTTAGGTGGTGTGCTGATGAGGGGGGCTGGGGAGGGAAGGAGAGGAATGGGGATAAGGTGTTATTTTTCAAAGCGCAGAATAACAAGGGTATATGCGAAATTCGATAGTTCGTGGAGTCTCCCCCTGCCTGTGTGGTTGCATACGTTTCATCTCAGGGTACCCTACAGGCGACGCTATTGGGGTTAGAGCTCTGTCAGCCCTTCGCGGATGGCGTATTTGACAAGGCCGGCCACAGTGCTGATCTGCAGTTTTTCCATGAGCCGACCTCGCCGGCCTTCAATGGCCTTGACGCTGACAAAGAGCTTGTCGGCAATTTCTTTGGTCGAACGTCCCTCGGCAATCAATTGCAGCACTTCCCGTTCTTTGGTAGTAAGAGTTTCTTCCTTGGCCTCGGAGAGCAGGCGACGTCGGTAATCGTGGACAACCGTACCGGCAATTTTGGGACTGAGATAGGTCTGCCCACTACGGACTGCCTCAAGGGCCTGGTTGAGCTCTTGAAAGGCGCACTCCTTGAGCAGGAAGCCTGAGGCTCCCGCCTGGAGAGCACCGGTAATGAAGCGTTTATCCGAATGCATGGACAGGACAATGATCTTACAAGAGGGCATCTCTTCCATGATCGAACTGGTGGCATCAATACCATTCATTTCCGGCATGCTGACATCCATGATGATGATATCAGGATGTTCCCGGCGTGCCACCTCAATGGCCTGCCTGCCGTTTTCAGCCCGACCGACGATAGTGTAACCGGAGAGTCCGTCGATGAGTGAACAGAGTCCGTCCCTGACCATTTTATGGTCATCAACCACAACAATTTTTAGTGCCATATTCGTTAGCTGCCGGATGCCGCGCAGGCCTCTTTAATGGGAATGAGTATAATTATGGTTGTTCCTTGACCTTTTTGCGAATCAATCACCACGGTGCCACCGATGTTGATTACCCGCTCACGAACGCTGAACAGGCCAAAGCCTCTTTTTGAGTTTTCCCCGTTTTCCCTATCGCCTTCCTTCATACCGCAGCCGTTGTCCTTTACGGTTATACGGACACCCTTGCCTGTACACCGAACTTCTACCTCGGCAGTATCGGCATGGGCATGACGGACGACATTAATCAGTAATTCACGAATTGTCCGATAAAGAAGGGCCAGGAAGGCGGGGGTAGTACATTTGGGACACTCATCACATGCGGACTTGATTTTGAGGGAGTATTTCTTTTGAAAGTCTTCAGCGAGCCATTCAAGCGCGGCCTTCAGACCAAGCTCGTACAAAATGGGCGGACTGAGTTCAAAGGTGAGGGTGCGGACATCCTGCACCGTCTGCTCAACGATGCTTGCTATGAGCTGAAGTCTCTCCCGGCTGTCATCGTCCGATGTGGAGGCAATGAGTCCATCCACATACATCTTCACAACCGAGAGGGACTGCCCTACCTGGTCGTGGAGGTCAGTGGCAAGCTGGCGTCGCTCCTTGTCTTCTATTTGCATGATTTCCGACGAAAGGGCGCGCAGACGCTTCCGGTGCTTTATCAGTTCGTCCTCCTTCTCTTTACGAGTCACGATTTCGCTCTGCAGCAGGATATTAGTCTGCCGGAGTTCTCTGGTTCGCTGCTCGACCTGCTCTTCAAGGTTCTTCCGGATCTGGTGCAGGTCTTCTTCTATCTGCAGCCTCTCCTTGATCTCTTTGACCAACTGGACATTCAATTGACGACGCGATGTCGTATACTCACTAATGATATTTTTCTGGTGTTCGCTGGTGTGTTCAAAGTCGTCGATTATGGAGCGGAGATTATCACTCAATCTGGAAAATTCATCGGTGTTGAAACCTATCGACAATGGTTTTTCCGGTGGTACTTTTGCTCGCGATGGTAAGGCTTGCTCAATAAGGTCTCGGAATGTCGAGGTCGCAGTCCTGATCTGATTTCTGTAAAAGATGAGGAGGAGAAGGAGGGTAATAAGGCCTATGCCAATGTTTGAGAACAGGGCATAATGAAGGATCTCTCGGGATTGTTTGGTGATCGGGCGATCGGCCTGGACCTCAAGGAGCCACTGAGGTTTCCCTAAATAATCGAGGAAGAGGCTGTAGACGATGATTTCGTTTTCCGTATCATAAAAGACAAAGGGTGTCTCAGAACCGAGTGTAGATATATCAGCAGGAATTTTGGCAAGGGACTCTTGGTCATCAAGATCAAGAAGCCGGCAGTTGACGTTGGCCTGTTTTTGTAACTTGGCCATTAACTCCTCAGTGAGCAAGCGACCAAACATCATCGTTCCGACAATGGGCCCGGTGTTCTCACTGGTGATGATTGGATGTACTGCGATCAAGAGTGGGCCGTGAGTTGTTTTGAGGATTCCGCTGCTTGAGCTGTCCTCTTTAGGAGGGCACAATAAAAAATGACCGCTGTCCAGACCGGTCGGCGGGTATTCAGGGAGGTTCATTTCCTTTTTTGTTTCAAGATTGAGCAGTCGGCCCCATACCAGCGAGCCATCGAGACGATAGATATAGAGGAGATTTAACTCGATATTGGCAAATGTGGTATCTGAAAGATTAGAGGTGATATATTCCGGGTTGGCATTCTGTACAAATTCATAGGTGTCATCCCAGGCCGACCAGTCATGCACGATGGCTCTCAAGACCTCTTCTTCCCGCCGCAGTGCTGAAGTAAGACGCTCCATTTCCTGTTGCGCCAGGTGGAGTTCAACTTGAAGATGGCGAGGGGAGACAATCAGTTTAATAATGAAATAGTTGGAAAGCGAATAGATCGAAACCAGGAGAAGGAGGCTGAGGAACGCCCGGCCCTGTATTAATCTGATTTTTCCTAACATCGCATTATGCCTTTATTTCTTTTTCTGCGGCAATCAGGTGGTGCTGGATCTCCTTGAAATTTTCAGATGAAATTTTACTATCCGCAGCATGAGACACACGCAAATCATGAAGACCATCCACCGCCTGCTGAAGATAATCGCGGGTTGCTGTAATTTTTTTTTCCAAATGAGCGGCCATGATATTAAAATCATTTGCCACCAGATGCAGGGGATCGTTGCGACGAAAATGAATGACCTGGAGAATCAAATGCCCACTCATTTTATCAAGATGGGTGGAAAATCGCCGCAATGAACCGGAGACACGTCTTGAATAAAAAAATATAAAGATAACAGCCACAAGAGTAAGGATTGCGGTAAAACATAGATTAATCCAGAGGAGAGCAGGCCCTAATATTTCTCCGGAACTTAAAGCTGATATATGTGGCGAGTACAGATGTTTTTCAACAATCTTGTTTAAGACCTGATATGAGACCGTACCGACAATCCCAGTCAACAAAAACATAATGCCAATAAACAGCTTGACGAATTTCAACTGAAAGGTTTTGTCAATAAGATAAATCCTTCGTTTGAGCTGTTGCCCCATAATCTTCTGTTCCTTTCTCAAAAATCTTTTCCCTTAAGCCTTCCCGCCTTCATCTTCTCTTACCTCTTATGACACGTCAGGCATAAGCGACTGCCATAGCTTGTGACCGAGAGGAGGTTGGCCTCTCGGGTGTACAAATTATGACAAGAGACACATTCCACCTTGCCATCCGGCAAGAGAATAGTTTGCGGGAGCATCGAGATCTCAATTATTCCCTGCGGATCACGCCTGAAGGCATCCTTGTAGTCAATACCGATGGGGTGACTGGATGCCCCACCATAACTCTTACCTTGACCTTGATGATCCCACACCCCGCTATTGCGATTTTCCTTCAGACTCGAAGCCCCGCCATCACTGGCAATGGTACCATCATGACAACTCAGACATTCAGAGGAGGAAGTTCCCAGCAACTCTCCAGTGTCAAACTCACTGAATTGTTTATTGTGGGCGACTTCAGAAGCCAGGGCATGACTCAGTCCTTTCTGGCTCATAAAACCCTGTCGATGGCATTCAAGGCAGAAACTCTTTCCTTTTGAGTTTCTCCGTAAATACTTATCATTACCTCCGCCGTAAGCACCATCCTTGTTATGATGCATATAGTGACAGGTGGTACAGGTCATTTGTCCTTTCCAGTCCAAAGACATATCCAAGGGAAGCGGAAAGGCAGGTTTCATCCCAATAGGATGAGACATTGACAGGGTCATTTCTGTATGACAGCGCAGGCAAAGTGTCTCAATATCGGCAAGAAAAAGGTTTGTTCCACTTTCTTTGCCGATAATTGGTTTTGGGTCACGAAGATGGCAGTCATTGCAGGCGCTCATTGTATCAATGTGGGGATTAGGGCCATCTGCAACAGCACTACAGAACCACCAGCCGACACTACCTGCTACAACAAGAAGCAACAAGAATGCGTTCATATAATATTTGTTTCTTCCGCTCACTTGTTATCACCTGTTCCCTTCATCTGCTTTCTTTTATCTCCCGTTCAACGTTAAGCCTCTATCTGCTCCACTATCTTGAGAATCCGTGCTTCACAGTCTTGAAGCCTGCGGGCCGTTTCGTTTGAATCTTGTTCGGAACATTCTTCAGCCAGCAACTCTATTTCACATCTAATCGCCGATATCTCACTGTTTAGTCGAACAAAACTAGCCCTGAGTTGTTGCAAACCGGAATTAAGTATTACCGGAATGTTCTGGAGTTGATCAGTATTCCTGAAATGGGTAACAACGGTAAGATTTCCGTTTGCGATTTGTAAAAAAGACTTACGCAGTTGATACAAGGGACCGGCAATTTTATGGGTCCAGAGAATAGATACAAAAAAGATAAGAAGAGTAAAAAAAAGGGCCTGGGCCATTACAGAAAAGATTATTCCGTAACACATCTCCCGGTTCAGTTGTTCAAGGGTTGCCAGAACGCCAATATATTTATTTTCAAATGATTTGTCAAAATATACATAGAACGCCACAGCACAGACAAAAACAATCAGAAGAAAACCAAAGCAAATCTTGAGAATAAAATCTCTTCTATACGAAGGTCCAAAAATACCCATCTTTTTTTGTATCATAATATTTGCTTAAATTATATTTTTTTTATGAATGACACGAAAAATGACGGCCACCGTTCCACAGATTGCAAGTATAGCAAAAAAACACGTCTCATGCAAAGGGGTGGACAGGTTATGCAGAACTTTCTCAAAAAATCATCTTCGGTTTAGAGTTCGCTCATAAATCAATGAGGTCTTTTTGCTTATTCCAAAAAGCATTCACGTTGACATCGAGAAGACAAGCGAGCGGCGATGAAGCAGTATAGATTAGTACGGTGAGAAGCCGCGCAGTGCAACCGACGAAAGTGCCGGCTTGAATGCAAATTGGAATGAGTTACCATGGGTATTCTCCATACATGTCGAACCTCTTGCAAAATGAAGAAGTAAGCCCAAACACTGCCATTCCCGTGCAGTATGGAATACGCAATATACTGAATTCACTAAGATGTCATTCTCGACAAAAACACTCAAGAATGACATTTTAGTCCTTCCGCAAGAAACTCATACCAACTTTTCTTTTTATTTTAAAGACTTCCGCGATAGGCTTGGAGATACTTTTTTGATGCGGGTTTCATAGACACGGCCCGGGCAACCTGCTCTTTGTCAGCCGAGGTGTCACCTTTGGCCTGCAGGCATTTACCGCACTGATGAAAACTGTCGGCGTTATCAGGTTCTGACAGTACTTTATTATGGCTCTCTTCCATAGCCCTTGCCAAATAAGGTAGGCCCTTATCTTTCTTGCCGGTTTCCTGAAGGCTCTGAAATAACGAAAGATTAACCGCTATCTGGCGAGGGTCCCACCTATAATGAATCATGTCAAGGGGAATGGTTTTGTCGTTGGCGGCAAGAGACCTCTGCTCATCCTCCATCTCTTTATAAGTACGAGCCAGGCTGCGTAACAAGCCTCTGTCTTCTGGATTTTTGGAGAGAAGGGACTCATAGAGACCAGCCGCATTCTGCCAATCGCCATAACGGCAATAGCGCTTGGCAAATTTTTTCTGACCGGCCGTGATGCGCTTTGCCATTTGACTATGCAATCTCGGTGACTTCCAGCAATACCAGCTCACCGATCCTGCTCCGGAAAAACAGATAAGAACTACCCCGGCCATTGCTATCGCAGGCATCCAGGGAGTTACGGGTGCCTGTTCCCCCTGATTCAGGAGGATATAGTGAAGGGTCAAGAAGGCCAGGGCCATGGCAATAAGGAGCTCTGCGATTTCGGCCTCGTTAAATGAAAATAGACGAACTTCACACAACGCCCCTGTGATAAAATAGGGGCTGAGGTAGAGCGGCGGGACAGGCAGTCCGTGGTCTGCCAGCCATTGCGCCAATCTATTACCGTTCCTCTGCAATAAGGGGTAGATCAGACCATATCCTGCCAGACCGGCAACAAGACCAATCTCCACAATTCTCTTCTGCCAGGTTGCCGTTGGGCCGGTGAGAAAGTTATGGAGGTTGACCTCCTGCTGAAGATTATGGTGCTGAAAAAACTCCGGGCTTGCAAAAGAAAACAGGCGTTGACCCCAGGAAATTTCCTCGCCTACCACATAGAAGCAGGCCAGGGCCAGGACAGCAAAAAAGAGACGGTAAGGATGTGTGTACCGTGTCAGGAACAGGGAACCAATGAGAGTTGCCGCAAAGAAGAATACCTGGGTCCATTCCCCGAGCAGATCCTCATAGGTGGCAAGGATATAGAGCTGCGGAAACTTGACTGCCATAATAACAAAGAGGGACGCAACCCCAACAAAAAGAATGGTTGCTGTCAGCCCTGCGGTATCTCTTGCTGAGATCCTGGTATTTCTCTGAGGTTCACTCATGGCATTCTCCTTTCACTTGACGTTCAGGGTAAAAGTTCTGTAACGCAACAAACAGAATGCAAAAAAACCCTTTTCCGGCCACTCAAGACCGGAAAAGGGGGAAGAATGTGGGAGCTCTTGGGTTACAGACAAACAAGACCCCTTATTATGGAACGACCTTGATTAATCTTCTTCAAGTCCACTATCGTCACTATCGTCCTCAACTTTAACAATTTCTGCCTCATCTTCATCATTATCATCCTCATGATCTTCATCATCGTCGCTATCATCACTATCATCACCGACTACTTGATTGATGCAGGCACCGTTGACAATGACCTTAGAGCTCCAGTAAAGACCGGTCTTATAGTTCGGAGCCTGCCAGCGATAGGTCACTGTCTTGGTGGAATTTGCGTTCAGATACTGCTCGCTGCAGACCTTGCCCACCACAGTGCCGGCATCGTCATAAGCGGTAAGTTTAACAGCAGCCCTCAGGGCTTTGCTTGTTGTATTTTTAACATTCGCAGACACATACACGGACTCATTCACCTGCACTGAGCCGGCGGCCATGCCCATACTGGTGCTTGCTAAGGCGACTACCATCGCCAAAAGAATTATTTTTACGATTTTCATTCTATTCCTCCAATATTCAGGATAATCATTGTTTTAAAGAATCTTACGTTAGAGAACAGTGTTCGGGGCAGTGATGCTGACCACGAATGCTTCAGGAGTGGTTAGGCCTGGCTCGGCCTGGGCCACAGTAGCGTCAAAGGTCGGAGTCGCCCTGATGGTAAAGCTGGCATTGCCGCTGCCGTCTGCGGTGGGCCAATTCTGGGCGTTGGCTACAGAGATGAAGGCATTAATGTTGACGTTGGCCAGATCGTCGATATCGCCGGGGATCATCTGAGGATTGGCCATCCAGGAAGCGATGGTGGCGGCATCAACCGGAATCGGGAGGCGGACATCGGTGCCCACGGGAGGGGAAAGTTCATTGGCGATTCCATCGCCATCGATATCATGAAGCTGATAATCCGCGCGATAGGTCTGCCAAGTGCCGGTACAACCACCATTAGCGGCGCCGGCCTGGCCTGCCGCCTCGTCAAAGTCGCCGACGCAGTTGGCAACGATCAGATTATCGGTATAAGGGTTGCCATCGTCATCGTAGTAGAATGCACCCTTCAACTGGTTCGACGGCAGCCATTCACCGAACAGGTCACGATGGACCGCGGCCAGACCGGTGGTGGTGAGGGAGGTTTCCCCAGCCAGCACACCGAAGGTGGCCCGGACATAGGGGTTGAAATAACCGGTGCCGAGATGATGCTTGTCAGCGGCGCCGAACAGGCCATGGGCCATGAGGGAATCAAGCTCCCCCTGATTCATGATCGTGCTGGGGGTAGGGGCGGCATCATTATAGATATTGCCGTTCTTGGCACAGAAGGCAATACCCGTGCCGGGGCTGGCCTTTTGAAACTGGCCATTAACGATAAAACCGATTTCCTGGGTATAACCGGTGACCCGTTGACCAGTCTGGTTTCCATACTTCTGCAGGAGGCGATAGACATCTGTACTGCCGTTGGCGCTGACCTTGAAGGTCAGATCAACAGGGCCGTCCAGCGCATAACTCACAACCTTGAAACGCTTGCTGGACTGGAAGGGATCGGAACATTGCTTGATATCAGTCCCCCAGGGCGATTCAGGCATCCAGCCTGCCGACATGATGCAGTTTGCGCCCGTGACATCATCACCGGTGACTATACTCAATCCAGGCCCCTGGGTGTCTCTCTCCTTCCAGGTCATGGCGCCGTTCTGGGTGGTCTTGGTGCTATCGGTAAAGATACTCGTCTTCCCCCCGGCAAACAGAGACCAGCCGCTGGGCATGAAACCGCCAGTGGCCACGGCGCCGGTGTTTGGGTCCGTCAGACTGCCAGGTTCCACATAGTTGAAAATGTCAAAGACAAAGGGGACTCCGGTCGCAGCAGCAACCTCCTGGGTCGTCGGCACCGGAGATGTCAGAGACATATCCCATTGGCTGACAACATCCGCTTGAGCAACGCCAACGGTGCTCACCAGCCCCAGTGCCGCAGCAGCGGCCATCAATTTTCGACTTCGTTTCATAGCTTTTCCTCCTCCAAGATTAATAAGGATACTACACTTTGCCTGATTCTCGATATTGCAGAAAACGTACCATAAAGACGCAAAAGAATACCTCTGGCAGCAAAAATCCACCAACAACTTGTGATAACTACGTTATTTTTCCAAAAATGCGGTTATCAGAAAACAATATGGAGGGACACATTCTTTCGGTGATGAGAAACTGCTCATCAGCTCACTATAATCTGGGGAGCGATTTTCAGAAGAAAACGAGTTCGGAGATCAAGTTTGTGAAATGGGATATCTGGTGGGAGAAGATTAAGAGAGGGAAGGTAAAAGCTCTTTGTAGCAAAAAAGAAAAGTCCTGCGTAGAAGGCTGATACCGGATTGAGAGTTTATACTTGATCCAAGAAAGAAAAGACGAAACGGTTACGGCCCTGAGCCTTGGCGGCGTACATAGCCATGTCGGCATTTTTTATCAGGTCGTCCACGCTGGTAATCTCAGGAGAGAAAAGACAGATACCGATACTGATCCCCAGGATGCTCTGGTTTCCTTGGATGAGGAATGGCTTGCCCATAATATCCAGAATCTTGGCAGCCACTATTGTGGCTTCACCGGTATCTTGAACCCTGTTCAGCAGGATGGCGAACTCGTCACCACCAATCCTGGAGACGGTGTCGGAATCACGCACCGTCTCCTGCAGACGGATTGCCACCTCTTGCAGGGCAAGGTCTCCGGCGCCATGACCGTATGTGTCATTGAGGAATTTAAAATTATCAAGATCGAGATAAAACAGGGCAAAGAGATGGCCATAACGCCTGGCCTCATTGACAGTCACGGCCAGACGATCTAAAAAGAGATTGCGGTTGGGCAGGCCGGTGAGTTTGTCAAAATTGGCCAGAAATTCCAGATTATCACGCTGTTCTTTGAGTTCGCTGATATCACGAGCCATACAGGAAATACCCTGCAGGGTGCCATCAGGAAAGTAGAGGGTGCTGGCCGAAAAAAGCACCGGAACAGACTGTTCATCGTAGCCGGTATAGTACGCTTCAAAATTGGCGACGCCCTTGCCCTCGAGAAACCCATGCACAAGGGAATCAATAACGGCCTTTTCATGATGACTGAAAATATTCCGGAAGGAACTGCCTTCCAATTCCTCCCTCGGGAAATTCAAGAGCCTGAGGGTCGCTTGGTTGGCGGTCTGAATGGTCAGGTCGGGATTTAAGATGATCAGCGAATCCGACATGTTGTTGATGATATTATCCACATAGTCCCGAGAGACGGTTATGCGCTGAAGCTCGCAAGTCATCTGCCAGAAGGAATTTGCCAGTTCCTGAATTTCATCCCCATTGGCACTGCCTTGCGGTTTTTCGATCGCGCTACCACGACCGAAATCGGCAATCATCCTTTTTATTTTCCCCAGCGGGGCAATGATCTCTTTATTGGCGAGCCAGTTAATCACCACGACAGCGACAATGAGAAACAGGAGAAAAACGATGGAGAGGAACCGGGTGTAAAAATCAATACGCTGGTTATTTTTCTCAAGATCCTCATTGGTCATCTCCTGCAGGCTCCCGGCAACCTGTTTGAAGTCGGCGCTCAGGCCGGCCTGGAGTTTTCCAAGCTGATGGATCTCATTGCGGGAAGCAAAGATATCATCCTTCTGAACCGCCTCCATATAGTACTGGGAGGCCATGACGAAATAATTGTTGTAATCATCCCGCAAAGACAGGATACGCGAAGAGAGATCATGATGGTTGGTATTGACCAACCGCACCAGCTCATCCAGCAAGGGAGCTATCTGATGATGGAGCATATTGGCGTGGTCGATTTCTCCCTGCTCTCCTGTGAGCAGTCCGTTTTCATATTGTTCACTCTGGCTGACAAAGAGACTATTAACAAGAACCCCTTGAGAAAAGAGAGGCAGATCGATCCGTTGCACGTGAATAATAGAGACCTTAGTCTCGTTATTCACCCAGGTGGTAGCCAGAGTGGCAGTAAGATAAATCAGGAGGGCCACGCTGCCACAGGCCCAAATTTTACAGCGAATACTGCAGAGGATATTCATGCCAAGACCTACTGGAGAATTGAGACAACCTTCACTGCCGGCGTTACCGCATCGGGGCTGACATAACTGATGCTATCCACATGCTCGGTCACAAACACAATAACATCTTTATCCGTTTTGAGTGTGGGGGACGGCATACCCTGGCCGCGAAACAACATCTTCTTACGGAAGACCAAAAACTGACTTGACGATCGCCTCAGAACAGTATGGCTGAAAGATTCATAAATCTTTGGATTTTCGTTAATGACCACACCAATATTTTTTCCATCAGGCCAGCTTCGTTGTTTGTTCAGGAAAATAAGTTCGACATCTTTACGGCTGATGGTGGTCACCTCATTCTCAGCATTGACCACCAGCACAAAATCAGCCTGCGGCTCCGCCCTCCCGGCCCCTACGGTAAAGAGCCATATAGCCAGGACAAGACCACCTGTTCTCTTTTTCACCGTCATCGCCATGATTAAAAGTTGAAAGAGAGTTTCAAGGCACCGTACTGCCAGTAACGCTCAGTGCCCTGCGGATTGAAATATCCCGAGTAGAGGGCCGTCCCGTCTACGATGTGCCATTCGGCCTTAAAGGTCCAATTCTCAGCAATATCATAGCGCAGAGAGGCCGCCAGGTCCTTGCGCCAGGGGTAAAGGTTCTGGGAGCCTGCAGATTCATGGTGATTGTTTTTAAGTCGGTAATACTCATCATAGAGCAGGGAAAAGGTCAACGCCTCAACAGGGGAGTAGCTCAGGAGCACATACCAGGACTGGGAAGGACCATCCAATGTCGTGACCTCGAACTGCTCCTGTCTGCGGTCCGTCTCACTGTATTCGACAGTCCCGCTAAATTTCTGCCAGGTATATTCAAGGGAGGTGACAAACTTGCTTTTTATTCGCAGACTGCTCACCTCGTATTCATGGATCCACGATTCGTCATCCAGGACCAGCAATGTCATGGCCCCGCGCAGTCCCTTGAGTGAGGGATTAAAAAACAGGGCCGCCCCATAGGCATAATTATTCTGTCGATCCAGATCCTCAGCACTGAGAGACAACGCGTATTGCTTATTGTAACGATTGACAAATTCGCTGGAGGCAAGGGTGGCCAAGGAATCATCTTCATACTGAATGCGGCCGCCAAAGAGCTGGTAATCGACGTCCCCCCATTTACTCAGGAGCAGATTGCCATACACATCCCCCCCCCAAAGGGACTGCCAGGAATCACGAAGGGTCTCGTCATAAATGGATTGAGGAAGAAAGATGAGAGGACGCAGGAAGTCAGAGTCACGCTCCATATTATAGAGGCCCATGGGCATCTTTACCTTGCCCAGTCGGACCCCGAAGGGATCGGAAAAATGGTAATCGGCCACCAGCCAATCAACGCGAACTTTGCCTGTGCTTGCTGCCGGTAAATTACAATAGAGGGCCTGCCCGCCCAAACGAAACTTATCTGTAAGTTTGGCATTGAGGTTGAGGCCTATCTCAGTGAGGCGAAAGGTGCCGTCCATGGTATCCCCGAGAAAATTATTATCCACGCTCTCCATGTATCCCTGGGTCAAAAAGCCGTGCAGTTGTATCTTGTCATCTGCTAAATCAATGGCCCAGAGAGATGCCGGTAACAACAGACAGAAAAGGGCCATCAGGAATAAAACCCGTACCCTTGCTACAGAGAAAAAAGAGAAAGAAGACATCAGGATTCAGCTCGCTTTAGGTGATAATCAGTGATTTTTTTACGGAGAGTGGTGGGTGAGACATCCAGGGTGAGAGCGGTATGGGTAATATTCCAGTTATGTTCGGCGAGTGCCTGGCTTATATACATTCTTTCGGTAGCTGCCAGGGTGCCGGTTACAGGACGGGCTGTCTGTCCCTGAACATCCTCCTGCTGCATGACCAGGTCCTCGGCGTCGATCTCCTTGCCATAGGCCAGGACCATGGCCCGAGTCAGGGTGTTTTCGAGTTCACGGACGTTACCGGGCCAATTACCGGTCCGCAGCTTCAAACAGCCGGCAGTGCTGAGACGCAAGGGCTGACGCCCCATCTTAAAGGCAATCTTGGCCAGAAGATACTCGGCAAGATGGTCGATGTCGCCCCGTCGCTCGCGTAGGGGGGGGACTTCAATGCTGACCACATTGAGCCGGTAAAAGAGGTCCTGCCGGAAGGTCCCGTTGCCCACCATTTCCTGGAGATTGCGGTGGGTTGCCGCCACAATCCGAGCCTCAAATCTCATGGTCTTGAGCCCTCCCACCCGGACAAATTCATCCTCCTGGAGGACCCGAAGCAGTTTGCTCTGCAGATCCAGAGACATATCGCCGATCTCATCGAGAAAAACCGTACCCTTACCGGCAAATTCCAGTTTCCCTTTCTTGATCTGATCCGCGCCGGTAAAGGCCCCTTTCTCATAGCCGAAAAGTTCACTTTCCAGGAGAGTGGAGACAAAAGCGGAACAGTTTATGGCCACAAACGGCTGATCCGGGGCTGATGCTTTATGGAGAATGCGGGCCACCAGCTCTTTGCCGGTGCCCGATTCTCCGGTAACAAGCACCGTTACCCTGCTGCGAGCCAGAAGACCGAGCTGTTTGTGGATATCAATAATTTTCCGGTCGGAACCAATCATCTGCAAAGCGAAGGTCTTGGGAGAAGACTCTTCTTTGGCCCCATCACCTGAAACGCCTTTTTTCTTTAACGATTCCACCTTGACGGTCATCTGCAAAAGTTCATCAAGATCCAACGGCTTTCGCAGATAATCAAAGGCGCCATCACGCATGGCATCAACGGCTTCACTGTTTTCCGTATTGCCGGTCATGATAACCACTGTCACGCCGGGCAGATTGGCAAAAATAACCGGCAACGCCTTCAAGCCGTGCTCATCAGGAAGATTCAGATCCAAGAGTACCAGATCGGGCACCAACTCTTTGAGGGCTGTCATGCCGTCCGAGACATTATGGGCGACGACGACCCCATGACCTTCCGCCTTGAGTTGAATCTCCAGCGATCTGGCCAAGGCCTGATCATCATCGATGATAAGAATTTTAATCATTACCCNNAGTGAAAAGCTTGCCCCCCCATTGGGGTTGTTTGTAGCAAGAACCGATCCACCCTGGCAGTCCATGATCTTTTTTACATTTGCCAGACCAAGACCTGTACCCAAGGGACGGGTGGTGAAAAAAGGCTGAAACACCCTTTCCATCTGCTCCGGTCTCAGGCCAGGCCCTTTATCCGCAACTCGAATCACTGCCACCCCTTCGGTTCCGGCAGGACGCCTGCCGCTTATGGTGACGATGCCGCCCGGCTCAGACCACTGGATGGCATTGCCCACCAGATTAATCAAGGCCCGGCAGGTACTTTCCCTGTCGGCCTGAAAGAGGAAATCCTGGAGTTTATCCTCCACCCGAAGAGCTACACCCTTCTTCTCCGCCTCTGCTTTGACGGTGGTCAAAGACTGATCAACCAGTTCGGAAAAAGTGATCGATTCCTTATGGATTTCAATGGGTTTGCTGTACTGGAGCAGATCCTCAAACATTCGGTCAAGGCGGCTGACCTGCAGAAGGGAGATAGCGGCCATCTCACTGCAATCCTTATCATCTCTGATCTTCCTGGCCATGGCCTGGAGATTGATTTTGATCGACGAGAGAGGATTGCGCATCTCATGCACCAGACTTGAACTCATCTTGCCTATCGTGCTGAGGGTGGTGCTTTGGATGATGGTTTGCTGCTGTTTTTCCAGGGCATCCATCATGGTGTTGAAGGCCACTCCCACCTCCTGGGCGTATTCTTCCTTAAAAGAAGGCAGCCGCTCATTGTGCCGGCCGACGCTGATCTGTCGGGCAACCCTGGTGAGCTCATCAAGGGGGGCGGAAAGACGTTTTGAAAGTTTTTGGGATAAAACGACAAGGATGATGAAGGTGAGGCCGGCCGTGACTAAACCATAAAGGATATACTTCTCAAATTTCTGGAGAGCGGTACCGGTTTCGAACTGACTGATGAGCAGCCATTTAAATTCTGGAATGGGAGCAGTGACGAAGTAGCTCTCAGCTCCACAGTTCAGGATTTTATGTACTTCCCGAGAGGGACTGGTCAGCACCTGCAAAGGGACGATATCCCAAACACACGGTTCCGAGGGGGAGATCTTCCGGTCTGACACCGATGCACGATAGAGAATTTTACCTTCTTCAGAGGCAAGAATATAACTGCCTCCGGAATTGAGATCAGAGGCGTCAGCCAGAATGGGCTCCAAAGAACGGTTCAGATTGATTTCGGCAACCAAAAAGGCTCCGATCTTGCCCTCCCGGTTCAGCAGTCCCTGGCCCACCGACAGGATGACCTCCTTGCCGACATCACGATACTCCCCATCCACAACAAAGAGTGATCCCGGAACCTGGAGTTTTTCACGATACGCCTTCGAAGGAGCTTGGATCTCCTCCTTGAACTCTTCGGGATAGCGAATGAGCAGTGACCAGTCAGGTCGATAGAGACTGATGGAACGATAGGTAAGATGTCCGGTGAAAAGCCTCCGGGCCGTTCGAAGAAAGATCTCTTCGTCGCTCAGGTCTTTTTTATCACCATTATCCAGGGCCAGGTGATAAAAATCCCGACGGGTATGATTTACCCACGTTCGCAGCCAGAGCTCGCGGGAGCGCAGGGAAAAAGCGAGATGCTCTTTTTCAATAATCTCGATGGTCTGCTGGGCAAAATAGTTGTTTTGGAAGGCCATCACCAACAAGGGGAAGAGGCCGGCCACGGCCATGGCCAGGAAGATCTGCTTGTTAAGTCCTGAAGATATTTTCATAACAGTTCAAAAATCCTTTTAACAATCGACCTCTTCTTATTGAACTTCTTTGTATAATATCATTTTTTTCTCCCACAGTACGAAGGTATCACCATTGATTTTTATTGTCAATTTAGGGTGCACTTGCAAGACAAGCGGATTCCCACGATACTTGCTGCCTTTGCATCGCTTTTTCCGCAGTTGTTGATGGATTTTTCCCAGAAAGTGCTTGTCGGTTCTGACGAATATGCGATGGCTCGCAAGAAAAAGCCTTGTGCCTGCAAGCTTAGTTTGTTGGGATCCCTGACAACCTTCCTGGGGGCGGAGAGGATCGGCGGCATGTTCGGGTGGGCCGTGGATAAGATGACAATATGGAACGCGGCCCGGAAGACGGCATCTGAAAGAGACTTCAAGCTGGACGCCAAAGGACTTTCCCAGGGAAAAGCGGGCGGCACGAGTATCGGCATAAAGGGGATCGCTAAACGCGAAAAGGAACTGAAGGTATTCGTACAGTAGAAGCAGGACGGCGGTGTTCAGGTGGCTGGCCCTGAGTTCGGGAATTACAAAGGTTCAGGGGACAAGCTTTTCCAGAACAGTATTGAGGCGTTTTAAGGGTTATCTCTTATGGCAGGATGCTGTGAAGCGCAAGAATGCGGAATGGCTATAGGTGATTTCTCTACTTATAAGGACTCTGTCCTACAAAATTCCCAGGAGGATCATAATTACAGACCACGATTACATTCCCCTGACAGACCCCGGTGGCACAGCCAATCCGTTGGGTATCCTGCCAGACGATCTGGGTATAATGACCAGCATTTTCCCCGCGAGAAGCTTGCAGTGCACCGCCAGGATACTTGCTTTTCTCCCTTGCCCAGGCCTTTACCGCATCCGATGTTCCATAATAACCAACCGTTCCTATAAAGAGATTCTCGCCATATTCCTGCCGCCACTTCCCGGCACGGGGACGATGTTCCATCCGGCATCGAGAAGTAACAAGATGATCCGCCCATTGCTGGGCATAAGCCGCCAGTTTTGCTGACCAGCACAGCGGGCCGACACCTACTTCCGCCCGGATCGTGTTGTGGAGGGTGACAATTTGTGCGGCTTCTTTGGGAGAAAGACGAGAGCCTGAGGAGACGTCCTCGGGCATGGTCAGGGTTGTGCCTGGGAGTGATGCGGGGCGCATACCCGCCGATTTGCCCTGATTCTCAGCGTGCAGGGTTTCAGCCTGCAAAAGAAGTGTCCCTACAAGAAGAACCAAAGTCCAATACAAAATCGGCCTTTCCACGATCAAGAAAAGTTGCAACCTCTCCCCACTTTATTCGACGACCTGTTTTGCCTTCTTCGGCTGCAACTTGATATAAATCACGATGAGCACAGCCGAAACAGCCAACACCCCGTACAGGGCCTGGTGGGAATAACGCATAATCAGCTCCTGATTCTCCCCAATAAAATAACCGATCCAGGCAAGAATCGTCACCCAGATTCCCGCGCCCAACAAGGTATAGAGGGAAAACTTCAGGTGATTCATTCCAGCCAGACCCGCCGGCAGCGAGATCAAGTGACGCACGACCGGCAGGAGCCGCCCGATAAAGGTCGAAATCTCACCATGCCGCAGGAAGAAGGTCTCGACCTTCATGAATTTTTCCTCGGTGATCCAGACATAGCGGCCATACTTCAGGATAAGCGGCCTCCCCAGATAATGGGCGGCAAAATAATTGGCATAGGCCCCAAAAAGGCTGCCAAAGGTACCGCAGAGAATAGCCGTCAGCATGTCCATCTTCCCTGCCTGGGCCAGATAGCCGGCCGGAGGCATGATCAGTTCGCTGGGGATCGGAATAACGGAGCTCTCCATCGCCATCAGGAGAAAGATCCCGGGATAGCCCATAGTGCCTATACTCTCCACGAGCCAGTTGATAATATCGTGCATTTACGCATGCTCCTGTTTATTGAGGGGCCGTCAAGAAATAACCGTTGCGTTCTCAGCTCTTTCTTTACGGCCCCTTATGCTGTTCCTGTACTGAAATATTACAGTTATCTTTTAACAACGGCCTCACCTCTCGACTTTCACCTCGCCACCTCTGGCCGGATAGGTAAAGAGCAGTTTTTTCTCCTGTACGTCGATCCAAACTTCACCGCCCCGCGTCAGGGCGCCAAAGAGGATCTCATCGGTGAGCACATCCCCGATCTCAGCCATGATCAACCGCCTCAGCGGTCTGGCGCCATAGTCGGGATCATAGCCTTTCGTGGCCAGATAAGCACGGGCGGCAGGACTCAAGGTAATCGTCACCTTCCGCTCAGCCAGTTGGCCCTGCAGCTCAACAATCATCTTCTCGACCACCCTTTCCACCGATTCGGCGCTCAGGGCCCCGAAAGAGATAATAGCATCCAGCCGGTTGCGGAACTCGGGAGCAAACAAGCTCTTGACCGCCTTCTGATCACGCCCTTTTTTGTCGGTGACAAAACCAATAGGGGTCGTATTCATCTCACGGGCCCCGGCATTGGTGGTCATGATCAGGATGACATTCCGAAAATCCGCCTTCCGCCCCGAGTTGTCGGTCAGTGTTGAATGATCCATCACCTGCAACAGGATGGAGAAGATGTCAGCATGGGCCTTTTCGATCTCATCAAGCAGGAGCACGGAATAGGGATGCTTGCGGATGGCCTCGGTGAGCAGCCCGCCCTGATCAAAGCCGACGTAGCCGGGAGGCGCGCCAATAAGACGGGCCACCGCATGTTTTTCCATGTACTCACTCATGTCGAAGCGCTCAAAATGGACACCAAGGGTTTGGGCCAACTGTCTGGCCACCTCGGTCTTACCGACTCCGGTAGGCCCGGCAAAGAGAAAACAACCGGTGGGCGACTGCGGATGGCCAAGCCCTGCCCGCGCCCGTTTGACCGCGCCTACCACCGTGTCGACGGCCTCATCCTGACCAAAGATCACCCCTTTCATGGTGGCGGCCAGATCTTTCAAAGAACCAAGCTCAGCACTCGTCCCGCTCTTGGCAGGGACCCTGGCCATGCGCGAGACCACCGCCTCTACATCCCTAACCGTGACGGTACGGCCAATCTTGCCGGCCAGGCGGAAATTCGAGCCCACCTCATCAAGCACATCAATAGCCTTATCCGGCAGGAAACGGTCGTTGATATAACGGTCAGCGAGTTCGGCCGTGGCCTTGATCGCCGTGGCTGCATATTTGACCTGATGATGCTGCTCATATTTATGCTGCAAGC
>DDWW01000015.1 GCA_002347085.1 Desulfobulbaceae bacterium UBA2276 | reverse complement strand
GCCGTGGAGGTCGTGGTCTTCCCCGAGACCTACACCCGCACCCAGCACCTGCTGGCCTCAACCGAGGCGGTGATCATCCAGGGCACGGTGCAGCAGGATGAACGGGGGGCCAAGATCCTCGCCGAATCGATTGATCTGCTCCCCGAGGCCCGCGAAAAATATACAGAGGCTATCAAGCTCGATCTCAAGGCCGCAAGCGTCACCCGGCAACGATTGGAGGCCCTGAAAAAGGCCTGCTACCAGTTTCATGGGACGTGCCCCCTGCTGCTCACCCTCCATTTTCCAGGGCATGGTGAGGTGGATGTCGAGATTCTCAAAGATTTAACCATCCGGCCCTGTCGTGAATTTTCCGACAAGACCCAGGATATTCTCGGGTATCCGGCAATCTCGTTCAAGAAAAAAACGATTGTTGCCCCGACCCGTAAAAAATGGGGTAAATAAAAACAAGAGCGGCGACGAAGCAGTACGGATGAGTACCATGAGGAACCGCGCAGTGCAGCCGACGAAGACGCCAATTTGAATGAAAATTGAAATGAGGCAAAAGACTCAGCCCCGCTCGACCTAAGGGCCTACCCCACTACAGATTAATCCCATGCTCAATCACAGACTCTGGAAAAACTGGAATCTTTCAACCAGAATTGGCATTGTTATCTCTATGGGGATCATCGTCAACATTCTTGTTGTCTTGATCGGGGCCTCTGTTTTCCTCAAAAAAGAACATATTGCAACCTTTGGCAAACAACAGTTTACCACGGTGCAGGACTTTGCCCTCTACCTCGATGCCGATCTCGCCAGCAAGCTGAAGATCCTCAAGGTCGTAGCCGATCTTGTGCCGCCGGAGATCATGCTTGATGTCGCCCCTGCCCAGCAATTTCTCTCCCATCACACCGGAATCCTCTCGCTCTTTGATGATGGACTGATGATCATCAGTGCTGATGGCCATCTCTTAGCCGAGACTCCTTTTGTGACCACCGAGAGATTGGAAAGTAATTACTCGTCACTCCCCTTTTTCCAACAAGCCCGAGACGCTGGCCGTCCGATCATCTCCGAACCGTTTTTATCGGTTAAACCTGGCCAGCGCCCCATAATCGAATTCATAAACCCCATTTATGATGGCAAGGGGGAAATCTCTGGGTATTTATGTGGCGGCCTGACCCTGACCGGCGATAATGTGTTGGGCAATATCGCCAAGAGCAAGGTAGGGGAAGATGGATATTTCTATCTCTATTCCCAGGATAAAATCTTGCTGATCCACCCTGATGCCACCAGGCTTATGAAAAAAGATCCCCCCCCCAAGGCCAACACATTTTTCAATCAGGTTTTACAGGGGGTTAACGGGAGCGGAGCCACAACGTCCCGGGATGATTCAGCCTTCATGTCCTCTTTTTACCATCTTCAGGTAACACCCTGGATCCTGGCGGCCGATATCCCCATGCAAGAGGTCATGACCCCTTTTTATGGGAGCCTGCGTTTGATACTCTTGACGATCCTCCTCTGCGGGCTGCTCACGCTTCTTTGCGTCTGGTGGTCTTTATTCCGTTTTATCGCCCCGCTCCACCGCTTTATTGCCCACATGGATCAATGTGACGGGCGAGAAACTTTCGCTGAATACGACAACAGCCCCGAACTAGCCCGTCTCACCACCATTTTTAACCAGATGCTCGCTCGGATGAAAGAGAGTCAAGACAGCATCAGCAAGCTCTCTGTTGCCGTGGAACAAAGTCCGGTCACCATTGTTATTACCGACACCCTGGGCAACATTGAATTCGTCAACCCTGCCTTTACCCGGCTTACCGGTTACACCTTTGAAGAGGCCCTGGGGAAAAATCCGCGACTCCTCAAGACAGAGAAAAACCTTCCCGAAACCTATGTACAACTGTGGCAGACCATCAGTAATGGCAAGATTTGGGAAGGCGAGTTGTACAACATAAAAAAGAATGGTGAAGAGTTCACTGAACATGCGATTATCTCTCCCATCTTCAACGACAAGGGTGAAATCACCCATTACATGGCAATTAAAGAAGATATTACGGCCCGAAAACAATCTGAAGAGATTATCTGGCGGCAGGCCAACTTTGACCATCTGACTGGGCTCCCCAACCGCCGCTTGTTTCTCTATCGCTTGCAGAGCGCCATGACCTCCGTCCAGCGCGACCTCTCTTCGCTCGTCCTGCTCTTTCTTGATCTTGATCATTTCAAGGAGGTCAATGATACCCTCGGTCATGATTACGGGGATCTTCTTCTTATTGAGGCCGCGCACCGAATCCAGGCATGCGTGCGTGATACCGATACGGTGTCCCGCTTTGGCGGCGACGAATTCATTCTGATCCTCACCAATATCAAACTGGAGGTGGGTATTGACAAGGTGACGAAGAAAATTCTTGAAGCCCTGCAGAAACCCTATTATCTCAACAACCAGGAAGTGACCTGCATCTCCGCCAGTATCGGGGTGACCACCTGCCCGGAAGATGCGACCGACATCAGCACCCTGCTGAAAAATGCTGATCTGGCCATGTATCTGGCCAAGGCTGCGGGCCGGAATTGCTGTCGATCTTTTGCTGACGTTCGTGAGGCCGACCGCCAAAAGGAAAAGGAGCACCATGTGGAAATCTAAAGATGTCTATTTTCTGTCCGGCAGCACCGGTATCCTGGCTGAGGATCTGGGCAAGGCCTTGCTCTGCCAGTTCCCGGAGATCAGTTTTAATGAGGAAAGAATCTCTTTCATCCGCACGGAAAAAGATGCCTGGAACGTCCGTGAACACATCATTAAACAATCGGCCGGCCGCCACCCCTTAGTGTTCTCCACGATCATGAATCCTGCCCTGCTTGAGATTCTGGATGCACCTGAGATTGAACTTTTCAATATCTGCGACACCTATCTTTCTCGACTGGAAGGACTCCTAGAGGCCCAGCCTTTGAGGGAATCAGGATTTTCAAGACATCTTGACGACACCACGATGGCCAAACGGGTCGCAGCAATCCAGTATTGTATCTCCCACGACGATGGTTCTTCGACCAATGATTATGATGAGGCCGAGGTTATCCTGCTGGGAGTTTCCCGCTCGGGGAAGACCCCTATTTCGGTCTATCTGGCTACCCAGATGGGGATCAAGACCGCCAATTACCCGCTGGTCTGCGACGACTTGAATGCCTATCGACTGCCGGCGGATATCCTCAGGAATAAAAAACGGGTTATTGCCCTCTCCACCACCCCAGAGATCCTCCATCACATCCGGGAAAAACGATATAAAGGCAGCTCCTATGCCAAGCTTTCCACCTGCGTGAATGAACTCAATCAGGCCCATCAGATCTTTCTGCAATACGAGATCCCGATTATCATGTCCGATGGAAGGTCGATAGAAGAAACCGCTACCCAGGTGGCCCAGGAGCTGGCCATCAAAAAGAAGATCCATTTACACGCAAAAAAGATAGAATAACACCCAGGTGAATAGACTGAAGGCTTAAGGTTTCCTTAATTCGTAATTCATAACTCGTAATTTATTATCATGCCCTATAGCAAATTAGATCGTCCCGAGATCCTCTCCCATATCTTTTACCCGCAAGCAGAAGCCCTCACCCCTTTGCCACCGGGAGCCTGTGATCTCAGCTTTGAGATGGAGCCGGCAGTCGCCATAGGTTGCCGGTTTTATCTCACTGACCCCGCCGCCCCCTGTATTCTCTACTTTCATGGCAATGGCGAGACGGTGGGTGACCATGACAGCCTTGGCCCGCGATACAACGAAGTGGGTGTAAACCTGTTAGTGACGGACTATCGCGGCTATGGCTGGAGCAGCGGCCAACCGAGCGTCACCGCCATGTTCAGCGATAGCGAAACCCTGTTGCGGGAGACCCAAAAATGGTTGGCCGAAAATGGCTATACAGGCCCCCTCTTCCTCATGGGCCGTTCCTTGGGATCGGCCTGCGCTATTGATCTTGCCTCAAAATTTTCTGATGATATCAAAGGGTTGATCATAGAAAGCGGTTTTGCCGACACCCTGCCGCTGGCACGATCTTTAGGACTCGATGTGCGTGATCTTGATCTTACCGAGGAAGAATGCTTCAACAACAATGCCAAGATTGCCTTAGTCACCAAACCCACCTTCATCCTGCATGGGGCCCGAGATGAACTGATTCCAGCGGCCGAGGCCGAAAAACTGCAATCTTTCTGCGGGGCCAAAAGCAAGGAATTTCAAGTAGTACCAGGTGCCGACCATAATTCCGTCATCACCGTTGCGGGCAAACTCTACTTTCAGGCCATTAAACAATTTATTGACAAGATCACCGGGGTTTCCTCCTGGCGCAAGCGGCGCAAGGCGGTACAACAAAGCGACACCAGAAGTTGAGAGTATCCAATGAACACTCAGAAGGTAACACAAAAATATATGCAAAAAAATATCACTCAATTACTCCTGATAGTGTCGGCACTGCTCTTTTTCGTGAGCCTGAATGCTTGTAATCCAGACCATCCCGAGTATGTCCTGCCTACCAAAAAAATCCCGCAGAGCCAGATAGAACCCATCAAACCAGTGATCGCTCCCACCAAGCCGGAAATCAAACCCGAACCGCTGGCCGAGCCCGAAATAAAGGCGGATCCGGCAATATTGCGCGTTGGGATATCACCATATTCCCCTCCTTTCATCTTTCAAAAAGATGAAAAGATACAAGGCTTTGAAGCAGATATGGCCCAAAAGCTGGCAACATTCACCAAAAAAACGGTACACTTTATCAAGGTACCCAAGAAAAGGGCCACCGAAGCCCTGCTCCAAGACCAAGTTGACATTATCATGTCTGGCTTGACCATCGTCAGCGAGAAAGATCGCGGCGTTACTTTCAGCGATCCCTACCTACGTACGGGTCAGGTCATGCTGGTCCGAACCCGTGACGCCTCCCTCTTTTCTACCGGAATCTACAGCCTGGAAAAGTCCAATTTTATCGTTGGCGTTATCGAGGGCAGTGTAGCCGACCTGTTTCTCACCAAGACCATGCGTGGGGTCAAAATTATGCGCCTCAAAACGATGGACGCGACTATCAAGGCCTTGACCGCGAAAAAAATTGACATCTTCCTCCATGACGCACCAACGATCTGCTATTTGGCCGCCAACCTCAAGTCAGCCGCGCTTACTCCCATTCCGACCATGGTAACCGAGGAGTTCATGGGTTGGAAAATGCGAAGTGAAGATGAAGAATTACGACATCAGGTTAATCTTTTTATCAAGACCAACAAGGATTCAGGCGAATTACAGAAAAGTCTCACACAATGGATTCCTAAGCCGCTGTAAAAAAAACATGACCATCTGAACGTCAAAAACAGCAGAAGGAGCGGTAACGAAATAATTTGAAAAAGTATATTATTTCGTAACGGCTCCGTATGCCCTAAGCGCACGAGGCCCTTATGCGGAACACAAAAGATAAAGAAAAAAAACGGAGTGATTATCTCTCCTGGGATGAATATTTCATGGCTGTCGCCCTCCTCTCGGCCCTGCGCAGTAAAGATCCGAACACCCAGGTGGGGGCATGTGTGGCCAATGAGCAAAACAAGATTGTGGGTGTCGGCTACAACGGTTTTCCCTGGGGGTGCTCCGATGACGAGTTGCCATGGGCCCGAGAAGGGACTTTCCTGGACACCAAATACCCTTATGTCTGTCACGCCGAAATCAACGCCGTCCTGAATTCCATCACCTATAATCTGCACAATTGCCGCATCTATGTGGGACTTTTCCCTTGCAACGAATGCACCAAGGTCATTATCCAGGCAGGGATCAAAGAGATTATCTATATGTCAGATAAGTACAAGGATACCGATACGGTGCGGGCCGCAAAGATGATGCTCGATCGGGCAGGGATCAAGTATCGGCAATTTGAGAGCAAGCGAGAGACAATCGGCCTTGATCTGACCCGGTTATCTGGGGTGAAAGATGAACCTGAACTGAGGGTAAAAGACTGAAGGCTGAGAAAACTGAGGATTTCCACCAAGCCCTTTGCTCTCGCCTTCAGCCTTCAGAGGCAACAAACGGAGATTGTTGTCATTGAGCAACCCGACAATCTCCTCATTCAGCAATCAGATCGAGGAACGAACACAATCCCGCCCTGCCGCCTTTGCTTCATAGAGCAGGTTGTCGGCTCGGTTTAACAGGGTGTCAACGGTGTCCTCAGAGCGATAGCGTGTCACCCCAAAACTGACCGTGACCATTCCGACCTCGCCAAAATCCAAGACGCGGATATTTTCCATGATCTTTTCAACAAGCACCACGCCATCTATCAACGAGGTGTTGGCCAGCAACAACACAAACTCTTCTCCACCCCAGCGGGCAAAGACATCGGCACTGCGCACTCGTTCCTGAATCAAACTCACAATCCTGGTGAGGACCAGGTCACCGGTTTCATGGCCAAAGGTATCATTTACCTTCTTGAAATGATCGATATCACACATAACCAGCGCAAACGGGGTCGCGTATCGTTGCGACCGCTGCACCTCGGCCTCTAATACCTGCAAAAAATAACGCCGATTAAAGGCCTTGGTCAGGAAATCGGTGTTGCAAAGTTCACGCAACTGCTCTTCCATCTGCTTGCGTTCAGTAATATCTTCCCCTGAACAGATGGCATATTCCACCTGGCCTTCCGCTGTAAGTTTTGGGGTCTTGATCAGTGACAGCAGACGGCGTTCACCTCGCGCGTTACGAACCCATTCCTCGGTGCGAATCTGACCACTCCCCGCAAACACCGCCAGATTATGTTCAACATAGGTCTCCGCGGCGTCTCGGGAAAACAATTCATATATAGTCTTGTATTCCATCTCCTCCGGGCTAAAACCACAAAACTCAGCATGGGCATGATTGACGGCGCCATAGGTATCAGGGCTCACCAGAGACCAGACCTGGGTTTCGATATTATTGGAGAGAAGATCCAACTTGTCATGGGCCTCTTTCAAGGCAATTTCGGCATGTTTCCGGGCGCTGATGTCCCTGAAAATCGTGACCGAACCCTCTATCCTCCCGTTTTTGGACATTGCCTCACTGGCAACCTCAGCTATAAAAGAGGTGTTATCCTTGCGCCTGAACACCTCTTCCCCCATATAGCTGCACTTGCTCCGTAACACCTTAAAGATTGGACACTCTTCTATAGGGCAAGGGGGCCCAAAATTATGAAAATGGAAGAGAGTATGAGCCACCTGGCCCAGCAATTCCCCTCGAGAATAACCCAGATAATCAGAGGCCGCCTTATTCACAAAAGTAATAACGCCTTGGTCGTTCATGACATACAGGCCATCAATAATCGTGTTGGTGATCATCTTGATACGCTGCTCTTTAGCGGCAATCACCTCCCTGCTCTGCAGAAACAGAAGTAGGGCCAGACCGGCAAACAGCGTCATGGCCGAAAAAACCAGCAGATTTTTGCGATAATGAAACGAGATTTCACCAAGCTCTGGGGCTGCGGCAAACGAAAGCAAGGCCGCCGAAGTAAAACCCTCAACATCAAAGAGCGGAATAACCGTTACCTTGTACATCTCGCCCCGAACCTGCACTGCCACAGAGCGAGGTTTATCTGCTGACAAATTCTGCACAAAAGCTGGTAACATTGCCAGTTTCTCGCCCACCTCATAGCTAATAGCAGAAAGACTTGGCGAGGAGTCAGGCAGTAGTTTTTGCTGAGGATCCTCCAGCAGCCATTCCGGGCCAAAAGGCGACTGTTTATACAATTTTTTATGTTCGTCAAAGAGCTTGGGCAAAAGCAATTTGGCATTATAGATCAGCATAAACTCATTTTTATGATCAAGCTGCCACAACTTCTTCCGAATCGCCTCGAAGGGTTGACTGAACTCCACACTTCCTAAAGCCTCTCCCTGGTGGATAATGGGGAACACATTTCTAAAACCGGCCAGCGTCCGTCCGGTTTCAAACCCATGGGTAACGAGATGATCACGATTGGCCATAAGCACCGAGGGCCGACTGACGACTAAAGAATCGCCGGAGAGATGGGGGGCGTGAAAACGTAAGAAAGATCGACTGTCCGAGGTATGAAACTGGAATTGCCGCACCTTTCTCTTTTGCAGCTCAAGATAAAAGGGATAGAGCAACCGGTACAGCCGGGCCCGCTGAATGGCCTGCTCCTCCTCATTCGCGCCTTGCGCCTGACGAAGAATCTCCAAAGCCTGCGGTTGCTGCATGACATAGGATTCAAAATAGGATTGCATCGCAGACTGATACGAGGTGATAACGGCCTGCCAGGCCATATTCAAGGCGGCGGTATGGGCGCTCAAAGATATCTCTTCCAGGGCATCACGCTCATGACGCAGATAGAAAAGACCGCCAGACCAGAAAAGGGCTGAGAAAATCAAGACGGAAAGGATGCGAGGCAACATGATATTGTTGTTATCCGGCCTTAATAGCCACTTTGAAGAGAGTGAAAAAACAAATCAAAATCCTGAACGGCAACAGCCGAGAATCCATCATGGCCCACGATCCAGTTTGTTGTGGTTTGAGCATCGGCATCGACAAGTAACTGCCCAAGCTGTTTGATTTGTTCAGGGTTCAAGGTGGCGCCATTGCCAACCATCACCAATCCAGGAACGGGTTGTGTCTCTTGCAATACCCTCAAGGCAAGATTCTGATATTTTTTTGCCACCGAGGTCTTCATCACCCCGGCCTTCAATTCACCACGAATAACCGCCAAGGCAACCTGGCTATGATTCCCCAGATATTTATACTCCCATTGCTCAAAACCAGGTTTATGGCCCAACAACAGCTTGGCGGAAAAGTCGCCACAGGTGGAAAGGGCTTGCGGCAAGGCAAGAGGGGGCTGTATCTCCGCCACCGACTGCGGGCCGTCAAAGGCGGTAACAAGCGCGCAGGTATAGTCAGGCTTGCCGTCTGCTTCATTTATAATCGCCAAGGGCAGGGCCTGTGGGTACTCTTTTTTTAAGGTCGCATAAGGCAGCGGCCCGAGTTGGACGATATCCGCCTTCCCTTCCTTGAAGAGTTGCAAGATCTGCTGATACTCTTTTTCATAACGAATTTTGATGGGCACCCCCAGCTTGGACGCCAGATAGTTGACCATAGGGCTATGGCTGGCAATGACTGTTTCCTGATCTTCGATGGGCAGAGGGATATAGATGAGTTCCGCCGCAAAAGAGCTGACGGGCCAGGAACAGAGTATGAAAATTGCGGTGATAAAGGGAAGGATGATTTTTTTATTCATTGATGTGAATGCTTTTTTTTAGGGATTGTTCCGTTTATAGGACGTATGGGATTTATAAACACCATAATATAAGTCACATACGACCAACAAGCCTGTTTCTTCCTTTTATGATGAATCATAAAAGGTTCGTCAATTCACCCTTTACTCTTCAATCACCTTCTTCATGGCCTGGGCCAGACTGGTGAGGGTATAGGGCTTTTGCAGGAAATCTTTCACCCCCAGCCCTAAAATCTCTTCCACTCTTTCATCTTTCCTGAATCCTGAGGCCAGCAAGACCTTCACCTCGGAATTGATTTTTTTCATCTCAAGAAAGGCCTCTCGTCCCGACATGACCGGCATGGCCATATCAAGGAGAACGGCAATAACACTGGCCGAAACCTCCTGATATTTTTCGACTCCATCCTTGCCGTTTTTCGCGGTCAGCACTGTATAGCCCACGGTCTGCAGGATGTTCTCGGCCACTCTCCTGACAATTTCGTCATCATCCACTACCAGAATCAGTCCCTGGCCGTGACTGACACTTACTTGCGCATCAACCGCCGACATCAGGCCGTTTTCCCGTTCCAGCAAAGGCAGATAGACACTGAAGGTGGACCCCAGCCCGAGCTCGGAATAGACATCAATAAACCCCTGTTGTTGCTGGAGGATATTATAGACCATGGCCAACCCCAGACCAGTGCCCTTGCCTTGTCCCTTGGTAGTAAAAAAGGGATCAAATATCTTGGCTGCCGTCTTCGTCCCCATGCCAACCCCGGTATCACTGACCGACAGCTTCCAATAGCTGATGGCGGTGGCCTCGGGGTGTTTTTGCTGAAAATCCGCATCCGCCTTGATCTGATCAATGGCGATGGTCAAGGTTCCGCCCCAGACACCGCCGTCTCCCCGCATAATGGTCATGGCGTGGATCCCATTGATGCAGAGATTAAGCAGCACTTGCTCAATCTCCGTGGTATCGGCCAGCACATAGGCCGGCAACGCGGCGGGATGCACCACGACCTGCACCGATTTGTCAAAGGTGTTCTCCCCTAATTTACGCACATGCCTAACTGAAAGATTCAGATCAACCGGCACCCGATCATTCTGATGCTTGCGTGATAAAGTGAGCAACTGTTTCACCATATCCACGGCCCGTGCACCCGCTGACTCCATGCGTTCCAGATATTCAAGAATCTCGGGAACCTGAAGGCCGGATCCGTTACGAAGATTGTACTGGAGAAGCGACAGGTTACCCAGGATCGCGGCCAGGACATTATTAAAATCATGGGCCAGACCTCCGGCCAGAGTGCCCACCGACTCCATCTTCTGGGCCTGCCGCAATTGCTGTTCTTTGAGATCAAGATCAGTGATATCATCAAGACGAATGGCAATACCATTCACCCCGTTGGCAACCAAGGGGAAAAAAGTCATATCATAGAGATGAGTCGAGTCCGACATCATTTGTTCCCGCCGCAGGGTTATCTGGCTGTGTTGACGATTAGTACCATCAACCTGCGGGGCATATTTACTAAAAAACGGTGCCACATCATAAATCTTCCGGCCAATCGCATCGCTTGCGGCAATACCGGTAATTTGGCAGGCGGCGCTGTTCCATTGGGTGACCACAGAGGCGTCATCAAGGGTTACCAGCATCGAGGGCATGGATTCGATGATATTAGTGAGGTAATTGCGCATACGGACAAGCTCTTTTTCCGCATTCTTCTGTGTGCTGATGTCACGCACCAGCCCTTCATATTTACCGATGGCGCCATCAACTCCCTTAACCACATGACAATTCAGAGAGACGATCACCGAAGAGCTATCGCTTTTAATCAGGGTCACCTCGTAATCCTTGACGAATCCCTGTCTTGCTATCTGCTCCTTGAATCGCACCAGGGACTCTTCATTTTCAAAGATATTGGCAAACAGATTTTGATTCAGCAGGATCTCACGGGAAGCGGCGCTGAGGATCTTGATAAAGGCGGGGTTGACATCAAGCAAAGCACCTTGCCCGTCGGTCACGAAGATACCTTCGATGGCCCGTTCAAACAGATGCCGGAACTTTCTTTCCGAATCCAGCAATTTATATTCTCTGGAGGCAATCGCATTGGCCATCACCTCCAGGGTTTGACCAAAGCGGTGCAATTCCCACACCCACCTGACCTTGGGGAGCTGAACCTGAAAATCTCCCCGACTGATACGATCGGCGGCAACCATGAACCCCTGCACCGGATCGGTCAAGGCCCGGGCCAGAAGATAGCCCACCGCAACGGCCAGCAACCAGAAGCCAAGGCCTATCAGTATGCCATTTTTTTGCATCTCTTGTTGATTGATCAAGACATCCCGCATGGACAAAAAAATCCGGGTTTTACCCAGTTCAACCTTGCCCACGATAATAGGCGCGGTAACAACAAGCTGGGACTGGTCGGCATCTACACGAATACAGACGTTTTTGCTTACCGTTACACAATTATCGGCTGGCTCGGCCGCCAGGACAGTACCCAGAAATTTTATCTCGGAGGCGGCCAGAATAATCCCCTGAGTGTCACTGACCTGAACAGCCACCACCCCTCCCTGGGCGACATATTCTTGAATAAACTCCTGGAGTTGGGCATAGCTTTCATTGATCAGATCATCGGCCACCGAGAAGGAAATATTACTGGCGACCTCCTTGCCGTGGGCGGTGAGACGATCAACGGCATAGGTATTGAAACGATGCGTAAAAAAAATGACGATTGCCGCCGTCAACAAGAGCGGAATCAGGGTACAGTAGAGAAAAAGATGAGTGCGTAAGCGGAAACTGGTCATGGCTGTTTAAAAAAGTCCGCGTCTTTAATCTGCTCATAAAATGCATCATAATCGGCATCGGTGACCATCACTATTTTTTCGATCTGCATCTTCTGCAAGAGATCATGATCCTCTGGCCGCTCAGGAGAAATGGCGGTGAGTGCCTCCTGAATACCGGCGGAGGTGACCGTGTCCATGCTGCTTTGGACCACAAAGGGAAATTGGGGAATCTCCGGCGAACGAACAACGACCCTGAGCAGCTCCTTGACTGCGGCAAAGGCTGGACGATCCAAGGCATCCAACCGCAGTATTCCGGCATCGTACTTCTTGTTGATGACACCATAGATCACAGAGTCTGCCTTTTCCAGAAAGTTGAACCCTACATCGTTTTGGGGATTGATCCCCTTGGCCACCAACTGGGGCAGGATAAATTGATAGCCGGCATAGGAATAGTCACCAATCGCCGCCACCTTCTTTCCTTTGAGGTCTTCAATAGTCTTGATCTCACTCTCCTGACGGACAATGACCCCGCCGTAAAATTGGGGGACCCCTTGGGCGATAACCTTGTAGCCACCCGACCGCAACTTGTAATAGGTCGTGGGTGAGGCATGGAGAAGGTCATACTCCCCTGACCGGGCCTTTTCCAAAAAACTCTTGGCATCCGGGGCTGAAAAAATTTCCACTTTTTTGCCTGTTTTTTTCTCAAGACGAGCACCAACAGGGCCATATATCTCGATAATCGCCCTCGGTGACTGATAAGGAAAGACCAGAAACTTGATGACATTTGACTTGACAGGTGATTCATGCGCCGTACTGATCCGGGGAGCGATAAGCAACGAGAGTGCCAGCAGTAAGGCCAGAATTCCCGTGAACCGAAAAGATATCTTATCCACTTTGACCACATTCTCCATTTTTCCCCTCATTTTTCAGATTGTGAATGCAATGCACCTCTTTTCTATCTTATTTAATACACAAGAGAAGTCAAAGACTATCGTTATTGCCCCGAAAAAAACGTGCTGGTCATAATCTTGAACCAAGAATAGAGAGAAGTACTCTTTTTCTTGACATGGGTCATTTTCGCACTAAGTTGATTTGGTTATATTAAACAGTAGGCTGAAGACTGAAGGGATGTAGAGGGAAGGGTGTGCATAGAATTTTCTTCTGCCTTCTACCTTCTGCCTAAGCACCAAAGAGTTACTGAGTTTGAATAGTTACACATCAAAGGTATCCTTATGAAAAATATCTCCGCTCATCTCCGCATTCTGGCCCTGGGGGCAGGCATCGTCCTGCTTCTGTCCACCTTCTTTTTTGTTTCTACCCGCTCAGGGCCGCTGGCGCCGATCAAGGTGACGGTAACCACCGTCAAAAGCCAGGCAATCACCCCCGCCCTCTTTGGCATTGGCACGGTTCAGGCCCGATACGTCCATCATATTGGGCCAACTGGAGCAGGCCGGGTATTGAGGGTGACAGTCGAGGTAGGAGATGTGGTCAAGGCCGGTCAGATCATCGCCGAGATGGATCCTGTTGATCTGGATGATCGGATACAAGGGCAGGATGCCGCCCTGAAACGAGCCGAATCCCTGACCATGGGGGCCGAGGCGCAAATTCGTGAGGTTACGGCCCGCGCCGCCTTTGCTGCCGATCAGGACGCTCGCTACATCAAACTCCTGGCCTCGCACTCGGTCAGCCAGGAAGCAGCTGATGTCAAACATCAGGAAAACAAGGTGGCGGTGGAGTCCCTGGCCACGGCCCGCGCCAATCTGGATGCCACTCGTCACGATCTGGCCCGGATCACGGCGGAGCGCGCTGGACTTATCCAGCAACGGGACAAGCTGCGCCTGCTCTCACCGATCGAGGGGCTGGTAGTAGCCAGGGCGGCAGAGCCCGGCAATACGGTGGTGGCCGGCCAGGAGATCGTGCAGATCATTGACCCTTCCGCCCTGTGGGTTGATGTCCGCTTCGACCAGTCGCGGGCCACGGGCCTGGCTGCTGGTCTGCCCGCACGCATTGTCCTGCGCTCACAAAGCCGGCAAACTCTTGCGGGCCGTGTACAGCGGGTGGAACCCTTAGCCGACTCCGTCACTGAAGAGATCCTGGCCAAGGTCGTTTTTGAGGCCCTGCCCGCCCCCCTGCCGCCTCTTGGCGAGATGGCAGAGGTCACAGTCGCCTTGCCTCCCCTCCCCGCTCTGCCCGCGATCCCCAATGGGGCCTTGAAACGATCAAAAATGAAAGACAGCAACAACGGGGTCTGGCTTGTTCACGATAAAAAACCGACCTTCGTACCGGTGCAGGTGGGGACAAGCGATCTTGACGGCCAGGTGCAGATCACCAGTGGCCTCAAGGAAGGCGATCAGATTATCGTCTATAGCCAACGGGAGATCAGCGAGGGCAACCGGATCAAGATCGTCGATCAGCTTGTGCCGGAGACCCCTCAAAAAACACCAAAGACCGGCCCTCAAGATCCCAAAAAAAACACGCTCCAGGATAAACCATGATCAGCCTCGCAGGTCGTGACATATTAAAGTCATGGAACAAATTTGTCTTCACCGGCATTGGTCTTGGGCTCCTGATCGGCGTGACCTTCTCCATGGCCGGGGTCTATCGGGGCATGGTCGATGACGCCAAGGCCCTGTTGAACAACAGCGGCGCCGATCTCTGGGTCGTGCAGAAAGAGACCATGGGGCCGTATGCCGAATCATCGAGCATCTACGATGATGTCTATCGCGGTCTCCTCGGGATGGCAGGCGTCGCTCGCGCCGCCAATATCACCTATCTGACCATGCAGGTGCGCCACGGCCTGCGAGATGTGCGCTCCATGGTCGTCGGCATCCTGCCGGGCGGCCCGGGCGAACCGGGGTATCTGGTGGCAGGCCGCCTCATAACCCGCGGCCACTATGAGGCAGTGGCCGATATAGCCACAAAATTCAAACTGGGGGATCGAATCCAGATCCGCCGCAACGAATATACCGTCGTCGGCTTGACCCGGCGCATGGTCTCCTCCGGCGGCGACCCCATGGTCTTTATCCCCCTCAAAGACGCGCAAGAGGCACAGTTTTTGAAGGATAACGATGCCATCGTCGGCCAGCGTCAGCGCACTGCCGAAAACCCTGGCCTGAACCGTCCGGGAGTTCCCGGCCTGCTCGATGCGGTGCTGGCCTCGCAAAGCCACAACCCCTATGTCAATGCGGTGCTGGTGCAGATCAAAGAGGGCTATGCACCGGAAGATGTCGCCGAACCCATCCGCCGCTGGAAGCACCTGCAAGTCCATACCCGGGCCCAGATGGAAGAGATCCTGATTTCCAAGATGATTGCCACCTCGGCCAAGCAGATCGGCATGTTCCTGGTCATCCTGGCCATTGTCAGCGCCGCCATCGTCGCCTTTATCATCTACACCCTGACACTGGGCAAGATTCGGGAAATTGCGGTGCTGAAACTCATCGGCACCCGCAACCGCACCATCGCCGCCATGATCATGCAACAGTCAATCGCCCTTGGCATCATCGGCTTTGTGGTCGGCAAGATCGTTGCCACCTTCCTGGTGCCGATATTCCCCAGATATGTCCTCCTGCTGCCCGAAGATACTGTACGCGGATTTTTTGTGGTGGTGATCATCTGTATCGCCGCCAGTTTTCTGGCTATTCGGGCCGCACTCAAGATCGATCCGGCCGAGGCCATTGGAGCCTGATATGCCTGAGAACAAAGTCAGTTCAACAACAAAAGGGATTCGCATCGAAGGGCTGCACAAACGGTATGGCAAGGGGGATACCGCTGTTGATGCCTTAAAAGATGTCAACATGGAAGTGGCGGCAGGCGAGGTCGTGGGCCTTGTCGGCCCGTCCGGCTCCGGGAAAAGCACCCTGCTCAAGTGCCTGGGGGCCGTGATCGAACCGAGCGGCGGACGCATGACAATCGGCGACCAGACCATTTACGATAAGGGCTGGAAGATCAAAGATATTCGGGCCTTACGGAGGGACAGCATCGGCTTTGTCTTCCAGGCCCCCTATCTCATCCCCTTTCTCGATGTCACCGACAATATTGCCCTGCTGCCCATGCTGGCCGGCGTTGCCAATGCCAAATCACGGGCCCTGGCCGTCGCCATGCTCCAGGCCCTGGATGTGGCCCATCGCGCCAAGGCTATGCCCTCGCAGCTTTCAGGCGGCGAACAGCAACGGGTCGCCATTGCCCGGGCCCTGGTCAACCGTCCGCCCGTGGTCCTGGCTGACGAACCCACGGCCCCCCTGGACAGTACACGGGCCCTGGCCGTCATCCGTATCCTGGGCCAGATGGCCCGGCAGTACGAAACTGCGATCATCGTTGTCACCCACGATGAAAAGATCATCCCCACCTTCAAGCGGATTTATCATATCCGCGATGGAGTTACCTACGAAGAGGCCGGCGAGGGACGAGAGATAGGGTAAAGCAGGTCGGGCTTCAGCCCGACAGCCTATCTCATCGGGCTGAAGCCCAACCTACTTTCAATCTTCATCCTTTAACCTCTAATCTTCATTCTCTCCACATACCAATGACCAAGCAACTTCCCTACAATATCGTCCTTGTTGAACCCGAGATCCCGCCCAACACCGGCTCCATCGCCCGTTTGTGCGGGGCGACGAATAGTGTTCTCCATTTAGTCAGGCCCTTGGGATTCTCCACCGATGACAAACACCTGAAACGGGCCGGCCTTGATTATTGGCGCTTTGTCGAGATCAAGTATTGGGACACTTTTGATCAATTTCTGGCGGCCCAGGCAGAATCGAAGTTGTTTTTCTTTACTACCAAGATTGCCACCTCCTATACCAAAGCCCGCTTTTCTCCTGGTGATTTCCTGATCTTTGGCAGAGAGACCAAGGGGCTGCCGGAAGAAATTTTACACCTCTATCACGACCGCTGTTACACCCTCCCCATGGTCAACCCCAACATTCGCAGCCTGAATCTGGCCATGACCGCCGGTATTGTTTTGTATGAGGCCCTCAGACAAGCGACTGAAAAACAGGCTGACGGCTGAAGGTAAAAACAAGGCCCGTGTGTCAAAACCTTCAGCCTTCCAGCTCTGCCTTGGCAAAGCGCCCTTCAGACTATCCACCTGAGTAGTTACGATTTTTTTGAATTTTCTTATCCCCCCTTCCTCTTCTCTATTCCTTGTTTCTTCATAAAGATGTATCTTGTCTCCATTTTAAAAAAGTACACCCACTCACCTTATCTATATTTTAATTATTATCACATCACTACAAGGAGATACCAGTAATGTCTAAACGTGTTTATAACTTTAGTGCCGGGCCAGGAACGTTACCCTATGAAGTCCTTGAGCAGGCCGCCAAGGATGTGGTTGATTTTCAGGACAGCGGCATGGGGCTGATCGAGATGAGCCATCGTTCTAAACCTTTCATGGCCGTTGCTGCCGGCGCCGAACAGTTGTTGCGCGAGCTTATGGAGATCCCGGATAACTACAAGGTCCTGTTTTTACAAGGCGGCGCCTCCAGCCAGTTTTTCATGATCCCCATGAATCTGCTTGGGTCGGGTAAAAAAGCCACCTATCTCAACACCGGGGTCTGGGCCAAGAAGGCGATCAAAGAGGCAAAGCTGTTTGGCGAGATCAACGTCGCCTATTCCAGCGAGGAGCAGAAATTCAACCGGGTGCCCACTGAGAATGAATATACGGTGCCGGCAGACTCCGAGTATCTCTATCTGGTCTCCAATAACACCATTTACGGCACACAGTTCCCCACCTTCCCCACCACCGACAAGATGCTGGTCTGCGACATGTCATCCGACATCCTGTCCCGCAAGATCGATGTCAGCAAATTCGGCCTGATCTTCGCTGGGGCTCAGAAGAATATGGGGCCTGCGGGCGTGACCGTGGTCATTATCAGGGAAGACCTTCTCGACCGCACCCCAGTCAATACCCCAACCATGCTCTGTTACAAGACCCATGCCGACAATGATTCCATGTTCAACACCCCGCCCTGTTTTTCCATCTACGTGGTGGGCGAGGTCTTGAAGTGGTTGAAGAAACAGGGAGGGGTTGCGGCCATCGAAAAAATCAACCAGGAAAAGGCCGCCCTGCTTTATGCGGCCATTGATGCCACGCCTTACTATCGCGGTCATGCCGAGCCTGCCTCCCGTTCGCTGATGAATATCTCCTTCAACCTGCCGACCCCGGAACTTGAGGCCAAGTTCATCGCTGAAGCTACCGAGGCAGGACTGAATGGACTGAAAGGGCACCGCTCCATCGGCGGCTGCCGGGCCTCCATCTACAATGCCTTCCCCAGGGAAGGTGTGGTCAAACTGGTGGAATTCATGCAGGAGTTCGAGAAGAACAATCCGGCATAAGCATTGAATTACGACGGCAACATCATCCGACCGCCCAGCGAGGCCGATTCCATCATCCTCCAGGTGACGGTCGGATGTTCCCATAATCGCTGCACTTTTTGCGGCGCTTACAAGGACAAGCAATTTCGTATACGCTCGGAAGAAGAGATCGCCGAGAATATCCGTTTTGCCGCCCGCTACTGTGGCCGTCAGCGCAAGGTCTTTCTGGCGGACGGCGACGCCCTCATCCTCTCGCAAAAACGGCTGGTCCCTCTCTTTCATCAAATCAGGACACAGCTTCCCCAGGTACGAAGGATCTCCCTGTACGGTAATGCCAAGGCCATCCGCTCCAAAAGCCTGGAACAACTCCAGGAGTTGAAAGGACTGGGACTGGACCGGATCTACATGGGGCTGGAAAGCGGCGACGATGCAGTCCTGAGCCGGGTGCGCAAAGGGGAAACCGCAGCCTCCATGATCAGCGCGGCGCAAAAGGTGGCCCATGCCGGGATTTTCCTGTCCGTGACCGTGCTGCTGGGACTTGGCGGCAGAGAGTTGAGCAAGCGGCATGCTCGTGAGACAGGAAGGGTGTTATCGGAAATGGCCCCACGCCAGATTGGAGCCCTGACCCTCATGCCCCTGGCCGGCACTCCCTTGGGCGATCAGGTGGAACAGGGCACATTTCTACTCCCGGACGCCCTCTCCATGTTGAAAGAACTGAAAGAGATGGTTACCTTTATCAATTGTGACAAGGTGCAGTTCATGGCCAATCATGCCTCCAACTATCTGCCCATCGCCGGCCGGTTGGGACGCGACAAAGACGCCATCCTGGCGACCATCGATCAGGCCATGAATGGCAGGATAGCGCTGACCCCCGAATTCTACAGAGCCTTATAGAATTTAGGTGCCGTTATAAAATAAGCAGTGTTTTTTTGCTTATTTCGTTACGGCACCTTATGCCGGTCATGACATCTAAATTTTACCATTATTTTTGAACGACGGCCAAAAAGTAAAATGATGAACAAAACCGACCTGCGGAATCTGACCCAGGATGAAATAACAGAATACGTGGTTGGCCTTGGTCAACCGGCATTTCGTGGCCGTCAGCTCATGTCCTGGCTCTACCGTCCCGGGATCACCCAATTTGCCGAAATGACGGACCTGGCCAAGGATTTCCGCAAGTTGCTGGCCGAACACGCCCGCCTCTCCCGCTTTGAAGATCCCATCCTCGAACGCTCAAGCGATGGTTGCGTCAAGTTCGGCTTTGGACTCGATGACGGCCGGATGATCGAGACCGTCCTGATCCCGGAACCGGACCGCAACACCCTCTGTGTCTCCTCCCAGGTAGGCTGCGCCATGAACTGTTCCTTCTGCCTCACCGCCACCATGGGCTTTATCCGTAACCTTCAACCCGCCGAGATCGTGAATCAGGTCTGCGCCGTCGATGATTTCCTGCGATCCCAGCCGGAAGAAGAGCGCATCGGCCCGGAAAAGGTCACCAATGTGGTCTTCATGGGCATGGGTGAGCCGCTGAACAATCTGGAGAATCTGCTCAAGGCCCTCTCCATCCTCACCGAACAACGGGGCCTGGATCTCACCAACCGGAGGATCACGGTCTCCACCTGCGGGATCGTCCCCAAGATGCGGCTCCTGGGAGAAAACTCCGACGCCAATCTGGCCATCTCGCTCCATGCCATTGATGACGCCACCCGCAGCAAGCTCATGCCGATCAATGAACGCTATCCGCTTGATGAACTGCTGGCCGCCTGCCGCGACTTTCCCATGCCCAAACGCAAACGGATCATGTTTGAGTATATCCTGCTCAAGGGGATCAATGATTCTGAGGCCGCGGCCCGTGAACTTGCCAGAAAACTCAGGGACATCCCCTGCAAGATCAACCTCCTTCCCTACAACGAATCCCCGGGCATCCCTTATCAGAGTACCCCCATGCGGCAGATTCTCGCTTTTCAGAAGATCCTCATGGACGCCAACTATTCAGTCTTTATCCGCAACAGCCGGGGCACGGATATCTCGGCCGCCTGCGGCCAACTGGCAAAAAAGGAAGAAGCTAACCAACAGAACCCGACACCCTGACTCCAACGTATTCAATTTAACACCGAGAGGCAGTGGTGGGCGTAGATCCATAGCCAAATAAGTGGCAACGAAGCCGTACGGGTGAGTTAGGTAAGAAGCCGCGTAGCGCAGCCGACGAAGGTGCCAACAGAATGCGAATTGGAATGTGCACCGGCATGACAAAAAGGGAATAGACAGAGAGGAACAAAGAATGCCCGAATTGAAAGGAACAAAAGGCTTTCAATATCTGGAAGGCAGCCGTTTTGACCGGCTCTCCATTGAGAAACGCCAAAGACCTGCCATTGCCGAAGTCGAGACATTCAAGCACTATCCCCATTCCGGCAAGATCCCGTTGCCACGAAGCTGGAGCCTTGCCGAGGAACACCTTCCCTCCCTCCTGCAACATCGCCGCTCCCTAAGAAAATACAGCACGGAACCGGTCAGCCTGGAACATCTTGCCTTTCTCCTCTGGGCCTCACAGGGGATTACCGGCCAGGCGGGACGCTATCTTTTCCGGGCCGCCCCCTCGGCCGGCGCTCTCTATCCTGTTGAAACCTACATCAGCGTCCATTCCATCGAGGGACTTACTGCCGGTCTCTATCATTTTGATGCTGAGCATTTCGCCCTCGACCACTTAACAGAGCAAGATGCAGCCGAGGCCGTGGCCCAGGCCTGCCTCGATCAGAAATTCCTGGCCCAGGCAGCAGTGGTGTTCCTCTGGACCGGGGTCTTCAGAAGGGCTATGAGCAAATACGGTGACCGGGGCTTACGCTATATCCTCTTTGACGCCGGCCATATCTGTCAGAATGTATTGCTGGCAGCCGAGACCATTGGGTGTGGCGGCTGTCCCATCGGAGCCTTTTATGACAACGAGCTCAACCACCTGCTCCAGATTGACGGCGAGGAAGAGTCCATTCTCTACGCGGCCTCGGTGGGTAAAAAGATCTTGGCAGGAAGCTGATAACCTGCCCCTCTAGAAAAAACCTGCTCTCTCCCTGTTTTCCTCCCATCCATAGCCACTCGACAGCACCGTCATCTTAGAAAAAATCGTTTTTTCTTCTTTCTCCGCCCATCAATATGATTTTTTTTAGAGGGGGGTTTTCTTTGACTTCTCATTTTTTATTCCGTAGGATTTAGATACAGCATATTTCGAGATTGGTGCGACAGGTTCAGCGCTTTGTTAATTTATTTCGTTCTCATTTTATAAATAAAGGGAGGAAATTCGATGAAGATGCAGGAAATCAAGAAAATGGCAACGACAATGGGGATCACAGCCGGCAAGATGAAAAAAAACGAACTTATCAGGGCCATCCAGTCAGCGGAAGGGAACTCTCCCTGTTTCCAAACAAACGCATCTGACACCTGCGGCCAGAAAGACTGCTGCTGGCACGACGACTGCATGCGTCCTCACTGATCGCTCTTCTTCCGCGTTCTCTCAACAAAGAATTTGTACACCCTCAAGGTATTATTTCACACGCGAAGGAATCCGGTTCAGAATCAACAAAGAAGAGCCGGCGGAACAAATCTCAGACATTGTTAAGGATGAGCCGCAGACTGTGGTTCAGCAAGGCAACTGCCTTTTAAACCGGCAGCCATTACTATTCACCTTTTTATCAGGAGGAATGCGCCATGTTTGATTTATTGCCCTTTAAACGTCGTAGTGAAGTGCCAAGTGTTTTCTCAGAGATGGACGATCTGCTCCAAAAGATGTGGTATGACTTCCCCTTCCATAATCTGGAAGAAGGTACCAACCTGAGCTGGAGCCCCCGTCTTGATGTCAGTGAAACCGACAAGACCCTGGAGATTGTCGCCGACCTGCCCGGGATGGAAAAGAAAGACATCAACGTCTCTCTCGACGGCGATCTCTTGACCATCAAGGGTGAGAAGAAAGAGGTAAAAGAGAAGAAAGACAAGCATTATCACACTATTGAACGTCGGAGTGGTTCTTTTTACCGCGCCCTCAGATTACCGGTCGCAGTGGAGAGTGATAAAATTGATGCGAATTTCAAAGATGGGGTGCTGACCCTTACTCTCCCGAAATCCAAAGAGGCTGCAAAGAAGGTCGCCCAGATTGAAGTAAAATAAAAGCAAATCTTGAGACAAAAGCCTTTTCACTCAACGGTAAAGTGGTGCCAATCAGGAGATCACTTTACCGTTTTACGGGTCTCCTCAAAAATCAGGTCATATGGATGCGTTCGCAATCGGGGCAAATCCAGGTTGGCCCGTTACTCATTCCCCACCGATTCTCCTGAAAACAGGCCTCACAGATCATAAATCCGCAGGTACAGCTCAGGCAATAGACCTTCTTTTCTTTGCAGCAATGACACTGGTATTCACCAATCTTTCTTCTTCGATAGCCGATCTTTTCCGGTTTGTCCTCGCTCATTTTTCCTCCCTTCCAGTTTGGAGCTCATTTTCCAGCCATTGTCGATAGCCTTCGCTGATATGGGTTATGACAGTGGCAATAATCTCCGGCGTTTCGTAGGGGTGCAATTCCCCGATGCGCTGCTCCAGTTCGTCATACCGGGATTCGTCGCTCTTCATCACCAGAAGATATTCAGCCGTTGAGACGATCTTCCCCTGCCACCAGTACGAGCTGCTAACCGGCCCTGTAATCTGGGCGCAGGCAACAAGCCGTTTTTCAAGGAGCGTGGCTGCCATCTTCTCGGCATCTTCGCGGCTTTCAAAGGTTGTGGTAATCACCAGGGGAACAAACATAGCACCAGCTCCTTTTGCATTTTTTTAATCCGTATCCTGCTTGATTGCTTTCTTTTTTTCCAAGAGTAGAATACCTTACCCGAGTCAGGATTACAAAGAAAGTACGAGGGAAGCCGTTGTAAATACATAACTATAACATCCTCATGTCGTGGACGGCATAAGGGGCCGTAAAGAAATAGATGAAAATGTAATGGTTATTTCTTAACGGCCCCTAAACCCATCACCAATAAAGGGAACAAGATGCTTCTGGCAATTGATATCGGCAACTCGCACACAGTCGTCGGGCTCTTCAAAGACGACCAACCGAATCAGCTTTGCGGCCAGTGGCGGTTCACATCCGCTCGCGACCAAACCGCTGACGAACTCGCCCTCCGTTTCTACACCCTCTTTGCGATGATCGGCGTTGCCCCTGAAGAGATTACCGGCATCGCCCTGGCAAGCGTCGTCCCTACCCTGCAAACCGCCTGGGTCGCCTACTGCCAAAAATATCTGTCCGCCAACCTGAAACAGCCGATGCTGGTGGTATCGGCCGCAAGCGTCAAGCTGAGCATCGAGATCAAAACCGATTACCCGGACGAGGTGGGCGCCGACCGCCTGGTCAATGGTATTGGGGCTTGGGATCAATACCGGTGCAACCTGGTCATTATTGATTTCGGCACGGCCATCACCTTTGATTGCGTCTCAGCGCAATGCGAATATCTGGGCGGCGTTATCCTGCCGGGAATTGCGATTTCGCTTGATGCCCTCTCGTCTCGCACCGCCAAATTGCCGCGCGTTGACATTGGCGTGGGGCCGGAAAAGGTTATCGGCACCAATACCGTCCAGGCCATGAAAAGCGGGATTCTCCATGGCTACGGCGGACTCGTTGATGGCCTGACCGACAAGATCCGTCAGGAGATGGTGGGCGTGGCGCATACCGAAGGGCCATTCAAGGTCATCGCCACCGGCGGCATGGCCCACCTCATCGCCCCCTACTCCCAATCCATTGAGGAGGTTGACCCCATGCTGACCCTGAAGGGCCTCCTTGTCCTCCACCACCGGCAACAAGACCATGCGTGAACAATACTCACCCGCCCCCCTCAAACCCGGGGCCGTTATCGGCATCATCGCCCCTGCCGGTCAGATTCGTGACCGGCAAGGATTCGATGCCGGAATCAAAGTGCTGCAAGAGATGGGTTTTGAGCCCCGTTTCCCCCGTGATCTCTGGCCGGGCAATGGCTATCTGGCCGACAGCGACGCGGCTCGGGCCGAGGAGTTTAACCGGATGTGGGCAACCCCGGAGGTCTCGGCCCTATTGGCCGCACGCGGTGGATATGGCTGCCTGCGGATGGCCGGCCTGATTGATCTTGCGCCGGTGCGCGCTACCCCCAAGGCCCTGATCGGATTTTCAGATATTTCAGTGCTCCACAATTTTATCGGCCAAGAAACCAACCTTATCTCCTTCCATGGCCCGACACTCTCCACGCTCGCCGGTAGCAGCAAAGAGAGCAGAGAGCGCTGGTATCAATGTGTGACCGGCAACTGGCGCGCCCCCTTACAGATCAAAGGGGTTGAGGTGCTACGCGGGGCCGAAGAGGCCAGGGGCAGACTGCTCGGCGGCAATCTCAGCAGCCTGCTCACCCTGCTCGCCACCCCCTTTGAGCCGGAGTTTGTCGGCCGGATCTTATTCCTGGAAGATGTGGGCGAACCGCTCTACCGGATTGACCGGATGCTCACCCAGTTGTGGCTGGCCGGAAAGCTGCGCAGACTGGCCGGAATTATCCTTGGGGATTTTTCCTTAGCGGGCAATATGGAGACCAACGAGAAAATCCGCCATCACGAAGCGATCTGGGGTCGAGTCCTGCAACTCACCGCTAACACCGGGATTCCGGTCTGGGGAGGATTCCCTGTCGGTCATGGATTAGAAAATATGACCCTGCCCCATGGCGCTGAGGCGGTTATGGACAGCAGGAACGGCCAGCTTAGTTTTCTCTAATTTTCATCCCGACAAGCAAGCAACAGCGACAAGGCGTGCAGATCTCTGTAGCATGAAGGGAGCCACAGATAAACACAGATTGACACAGATGCTTTTCTTTCATGCTCTGTGGTTATCCGTGGTTCAAAAAAACAAGCAACTTACATGTAAAATTTCAGCCCCTCTGCAAACGGCCTACGCCATCCGGCGATACTGAATAGCCTCAGCGACATGCCCTGCCTGCAAGGACTCACTACGATCCATATCGGCGATAGTACGAGCGATCTTCAAAATCCGGTGATAGCCGCGGGCCGAGAGGCCGAGCTGTTCCACACTTTTTTCCAGGAGCCGGGTGGAGGGCGCGTCCAAGACACAATACTTCCTGATATCCTTTGGCCCCATCTGGCCATTACAGAAAACTGCGGCATGGTGCTCATAGCGTTTCTTCTGTACCAGGCGGGTCTGATCGACCCGCGTCTTGATGTCGGCTGACGATTCCCCCTGACGCTCGGCGCTCATCTCGCTAAAAGGCAGGGCCGCCACCTCAAGATGGAGATCAATGCGGTCGAGCAAGGGGCCGGAAATGCGGCTGGCATAGCTATGGATTTGGGCCGGATTGCAGACACATTCCTTGCGTTTATCCCCATGAAAACCACAGGGGCACGGGTTCATCGCCACCGCCAGCACGACTCGGGCCGGGAATTTCAAGGAAAGATTGGCCCGGGCGATAGTCACGGTTCCATCCTCCAGGGGTTGGCGCAGAACTTCCAGGACATGTTTTTTGAATTCCGGCAGTTCGTCAAGAAAAAGGACGCCGTTATGGGCCAGCGACACCTCACCCGGCCGGGGGATCTGGCCGCCCCCGATCAGTCCGGCATCCGAGATGGTATGGTGCGGTGACCGAAACGGGCGGGTCGCGATCAGGGGCATATCCTCCGGCAGCAGGCCGATGATGGAATAGATCTTGGAAGTTTCAAGGGCCTCAGCAAAGCTGAGATCGGGGAGGATCGTGGGAAGACGGCGGGCGAGCATGGTCTTACCCGAACCGGGCGGGCCTTTGAGCAAGATATTATGGCCCCCAGAGGCGGCAATCTCCAGGGCCCTTTTCACATGCTCCTGGCCCTTGACCTCATTAAAATCTACCTCGTAATTTTTGGCCTGGGCAAAAGAGGTGGCAGGATCGAGATGAAAAGGAACACACTCGATTTTTCCGGCCAGAAATTCGACCACCTGATGCAGGGTATGGGCGGCAATGACATCAATCCCGCCCACCACCGCCGCCTCCATCTTGTTGGCATCAGGGACGATGATCCCCTTCATCCCCAGATCCCGTGCCGCAAGGGTGATCGGCAAGACACCTCGCACAGCACGGACAGCGCCATCCAAGGACAACTCGCCTAAGACCCAATACTGATCAAGTTTGACACTTTGCAGCGTCTCGGTAGCCGCCAGAATCCCCAAGGCCATGGGCAGGTCAAAACCGGCCCCGCCTTTTTTCATATCCGCCGGGGCCAGATTAACGGTGATCCGCCGATTGGGAAATTCATAGCCGCAATTCCTGATCGCTGCCTTGACCCGATCCTTGCTCTCACGCACACTCCCATCCGGCAGACCAACGGTGGTAAAGAAGGGCAGGCCCAAGGCAATATCCACCTCAACCTCTACCGCCAGGCCATCCACCCCCACCACCGCCCCACTCAGTACCTTTGCCAGCATGAAAATATATCCTTTTGTAACTGCCCAAAGAGTTAGACCAAGGGCTGGAAATCATCCTTGTTCCCATGCGGCGCATGGGGAGCCGGAGAAGCTTTAACATTCAGACTAACCAGCTGAATACTTGGTTATTATTATCGTGTATACCGTATGCGAACCGAGGAGGGGAGAGAACTACATAAGGGGTACCTTGAAAAATGGTCTTTTCGCCCAAACTCGGCGTTATGCTCAAAATTTTATCCTCGGAATATCAACTATATGCCTGCGGTAAAATTTTTCGCATGCCTTGATTTTGTACGAAAATCTACATTTTTCAGCCTCCTCCGCAGAATCTGTGGAT
>DDWW01000050.1 GCA_002347085.1 Desulfobulbaceae bacterium UBA2276 | reverse complement strand
TTTTGTTACGTATACTCAGGAAGAATCTCAAGTTGCCGTTTTTATTAAACGGTTAACCTTGCCACTGGCATTATCGAGAAGTCATACGGATTGATTTATACATCAAAGAACTTGGGGAGTTCTAACCGGCAGCTAAGGTCCTCATGATATTCGCGATGCCGTCGTTGATTATGTCAATGCTAGGAGCGACAAAACAAAGATTACTTTAAAACGCTTTATTCTCAGGCTGTCCGTCTCGTGCCGTGTGGCATTTTCTGCTCCATAATTTAACCCATTAGAAGACATTATTTGTAGCAAATTTTCCACTTAACGGCTTGTTCAAATTTCCGGGGCCACTTCTGTTTTTGTCGGCTGTACCTTTCCACTGGAAAGCGAATTCTTACCACCGTGGCCGCCAGCTCATTTGTCCCTCAGCTCTTTGGGGCGACAAAAGGGTAGTGGAATGTTTTTAGCAATTTAATCCCAATAAATACAGCAGTTTAATTTCTTGATATTTGTAGGGTCAAATTTAATGTTGACCCAAATCTATTTGTAGGTTATTTTGTACCGAACGTTCAGTTTGTTAAGGAGGTTTTATGATCCAGATGAAAAAAGGTGAGAAGACCCGGGACCATATTTTAAAGACCACCCGTTTCATTTTGGTGGCTAACGGTTTTCATAACACCACTATTAGCGACATTATCAAGGCGAGCGGGGTTAAGAAGGGCAACCTCTATTACCATTTTGCCAGCAAGGAAGAGATCGGTCTGGCTGTTTTGGAGGATGCCAAGGAGGAATTTTTTAATTTCCTCGGCCAGTCTTTCCAAGGCAAATCTCCCTGCGCCAAGGTGATTAATTCCTGCCAGGCCATTTTTGCGGAGCAGAAAAAGAATAATTTTGTCGGCGGCTGCCTTTTTGGTAATGCTGCTTTGGAAATGAGTGATAGCAATCATCACTTTTCCAAGGTTATCCACGGCGTGTTTTCCCGCTGGGTTGAAGAAATTGACGGGCACTTAACTTTGGCCGGGGAAGATTGTTCTTTTAATTCAAATCTATCTCCACGCCTGTTGGCCAAGACCATCGTGGCAATCATTGAGGGAGGCATCATGATGTCTCGCGTAAGTAAGGATCAGGCTGATCTTGATGACTGTTTGGCCGTCATCGGTGCCATGTTCGGCGAATAAAATTTTTTTGAGATAAAAATATACCATCTGGTTGGTACAAAGGAGGATGCATGCGAGTTTTAGGTATTTCCGGCAGCCCTCGCCGTGGCAAGACCACTGATCGCTTGGTTCATGAGGTTTTGGACTCGGTTGGCTGTGAAAGTGAATTTGTTTCTTTGGCGGGTAAAAAAATAGCACCTTGTACAGCCTGCCTGGCCTGTGTGAAGGACAACACCTGCAAGATTAAGGATGATATGGGGCCGCTGCGCGACAAAATTCTGGCTGCTGATGCCCTGGTAATAGGTGCGCCGAATTATTTTTCCGCCCTTAATGCCTTGAGCCATTGTTTCCTTGAACGGTTCTGTCAGTTTCGTCACCGTGACTGCAGCGCCCTGGCCGGTAAATATGCGGTGATCGTCAGTACGGGTGGTCTTGAGCCCGAGGTGCCGGCCGCGATGATTGAAAAGATGCTCCTCTATTATCAGATCAAGCATGTGGGGAGCGTGGCTGCCCAAGGCGCTGCTTCCTGTTTTACCTGTGGTTACGGGGAGACATGCAGCACTGGGGCGGTTCGTATGCTCTGCGGCGAAGGGGTGAAAATAACTGACGACATTATCCCGGACCTGAGCAAGCAGCCGGACACGATTGATGTTGCAAGGGGTTTGGGTAAGAAACTGGGAGAAGTATTAGGTGCCGTGGTTTGAAGGTAACCCTAAGTTCTTAAGCGTTGTGGTGGTAGGAGGAAATTATTGTCTATAAATACTTAGGAAGAGGTATGATCATGAAAAAAAGTTTAATGACCAGTTTAATTCTAGCCTTGGTTGTCACCTTAGCGGGATGTGCCGGGATGTCTGCGAAAAATGCTCAGCTTTCAATACCGGATCAAGGCATCCTCCAGGATAATGACAGCGGCCTAATGTGGCAGCTGGAAAGAAGTAAAATATTCAACACGTATAAAGAGGCCCAGGCCTTTGTCGAGCAGTTAAACCTTGGTGGCTATGATGATTGGCGCCTGCCTACCATTTACGAACTCTATGACCTCAATTTTCTCTTTGACCTCCATAAAAACGGCAATATTACCCTTAACAGAGAGGGGAATTATTGGTCTGGAAAGAAGGACGGAGATGGCATGATTGGCGCATGGGCCATCTCGGCTCAACAATGTGACCCTGCAAGGGTGTATGAGCCGGGAACGGCCGGCTATGTCCGTGCTGTGCGTCCTTAGGTAAGGGCGCGAATTACAGGGCCTCCCTGATTAACAATGAAAGGGTGCTATGGAGTTTATAAGAAAATGGCTACAGGTGATCTTTACCTTTGCGGTAAATGGCAACTGGTCCTTTCCTTTTACCAGGGGGATTTATCAAGGGCCCTTGAAGGTTATATGTTCACCGGGGCTTAACTGTTATTCCTGTCCAGCTTCAACCACATATTGTCCAATTGGCTCGTTGCAAAACCTTATCGGCGGCGTTCGACTTGCCATTGAAAATGGTCAGCATTTTTTTGGTCTATCAGTGCTTGGCGGCATGGGGGTTTTGGGTGGACTTTTCGGCCGCCTTATCTGTGGCTGGATGTGTCCCTTTGGCTTTGTTCAGGAGATGCTTCATAAAATCTCCTCTAAAAAGGTTAAAATTCCCCGGCTGTTAAACTATGGAAAATATGGTGTGTTACTGGTTTTTGTAGTCCTTCTGCCCCTCTTTATGGTGGATGACTTTGGCAGCGGCGGACCATGGTTTTGTAAAACCCTCTGTCCTGCAGGGACGTTAGAGGCAGGCCTGCCCTTGCTGCTTCTCCAGCCCCATCTCCGCTCGACCCTGGGCGTGCTTTTTGTTGGCAAGATGATGGTTCTGGTTCTCTTTATGGTTTGGAGTGTATTTAGTAGTCGGCCGTTTTGCCGGGTGATGTGTCCCTTGGGAGCTTTTTATGGCCTCTTTAGCCGTGTTCGCCTGGTACGGATGCAGTTGGATAAACAGAGATGTACCAACTGTGAGGCATGTCATGCTGTCTGCCCTATGGAGGTAAAGTTTAATGAGAACCCCAATGATCCTGAGTGTATTACCTGCATGGCCTGTATGAGTAAGGCGTGTAAGTGTAATGCCATATATGTTGAGATTGGTGGCGTGCCGATACACGCTGGAGCCAAGCCTGTGGAAAGTTCAAGTGCAGATGTCGCGGTTCGACAAGGTCAGGAGGGGTAATGGCTAAGAAAACAAATCGGCTCTATTATAAGATACGGAAGTCCCCTATAGTGGTCATTGGTGGGGCTGTGCTGCTCTGGATAGCAGGAGTTGCAGCAGGTGAACCGGAACGGGTTTGGGAGCAGGCCTGTCAGATTTGTCTGAGTTGTATTGGTCTGGGGTAAAGGTGAGGTTATTATATGAAATTAGCGGAGGTAGATGCCATGCGGACATTTTATTCAAGGGGAGTTGGGCAAATAATAATAGCTTCCATACTCTTTACGGTCATGGTGCTCAGCGTTGGGACAGCGTGGTCAGCAACACCAATGCCTGAATTTCAACTTTCCGGTGTTGGTGATTCTACTGAAGTCGTCCGTGGTCAAGACTTTCAAGGCAAGGTTATGCTGGTTAATTTTTGGGCCACCTGGTGCCCCCCCTGTCGGCGAGAAATTCCCTCCCTGGTTCGCCTGCACGAGGAAAACAGGGATAAGGGGTTCTCAGTGATCGGCATCTCCTTGGATAAGAGTGCCCCGGACATGGTGGCAAAGTTTGTCAAAAAGATTGGCGTCAATTATCCCATTGCCTTGGGGACCAACGAAGTCGCCAAGAGTTTTGGCGCCCTGGGCGCTATCCCTTCATCCTTCCTTGTCGATACAAACGGCATGATAGTAAAAAGCTACCCCGGCTACACGACCTACGAAAAGATGGCAAAGGATATCAAGGATTTGTTGAACTAAGATCTGGCTGTGAGAGAATCGTTTATTGCGTGTTGTCAGGCCCAGGAAGAAATTGCTGGGCCTTTTTTTTGCTTGTTGCCGGCCTGCAATGGAAAGGGGGAGAAGCGACGGTAGCCTCGTTGCAGTTTGACCTTCCCCTGTTTATTGTACCAGTTCAAGGTTAGTGATTTCGGGTTGTTGTTTCCGGAAGAACTCTGTTGAAAATTCTTCCGGTGTCATATCGTTTAAAGAACTGTGGGGCCGATTCGTATTATAATCCAGGTTTGGCTTCAGGCACGGGCAAGAGATTGCTGGTCGTTAAGATTGCCACATCGAATATCTGATTACATCCAACTGTTCTCAGTTTGAGATGTCTACTGTATCTCTGATTTTCACCAGTCAAGATATCTCCTATGAGGTTACAAAACGTCAAACATGGAACTTAAAGATAATCAAGCGGCACTTATTTTGGAAGTCGATGAAGATGGTGGGGTGTCAGTTAATGTTGCTTCTGGCGATCAAGATGGTCCTGCCGGGGCAATTTGTCAGGCTATTGCTGTGAAGCTCATGCAGGATGAGGCTTTTCAGGAAGAGATCATGGCTATGATAGAAGTGGATGATGGCGGCCAGGAACAGTGATTGTTGTTGTTCTTTTACAGGTCTGACTCTGTGTTACCCCTTCTTGTTCGCAGGAAGTGACTCTTTGGTCAGTTGGGAGAGGGCTATTCGCCGATGATTTTCACCAGCACCCTTTTTTTCCGACCGCCATCAAACTCGCTGTAAAAAATCTGTTCCCATGGGCCAAAATCGAGACATCCGTCGGTAATTGCGACGACTACCTCCCGGCCCATGATCTGTCGTTTCAAATGGGCATCACCATAGTCTTCTCCAACATTGTGGCGATACTGCTGAACCGGTTTGTGAGGAGCCAGCTTTTCAAGCCCTCGCTCATAGTCATGATGCAGCTCTCCCGAAGGCACTCCTGGACTTGCGGGGTGATGTTGATAAAGGCCCGACGCCCCGGAGTATTGAACCACAACTCCTTTCGATACGATTTCATCCCTTCTTCTTAAAGTATATGGCGCAGCGTGAAATGCAATTTGCACCGTTTTGGCAGAGCAAGCCCATACTCCTTTACGATCCCTTCACATCCGGCCATTCCTGCTCTCTTTTCTCCATCAGATAACAGAACCGGTCCCAAAGAAATTCTTTGCCGCTGATTGGACAGCGCAGGGTGATTTTTTTGTCATCAATGGTTGCCACCAGCCAGTCGCCATGGCGCGGCCCTTCGGCAATCCGGATTTTTTCACCAACGACAAATGGATAAGGGGTAAAGATCGTGACGTGTGTCTCCATGGAGTCTCGCTAAATCTGATGCTATCAGGGTTTATGGTAAGGATTCACCGGTGGCGGCTGCACCGATGGCCTGCTCAATACTGGTCTGGGCCAGGCGGTAATCATAGAGGGCCTGGATGTGGTCGGCCTTGGCCCGCACCAGCAGGGTATCGGCATCGGTGACTTCAATGGGGCTGCCGACACCGGCGCTGTAACGACCCGAGGCTATCTGAGAGTTTTCTTCGGCCTGCTGGACACTCAATTTGGTGACGCTGATCCTCTCTTCGGCCTCATGAAGGTTAAGGTAGTTCTGCTCTACCTCCTTGTATATAGTCTGCTGCAGGGAGGTGACATTAGCGGCCAGAACATCGGCATTGGCCTGGGCCTCACCGACCTGATGACGGGTGAGATGGCCGTTGAAGATGGGGATGGTCAGGGCGACCCCCGCGCTCCAGCCTTCGTCCATAGTAGTGATGTCGCCGTTGTAGGCGGCGCCGGCATTGCCGGAGAGAGTGGGGGCATCACCCTTGCGGGCCAGATCAATGGCTTGTTGGGCCATTTTCTGTTTGAGAATCAGGGCCTTGAGATCAGGACGATGGCTGAGGGCCATGGGCAGGGCCTGAGCAAAAGGGAGGGTGAAGGGGACAAAGGTAAGAGTGTCCTCTATCTGGTACTCAGGGGCGGTCGGCAGTCCCATTCCATTATTGAGGACTACCCTGGCCAGACGCAGGTTGTTTTCCACCTGAATCTGTAAGAGTTTCGCAGAACTGAGATCGACCTCGGCCTTGGTGACATCATATTTTGGCTTGACTCCGGCCTCAAAAAATCCCTTGGCCTGCTTCAGATGCTGCTCGAACTGTTTGACGGTTTCGGCGGCGACCTCTTTATTGCGGGCGATTTTCAGCATGTCATAGTATGCCAGCTTGGCTTTATAGACGGCCCAATCATCAGCGGCGTTGAGATCTGCTCGAGACGAATCGAGATTGGTCTTCTCGATTTCGACACGGGCCGCGGTCTTGCCGAAGTCATAGAGCATCTGCTCGGCGCGAATACCGGCGGCCAGTCGGTCATAGGCCTTGTCATCAGTCGTGCCGTACATATTCCCTTCCGGCGATAAGCGGTCATAGCCAGTTGCCGCATTGATCTGTGGATAATAGGGGGACTCGGCCTGGCCGACTTTGCTCTGAGAGGCGGCGACCTTGCCTCGGGCGGCCATGATTGCCGGTTGATTGGCTCGGGTGATAGCTATTACCCGAGCCAGAGTCAGGGTCTCGCCGGCTGTAATCGCCGGAGGCGCACCAGATGATTTCACTTCTTCAGTGGCGTCGGCAGGTGAAGTCTGCGCGTGCAGATGGCGCGGATTGCTCAAAAATCCACTCACGCCGACGGCCAGTATGAGTAAGAGGATACACGGTTTTTTCTTCATGATTTTTTATTCCTCAAGGTACCAATGAGAGTTTGTCTTTTTCAATAACATGTTTCGTATCCACTGTTTCCTCCCCCCTCTTCTTTGCCACCAGCATATAGATCGATGGTACCACAAAGAGGGTGAAGAGGGTACCGATAGTAATGCCGCCCACCAGCACCAGACCAATCGAGTTTCGGGCGGCAGCCCCGGCCCCGGTGACCAGGGTCAGAGGGAAGTGGCCGGCCGCAGTGGCGCAGGAAGTCATCAAAATGGGACGCAGGCGGGTCATGGATGCCTCACGCACGGCATCAAGCTTAGAATATCCCTGTTCCTGGAGCTTGTTGGCAAATTCGACGATGAGAATCCCGTTTTTGGCGACCAGCCCAACGAGGGTGATCAGACCCACCTGGGAATAGATGTTCATGGTCGTGGTCCAGCCATTGGTCCAGAAGGGGATATTAGGATTGGGGATCTTCAGAAAGGTGAAGGTCAAGGCCCCGAACATGGCCAAAGGTACTGAGCCGGCGAGAATGACAAAGGGGTCGCGGAAGCTGTTGAACTGGGCCGCCAGCGCCAGAAAGATGAGGACGACCGCCAGGCCGAATGCCGGCAGGAAGCGGTTGCCCTCAGAACGCAATTGCCGCGACTCGCCGGTGTAATCGAGGACATAGCCCTGGGGCAGGATCTTGGCGGCCTCATCTTCAAGGAAGCGCAGGGCCTCATCGAGCGGGATTACGGAGACCCCGCTGATGGTCACGGCGTTCAACTGTTGAAAGCGGTTCATGGAGCGGGGAACCGTTGAATCTTTCAGGGTAGCGACGCTTGCCAGGGGCACCATCTGGCCACTCGGCCCGGTGATGTAGATGTTGCGCAGTTGATCGGGATTCAGACGGTCGCTGCGCTGGATCTGGGGGATAACCTTATAGCTGCGCCCGGCGATGTCAAAGCGGTTGACAAAATTGCCGCCGAGCATGGAGCCGATGTCGGCGCCGACCTGTTGCAGATTGAGGCCAAGATCGGCCACCCGGTCACGGTCGATGACAAGCTCGGACTGGGGTTGGTCGATCTTGGTGTCAATGAGCGGTGGAAAGGCAAACTTGCCGCTGGCCATCGCCTTCATCTGTAACTTCTGGGCGAATTCCAGGATCTGCTCCGGTTCCGCGGTCGAGGCCAGGACAAACTCTACCGGGAATTGGCCGCCACCCGGCAGGGCGGGGCGGATCACCGGGAACATGCGCACGCCGGGGATGGCCGCCAGTTTCTTCTGGACCTCAGGCAGGATCTCAAAGACGGTGCGCTGCCGTTCCGACCAAGGTTTGGTGACCATGCCGCTGAACCCGGACGAGGGCCGGGTGAGCTGGAAGGTAAATTTGGTCTCCGGTTCGTCCAGAAAGACCTGATTGGCCGCAGCCGCATAATGGCTGGTCTGCTCCAGGGTGGAATTGGCGGCGGCGTCGAGGATGCCGAAGATGACTCCTTGATCCTCAGCAGGGGCCAGTTCCAGCGGTGACATCTTGAACATGGGAATGGCCAGCAGGGTAATGACGACCCAGACCAGATACACCGCAGGGCGGCAGGCAAGGGTCTGGTCCAGCCATCTGCCATAAATGGTTTTGATTTTCTCAAAGCCACGGTTGATCCGTCCGGCCAGGCCATGTTCTCCCAGGCCGGGTTTAAGGAGTTTCGCCGACATCATGGGCGACAGGGTCAGGGCCACAATGCCGGAGATGGTCACGGCCCCGGCCAGGGTGAAGGCGAATTCCCGGAACAGCGCGCCGGTCAGACCACCTTGCAGGCCGATGGGGGCATAGACCGCGGCAAGGGTCACCGTCATGGCGATGATCGGCCCCACCAGTTCGCGGGCCCCGACAATGGCGGCATCAAAGGGGGTGAGGCCCCTGCGGATATGGCGTTCGATATTTTCAACGACGATGATGGCATCATCGACCACCAGACCAACGGAAAGGACGATGGCAAGCAGGGTGAGCAGGTTGATGGTGAACCCAAAGATCTGCATGAGAAAGACCGCGCCGATCAGGGACAGGGGAATGGTGACCACCGGAATAAAGACCGAGCGGAAGGAGCCCAGGAACAGGAAGATGATCACCACCACGATGAACATGGTGTCACCCAGGGTCTTGAGGACTTCATGGATGGCATTCTTGATGTAGTCGGTGCTGTCATAGGCGACCCTGGCCTGCATGCCGCTGGGCAGGTCGGCCTCGATGGCCTTCATCTCTTTTTGGACGAGTGCGATCACATCCAGGGAGTTCGCGTTGGGCAGGGGCCAGATACCCATGAATACGGCAGTCTTGCCGGAGAAGCGGACCTCGGTGTCGTAGTCTTCGGCGCCTAAGGCCACGTCGCCAATATCCTCGATGCGGACGGTGGCGCCATCCTGCTCGCGGACTATGAGGCGTTTGAACTCCTGGGCGCTCCGCAGGTTGGTGTCGGCAGTGAGGTTGACCTGAATCAGCGACCCTTTGGTGTGGCCCAAGGCGGCCAGGTAGTTGTTGGCCGCCAGGGCCTGCCGTACCTGCACCGGGGTGATATTGTAGGCCGCCAGCCGGTCCGGTTTGAGCCAGATGCGCATGGCAAAGGTACGGGCGCCAAGGATGTCGGCCCGCTGGACTCCGGTCAGGGCCGAAAGGCGCGGTTGCACAGTTCGGCTCAGGTAGTCGGTGATCTGGTTCTGTTCCAGGACATCGGAGGTGAAACTCAGGTAGGCGGCGGCAAACTGGCTGTCCGCCGAGACGATGTTGATGATCGGCACCTCCGCTTCCGGCGGCAGATCGGCCCGAACCTGATCAACCTTGGAGCTGATCTCGGCCAAGGCCTTGGTGGCGTCGTAGTTGAGTTTCAGTCGGGCGCTGATCGTAGAGACCCCTTGCGTGCTCTGGGACTGGAGATAATCAATGCCGTCGGCAGCGGCAATGGCCCGCTCCAGCGGGGTGGTGATAAATCCCCGCACCAGTTCGGCGCTGGCCCCGACATAGGCGGTGGTGACGGTGACCGTGGAATTTTCACTGCGCGGGTATTGGCGGACATTGACGGACTTGATGGCCTGAAGTCCGGCAATGATGATGACCAGGCTGACCACCATGGCCAGGACTGGACGGCGGATAAAGATATCAGTGAAGTTCATGGCAGAACACGAAGTAAAATGAGGTTGTTGAGAATATCCATTACCGTAAACGGGAACAACGAAGCATGAAGGTTCTGCTCGGTCGCCAGCGGGGGCTGGCTCCTATAAGAAAATCAATAATATCGACACATTCGTAGGAGCCAGCCCCCGCTGGCGACCGGGTGGCTGAAGTAGGGGGAGCAATGTCTGCACCGTCGGGTGTCTTCAGCCATCAGCCTTCAACCTGCCTTGCTCAATTATTTTCCGGTTTGGGGTCTATCGAAAATTTCGGCGCCTGACTGTTATCAATCACCACCTCCTGACCGTTGCGCAGCTTGAAGACCCCGACGCTGGCCACGGTTTCATTCTCTTGCAGACCCGAGAGTACGGCCACGAAATCGCCGCGTTTTTCACCGAGACGGACGAATTGCTGACGCAACACCTTGCTCTCTTTCCCGCTTTTCTCATCCTTCTTTTCTTCCACCACAAAGACCGAATCGCTGTAAGGGGCGTAAAGAACAGCAGTGCCGGGGATAATGAGCACCTTGGCCTGCTCCGGCAGGACTATGGCGGCGTTGACAAACATCCCCGGGCGCAGGGTCTCGTCCTTGTTGGCCACTGTCGCCTGAACCCGGACATTACGGGTGGTAGCATCGACTTCGGGAGCAATAGTCGTAATCGTCCCGGTAAGGTGTTTGCTGTTGACCGTGTCGCCGCTGCCATTCCCGCTCAGGCGAACCGTCATGCCGGTGGTGATCCGGCCCAGCTCCTGCTGGGGGAGCATGAAGTTGACAAAAATAGGATCAAGGGCCTGGAGGGAGACAATATCCTGTCCTTCTTTTAAAATCTGGCCCTCATTGATCTGGCGAATGCCTAAACGACCGGAAAAGGGGGCACGGATGTTTTTCTTGCTGATCACGGCCTGAATATTTTCACTCTGGGCCTTGGCCTCCTGGAAAGTGGCCTCGGCAGTGTCAAACTCAGCTCGGGAAATCAGCCCCTTGTCGGCAAGCTCAGCCAGACGGCGCAGATTGGTTTGAGCCAGATTGCGGCTGCTTTCAATGGCCCGCAACTGGGCCTCTTCGGCAGCGGTATCTAATCGGGCCAACAGGGTACCTTTTTCAACAAAATCTCCGGGGGTGAAGGTGATAGCCACTACCTTGCCCGGCTGTTCGGCGGCCACGGTCACTCCCTGGACGGCATCGAGGGAGGCGACCGCCGTGAGCACAGACTCCCATGATTGGAGTTGGACCGGCACTGTGGAGATGATCTCAGCGGGGGGAACCATCTTGCTGCCGAGGGCGATCATGTGTCGAATCTGCAAGACCTTGATGCCGGCGATGGCACCACCGACAAGAATCAGACCAAAAAGGGTGAGAAGGATGCGTTTTGTCATGGTTGTTTTTTTGCTGAAGATGAAAAGTGAATAATTCCAAAAAGCATGCAAGTTGACATCGAGAAGGCAAACGAGCGGCGACGCAGCAGTACGGGGAGTACGGCGAGGAGGCGCGCAGTGCAGCCGACGAAGGTGCCGGCTTGCATACAATTTGGAATGAGAATTTTCTGTGCCATGTTACTTACTTGTTAGCCGGCATCTGACATACCGCATCCCAGCAGGCGGCCAGGGTGGCGTTGACGGTGGCTTCGTCTAATTGGATCAGACCGGCAATACTGTCCTTGACCAGAAAGACAATGGGGCCGATAGCAAGGGCGATGAGTGCCGCCAGCGGCAACTCCTTGATGAGCTGTTGGGCTTGACCTGCTGCAAATACCTGTTCCAGCGGCAGATCCTGACCGGTATCGCCGCAATTGCAGAATATATTGTCCCGGCGCAGGGTGGTGCCGTAGGGCGAATTATAGAATTGTTCTATGAATTTGAACTCGTAAGGATTTTTCATTCCATACTGAAAAATACCGCGACACAGGTGGAGAAAACGGTCGCGTATGGGTTGATCGGCGTCATATTCGTGGAGCAGGGTTTTTTTGAAGTCCCCGTTCACCTGTTTGAAGATTTCAAGCACCAGAGTGTCTTTGTCCTTGAAATATCGATAGATGGTGCCTGCGCCTACCCCGGCCTCCTGGGCAATCATGGAAATGGGCGTGCCATGGAAGCCATACTCGGAAATGAGTTTGATGGTGGCATCAATGATGTGCACCCGTTTATTGCCGGAGTCTGTGAGTATGGCCGTTGTTTCTATGGAGTGAATGTTCATTCCGCCTGTTTATTCTGTTTTCAGACGGCCGTCAAGGAGAAAAGAGGATGGGGTGATAATTTTGGGCTAAAGTCCAAGCAAGGGCCTCGGCAAGAATAAATTATCCAGCCTTGCTTGTCTTTTCAGTCAGTCGCTCTTTGTCCATCCGTGGAGCGAGCGACACTGGGCCATCCATGGCCTGCGTCTTCTTCGTCACGGAAAGAGTTACATAGCCCTGCTATGCGCCTCTTTCCATTCCTCGAATATGACCGAAAATCCGGCGCAATACTGAACAATTTATTATTGCCGAGGCCCTAAGTGAAAAAAAAATTGCGGAATAAGGGTTGAGTGAGTATCTGTTTTTAAGGTTTATTGTCCATGATTCCTTTGCCCGAACGTGTAAGATTATCCTCTATTCTGGAGCACAGCATGAAAGATGCCACCCCGTTTTTGTACACCGCCAATGAGCTTTTTGACTGGTTGAGCGGTCGTCCTGATTTCGTCCTCCTTGATGTCCGTAATGCCAATGATTTCACCAACTTTAACGTCGAGGGCCCGACTTTTTTCCCGTACATCAATATTCCCTACTTCAATTTCATGGAAGATGCCCAGGGCAGCATTGATCTGGTTCCAAAAGACCAAAAAATACGGATCGTCTGTGCCAAGGAGGGGTCGGCAAAATATGTGGCCGATCTCCTTTGCGAGCATGGGTTTACCGATGTCGGCTATCTGCAACAGGGGATTGTGAGCTGGGGCAATGCCCTGGCGCCAAAAAAAGTCAGCAGTGACGATGATAAATATGTATTGTATCAGTTTGTCCGACCAGGCAAGGCCTCCTGCAGTTATCTGCTGATTTTCAAAGAGGAGGCCATGGTCTTTGATCCTTCCCGTAATATTGAGGTCTATAAGGGGATGGCCAAGCAGCATGGAAGCAAGATCATCCGTTCTTTTGAGACCCATCGGCAGGCCGATTATATCTCCGGCAGTCCGCAGTTAGCCCTGGAAAAAGGCTGTAAGGTCAGGGCCAGTAAGCTTGATTTTACCGGTGCGACCTTTCCCTATGAGCCGATTGCTGACGGCGAGATTTGTACCTTTGCCAAAAAAGGGCCGGAGGTCAAGGCACTGCATACGCCGGGGCATACCATGGGCAGCACCTGTTATCTGATTGATAATAAATATCTGCTCAGCGGGGATACCGTCTTTATCAATACCGCCGGCCGGCCTGATCTGGGCGGGCGCTGGGCCGAATGGGCGCGGGAGCTGTATCTGACCCTTATGCTGCGCTTGCGTGATCTGCCTGATCATATCCAGGTGCTTCCCGGGCACTATACCTCTTGGGATGAGGCCAATGACACGTATATCTTCATGGAATCATTGGGGCATTTAAGGAAGCATGTGGTTGCCTTCCGTATGGCCAACGAAAAGAAATTTGCCGAGTTCATTGAGGCCAATATGCGTCCGCAGCCCGCTGTTTATGGGGAGATTCGCAAGGTCAATATAGGTTTTCTTCAAGTGAGCCAGGAGGAGGCCGATGTCATGGATCTGGGCAAGAATGAATGTGGGGCCAGTAATTACGGCAAGGTCGGTGTCAGCGCTGAGACCAAGCGGGTTGATCGGAGAGCAGCGGCCTGATTTTTTCTTTTAGGGGCCGTTAAGAAATAACCTATACCTTTTTCCATTTCATTACGGCCCCTTATGCCGTTCTTGGAGCTAAAAAAGTATGAGTTATTTTTGAACGACGGCTTAGCTTGCAAGTTGGCACTTATTTACGAACCAATCCCAATAAGAACAAGAAAAGTTTGTGTCATCTTGATTGTAAAATAGAATTATCATGGCTCTCATGTCCGGCCAAGGCACCTTGAAGAGTGATTCACCCATGAAGATATTGATTTTATGCACTGGCAATAGTTGCCGCAGCCAGATGGCGCACGGCTTTTTACAATCCTTTGACCACAAGCTCCAGGTCTTTTCGGCGGGCACCGAACCGGCGGAGCGGGTCAATGGACAGGCGGTTGCGGTGATGCAAGAGGCCGGGATTGACATCAGCCATCATGTTCCCGCCCATGTCAGCCAGTATCTGGGAGAGGCGTGGGATTTTGTGATCACCGTCTGCGGGGGGGCTCATGAATCCTGCCCGGTTTTTCTGGGCAAGGTGCAATCTCGTCTGCACTTTGGTTTTGACGATCCCTCTCAGGAACAGGGCTCTCCACAGCATGTTATGGAAAAATTCTATCAGGTTCGAGATGCGATCAAGGCCAGATTTTATGAATTTTATTGTGAACAAGTCCGGCCGCTTATGAGTATTGATGAGGCAAAATGAGATCTGATCTCTCGGTTGTCGCGATTACCGGTATTGATACCAATATCGGCAAGAGTGTGGCCACCGGACTTCTGGGCCGCTATCTTCTGGGGCAGGGGAAAAAGGTCATTACCCAAAAACTGGTGCAGACAGGTTGCACTGGTCTGGCCGAGGATCTTCTGGTCCATCGACACCTTATGGGCCAAGAGCTTCAGCCTGTTGATCTCCAAGGTCTGACCTGTCCGTATGTCTTTGCCAAACCCTGTTCTCCGCATCTTGCGGCCTCCCTTGCCGGGCGGGAAATTGATCAGGCGGTTCTCCGTCAGGCAACTCGATCTTTGGCCGCTCAGTATGAGTTGGTATTGCTGGAAGGGGCCGGCGGCCTGCATGTCCCCTTGACTCAAGAACTTACCTTTCTCGATTATCTGGAGCAGGAGGGGTATCCTCTGATTGTGGTGAGCTCCCCTCGTCTGGGGTCGATCAATCATACCTTGGCTGCCCTGGAACTGGCCCGTAATCGGGGTTTGCATGTCTTGGGGATTATCTATAATCGTTATCAGGAGTGTGATCCGGTGATCGCCAAGGATTCAGCGCAGGTTTTTCTCAGGTATCTGCGCCGCTATGGGCACCATGAGTGCGTGGTGGATATGTTTGCGGTCGAAGAGTACAGCCGGCAAAAGAGAAGCCTTGATTTTAGCTCGTTATTTCAGAATGATCGGTAAATTTGATGCATTTTTCTGACCCTTATTTTTTTGTTTGATCATCATTTACGCAAGAGGAAAAAAACAATGCGTCAGCAACAAAGAATTTGTCTCAGTTGTCGAAATTTCAGCCTGCAAGATACGACCACGGGGGTCTGCAAGGTAGTCAAGGGGCTGGCCGTCTATCCTGTAAAGGCCATTGAGGATACCTGTGACCAGTGGCGGGATTGTGGTCAGCAATACTTTATCCGAACCGGCTGGATCAAGGGGCGGCTGGCGCAGGAAAAGGGCGACACGGTTGCGACTGAAACAGGGTTGATCTGTTGATGGAATCTTTCTAGAGTTAAGGAAAAAAGGAATATGGGAATTGAGATTGAACGAAAATTTTTACTGACAGGTGATGAGTGGCGTAACCTGGCCGAGGGAATCTGGTATCGCCAGGGGTATCTTCTTTCTCAGCAAGAGCGAACGGTTCGGGTACGGATTGCAGGCGACAAGGCCTTCTTGACCATTAAGGGGGCAAGCAGCGGGATCAGCCGCCTGGAGTTTGAGTATCTGATTCCGGTAGAAGATGCCAGGGTCATGCTGGCAGAACTCTGTGACCAGCCGATCATAGAAAAGAAGCGGCACAGGATTCCGTATCAGGGATTTGTCTGGGAGGTGGATGAATTCTTTGGTGAAAATG
>DDWW01000055.1 GCA_002347085.1 Desulfobulbaceae bacterium UBA2276 | reverse complement strand
CCAAGGCCGTGCTGAAAGGGATGATCCGTAAGATTACCCCTGCCGGCTATGCCTATCAGGCCTTACAGTTTGATACCCCGGAGAGTCTGGCCCAATGTTTTGGGCAGATTGGTACAAAATGATTTTATCAGGAGCCAGTATATGATGATGCCAAAAAAAAATATCACTTTTTTCTTGTCTCTGGCGCTCTTGACATGCATAGGTGCTCCAGGGTGGGCTGCACAGGCCAATGAGGCGGAAGGAAATGTCGGCTTGTCGATTGATACGAACCAAGAAGACCTTGACGAGTTCTTTGATCAAGAAGAGACCTCTGATCCCTTGGAGTCGATTAACCGGGTTTTTTTTGAGGTAAACGATAAACTCTATTTTTGGGTCTTAAAACCTGTCAACAGGGCCTATTCAGCGGTGGTTCCTCTTGATTTCCGTCAGTGTTTTGGTAATTTTTTTGACAATATTGCCGCTCCGGTCCATGTAGTGAATAATCTTCTTCAGGGGAAGTTTGCCGGGGCGGGGATTGATCTTTCACGATTTCTGATTAATTCCACTGCGGGGGTCTTGGGTCTTGGTGATCCTGCCTTGCGCTCATTTGGGCTTGAGCCCCAGTTGGAAGATTTCGGACAGACCTTGGGGGTCTGGGGAGTAGGTGAGGGGGCGTATCTTTATCTGCCTATTATCGGGCCCTTGACGCTTCGAGACTCTGTTGGTTTTGCTGGTGATATGGCAACGCATCCGGCCACTTATGTCTGCGCTGGGTATCTGGAAGGAACAGGTTATTATACGGCTGATAAGGTAAACCTCTTGTCGTTGCATCCCGATCTTTATGAAGATATGAAAAAATTCTCTCTGGATCCTTATATCTCCATGCGGCAGGTGTATCTGGAGTATCGACGGAACAAGGTGCTGGATCGGAAAAATAAAAATAAGATCATCAATGATTTATGATGAAGTTTTGTGGTAGGCCTTTGTAAGAAAACAACTGCATGCTACATGGTAGCATCGTAACGGCATAAAGGGCCGCAAAGAAAGAGATGAAAATGTAAGGGGCGTCTCTTGACAGCCCCTGAAACAGTATTTGAGGATTTGAAAAAGATGAAGATTGTAAAAAGTATATATATGTTGTTTCTCCTGTTTGTGTGCTTAGCCTCGTTTGATTCTCCTGCCTTTGCGATTTCTGGGCCCACTGAGCAGTTAAAACCCACATTGAAAGTTCTCATTGATATCTTGGTTGATCCGTCCTTGAAGGGCGACGAACATAAAGTGGAACGACGGGCGAAGATTATGGGGCATGTGGTCAAGGGCTTTGATTTTCGGGAGATGTCCCAGCGAGTGATCGGTAAGGAATGGAAGACTTTGCCGCCAGAGAAGCAGGACCATTTTCAGGCGCTTTTTACCAAGCTTCTTGAAAATGCCTATATCGGCAAGTTTGAGGGGTATTCTGGTCAGGAAATCAAGTATCTGGAGGAACGGCTGAAAGACGACCGGGCTATTGTCTCGACCCAGATTGAAAATAATGGCCAGGATATTCCGGTGGATTATATCATGCTCAAAAAAGAAGAGCGGTGGATGGTGTATGATATCAATATCGAAGGTGTGAGTCTGGTTCGTAATTATATGGAACAGTTCAAATCTATTCTCCGTCGGGACAAGTTTGAGGGGCTGGTCAAACTGCTCGAAGAAAGAAACAGTACTCTGGAATAATCGGGCACTGTTGGCGGAGAGGGTAAAAAAGCTATAATGTATTCGAGGATGTTTTTTTTCTGGCCATTTCCGAGAAAATTGTTTATTTTCATATTTTTTTGTGTGTATCCACTTGGGTGTATTTTTTAGTGCCTTACAGATTGTTTTCTTGGCAAGAAAATAATCTGCGAAAGGAGCTTGTCCCCGTTTGTCGGGGTTAGGCCCATGAATGCGGTATGAATGCAAAGATGTTTGCTGTTCCCTACGTGAGTAACCTTGGCGTGTGCCGGTTGTATGCGGTAGGTCAGATGGTTGCTTGTTGATATATAAGATAAATATAAATTTATCTCAATTTACCCTGAAAAACAGGTCCTGTTTTTTTATTGGAGGATATTATGGCATTACCCAAAAGACGACATTCTCACTCTCGTACCCGTAAAAGAAGGTCGCATGACGCCCTGAGTGCACCTGGTATATCCACCTGCGCCGAGTGCGGTGCGCCCAAGCAACCTCATCGTCTGTGTCCCAGTTGTGGCAAATACAAGGGCCGTACTGTTGTCAGTCTTGATGTCGGCATAGAATAGGGGCATAGTCGTGCAGATTGCCCTGGATGCCATGGGCGGTGACCATGGCCCTGAGGAACTGATTGACGGGGCAATGCTTGCGGTAAAAAAAACTGGCCTGCAAGTTACCTTGGTTGGTAATCAGCAGGTTCTGCAGGCCCACCTTGACCGCTTGCGGCCAGGTGATCCCGGGTTGTCGCGTGTCCATATCGTCCATGCCTCCGAGGTGGTGGAGATGGATGAATCACCTGTGGATGCCATTCGTAAGAAGAAAGACGCCTCGGTTCTGGTTGCCTTTGATCTGGTGCGACAAGGGCAGGCGGATGCCGCAGTCAGTGCCGGTAATTCCGGGGCGACGATGGCCGCCGCCGTGCGTAAGCTGGGTCGGATGGAGCATGTCTCCCGGCCTGGGATTGCCAGTATCTTTCCTACCTTGAAGAAGCCGGTCGTGATGATGGATGTGGGGGCCAATGTTGATTGTCGTCCTCAGCATCTGTTTCAATTCGCGGTTATGGCCTCGGCCTTTTCCCATATATTCGATATAGAACGTCCCCGCATTGGTATCCTCAGCATTGGCGAAGAGGTCGGCAAAGGGAATACCTTAGTCAAGGAGACTTATCTTCGACTCGCCGCTAGCTCCCTGAATTTTGTGGGCAATGTGGAGGGGCGTGATGTCTTTCAAGGCAATGTGGATGTGATCGTCTGTGATGGATTTGTCGGCAATATCTGCCTGAAGCTCAGCGAGGGGTTGGCTGGCGCCGCCATGCAGATGTTAAAGGATGAAATCATGAAGTCAACTCTGGCCAAGATCGGTTACCTGCTTGCCCGTCCCGCCTTCCGTGCCTTTGCCAAGCGGGTGGATTACGCTGAATATGGTGGAGCCCCTCTTTTGGGGATCAATGGCGTTGGCATTATCTGTCATGGGAAGTCCAGTGCCGAGGCAATCAAGAATGCAATCCTGGAAGCTGCCAAGATGGTGGAAAAGCAAGTTACTGAAAAAATAGCCATCGGTCTTGCCGAAAGCGTTCAGGACGAAGAGGCATTGGTCTGATGGGCACAGCGATCCTTGGCACCGGGGCCTATTTGCCGGAGCGGGTGGTGAGCAATCATGATTTGGCCCGGATCGTTGATACCAATGACGAGTGGATACGCACCCGCACCGGAATCAATACCCGTCGCATTGGTGGGCAGGGTGATGAAACCTACCTGCTGGCGGCCCGGGCGGCGGCGCAGGCCCTGCTGATGGCCAATATTTCAGCCGCTGAGATTGATCTGATTGTCGTAGCGACTATTTCTTCGCATATGCTGATGCCTTCCTGTGCCTGTTTTGTCCAGAAAGAGTTGGGTGCCAGTCGGGCCTTTGCCTTTGATATCAATGCGGCCTGTTCCGGATTTGTCTATGCCCTTGATCTGGCGGATAAGTATATCCTGGCTGATCCGAGCAAGAAGATCCTGGTGATCGGGGCCGAGGCCCTTTCTTCGCGCACCAACTGGGAAGATCGAAATACCTGTATCCTCTTTGGTGATGGGGCGGGAGCCGTTGTCCTCGGGCATGTCGATGGGGATCGTGGAGTGATCGGGGCCAGGTTGTTTTCTGACGGCAATCTCTGGAGCCTGCTCCATATGCATACTGCTCCCAGTTGTAACCCTGCACTGTTGCAGTCTGCAAGTCCAGGCGCCCATATCGTGATGGAGGGCCGCGAGGTCTTTAAATATGCGGTCAAGGCCATGAGAGAGGCCATTCTGGTACTGCTCGAGCAAGAGCAGGTCGGGCTTGAGGCCGTTAAATTGGTCATTCCCCATCAGGCTAATATTCGAATCTTGAATAACTTAGTCGAACGGTTGGGGATTGGTGCCGAAAAAGTTTTTATCAATGTCCAAAAATATGGTAATACCTCGGCTGCCTCTATCCCGATTGCCCTTGATGAGGCTAATCGGGCCTCGATGATACAACCTGGTGATATTGTTTTACTTTGTTCCTTTGGCGGTGGTTTTACCTGGGGTGCGGCTTTGATCAGGTGGTAACTACCTGTCTTTAATGGATTTTAACAGGGAGAACCGGATTGGACTATTTTTTATCTGAAGAACAAGAGATGATTGTGGAGACGGCCCGTCAGATAACTGATGAGCGGATTATTCCCCATCGGGCGGAACTTGATGAAAAAGATGAATTTCCGCGGGCAATCTTGAATGAGATGGCGCGGGCCGATCTCTTTGGGATTCCTATCCCTGAAGAGTATGGTGGCTTTGGCGGTGGATGTCTTGATATCGTCCTCGCCCTGGAGCAATTAGGACGGGGCTGTATTGGTATCAGCACTGCCTTTGCTGCAAGCGCCCTGGGCATTTATCCTATCCTTATTGCCGGCTCGCAAGAGATGCGTGAAAAATATCTCCCGGAGGTGGCTGCCGGCAAGAAACTTGCGGCCTTTGGTCTGACCGAGGCCAATGCCGGTTCTG
>DDWW01000049.1 GCA_002347085.1 Desulfobulbaceae bacterium UBA2276 | reverse complement strand
CCAATTTCGTCCACTCCTGGCTGCAGAATCACCCGGCTGGCCGGGTTGTCGTCCTTGACGCCCTGACCTATGCCGGCAACCGCGCCAATCTGCTTGCTGTCCAGCATCAGAAGAACTTTCGCTTTGTCCATGGCGATATCCGGGATTACGAGCTGGTGCTTGGCGTCCTGCGGGAAGAACAGATTGACACCCTGGTTCATTTTGCCGCCGAATCCCATGTCGATCGCTCGATCCATGGCCCGGACGAGTTTATCGATACCAACGTGATCGGCACCCATGTCCTGCTCAAGGCGGCCAAGGCAGTCTGGCTGGATGGCCACCAGACACCCCGGCCCCACCGATTTCATCATGTCTCCACCGATGAGGTCTATGGCACGCTGCGGGCGGAGGAACCACCCTTCAGCGAGACCAACCAGTACGCCCCCAATTCCCCCTACGCCGCCTCCAAGGCCTCGTCCGATCATCTGGTACGGGCCTATCACGAGACCTATGGCCTCCAGGTAACAACCAGTAATTGTTCCAATAATTATGGCCCCTACCAGTTTCCGGAAAAACTTATCCCCTTGATCATCTCCAATATCCTCGATGGCCGCCCCTTGCCCATTTATGGCGATGGCCTGCAGATCCGCGACTGGCTCTATGTCGATGATCATAACCGAGGCATTGATCTGGTGATTCACCAGGGCAAGGTGGGTGAGACCTATAATATCGGGGGCAATAATGAGTGGACCAACATCGAGATCGTCCGCTTGATCTGTCGTCTCGTGGATGAGAAATTTGCGGAACAGTGCGAAGGCCATGAAGCAATGAAAAAAAGATTCCCCCTGGCCCCGCAAAGCTCCGGCTCCAAGGCGGAAGGGCTGATCACCCACGTCAAAGACAGGCTGGGCCATGATCGACGCTACGCCATCAATGCCGCTAAAATTACCGGGGAGCTGGGATATATCCCGCAGGAATCCTTTGAGACCGGGATTCGCAAGACCTTAGACTGGTATCTAAATAATGAGGGGTGGTGGCGGGCGGTAATGGATGGCAGCTATCGGCAGTGGGTGGAACTGAACTACGCCTGACGAGCAGGTGAGGACCGATTGTCAAGCTTCGGATGGTTCTGCAACCAAGCCTGGAGAGACCTTTCGCGCATACAGCACGGCGCTGAACAGGGAGAAAAGAAAGCCGGTCCCTGAGATAATCAGATAGGACTCGGTCAACATAATCGTCAGGAAAAACAGGGGAAAGGCCAGGCGAACCCGCTCCCAGCCATCTCGTTGCAGCATGGCCTGACGAATCTGGGTCCCAAAGATCCCCAGCAAACCCAGCAGCCCCAGCAGCCCCAGTTGACAGAGAACAAAAATATACTGGTTATGGGGATTATCCGTCGCCTCCATCCGTGGGGATTGTTGCTTGTTGATCTCAACATAGGCCGACTGAAAATCACCCGTTCCCACCCCCAGCCACGGATCCTTTTTTATAATCTCCCAGGAATTCTGCCAGAAGAGAAGACGTAAGCCCACCGAGGTATTGGGCTTGCTCTTGCAGTGCACTATCTCCGAATATGCCCGCTCCACCCGCTCATGAAAGATGGGGCTGAACTGATAGCCAACCGCAAAAATCGCCGGCAGGCAAAATACAAGAATCAGCACCCCTTGCAGGATATTTTTCCTGAAATTTTGCAGGCAAAAGAGTCCCATCAGGACAAAAAATACCATCTGCCCAGCTCGCCCTTCGGTGATAAACATATTGAAAATCATCAGGCAGGCCAACCCGACCAAGGGCCAGCGCACTATTGCCCGTACTTTCCCCCACACCAGTTCATGCAACAACAGATATATGGCAAAGGCCAACAAAGGATTGTAGATGACATGAAAGGTGCCGCGAGTAAGATGGGTGGTGGTGACGTCAGAATAGTGCAGAAGACCGAACCAGGCCAGGTAGGTCATGGTCATGGCAATGGTCATCCCTGCCAGAAAAAAGCCAACATATACCCGTCGCAACTCCCAGCGCAAAGCTGTCAAAAAAACAGGCAACAACATGATCTTCCAATATTTTTTCAGGACATCAAGCCCGCTGGCCAGCTCAGATGTCCACAACAGGCCGATGCCGAACAGGGCCAGATACAACAGCACCGCCACGGCTACGGGATTGGCAATAATCGTCCGCAACTTTTGCCGATAGCCTCCCTCCACGAGCCAAACTACTAAAATCAAGATGGCAAGGATCGACAGGGCCGAGGTGGAAAGCGGGAGGGCCAAGGCCATCAAGGCCACAAGCCAACCATTCAGACGACCGGCATGCTGTTGAAGAGTTTGATAATTCATGATATTCGTTTCATAGCAAAAACCAGCCTAACCCTGATAAACGGGATAAGCGCCTTTCGCGGATTAGAAGCCGTTATCAAACGAGCAAGGCTGTTTTCTGCTCATTTGATTTACGGATTCTTATGCCGTTTCCAGCTATCAATTGGCCATGTTGTTTGTTGACAACGGCTTATTTTCTTACAAAGAAATTAGAAACTAATCTGTAAGGCACTAAAAAACAAGGTGAAAAGACCAGCACTCATTCCTGATCTTCAGATGTTCATTGCCTTCTCGGTTTTATTATGCAAAGGTAAGAAAAATCAGTTTGCAAATCCGTTAAAAAATTCACCAAAGGAGCGCTACCATGTGGGAAGTCATTGTCGATAAAGATAAGTGCCAGGGAAGTGAAGAATGTATCAGCGCCTGTCCATCCGCCGTCTATGAACTGATTAACGGCAAGGCGGAACCCGTGAACGCCGATGAATGCATCGGCTGCGAAACCTGCGTCGAGGTCTGTCCCAATGGGGCCTGCACCGTCACCGAGATTTAGAGGCCGTTGTAACACAAGCAAGGTCTTTTTCTTGCTTGTGTTGCCTACGGCCTCTTATGCAACGTCCAGA
>DDWW01000038.1 GCA_002347085.1 Desulfobulbaceae bacterium UBA2276 | reverse complement strand
AAAGGCGATTATCTTTGAATTGCAAGGCAGTCTTTTTTTTGGCACCACCTACGAGCTCTATTCTACCCTTGAGACCGAGATAAAAAACCGTGAATATGTCATTCTCGACCTGCGCTTTGTGCAGTCGGTGGATATCACGGCAGTACACATGCTCATCCAGGTTCGAGATGTGTTGGCCGAGCGTGGCGCCTTTTTATTGCTAAGCAACGTAAAGGAAAAACTCCCTAATGGTCGGAATTTACATGAGTTTTTTGAACAGACAGGGCTTATCGGGGCAAGTAAAACCGTACAGCTTTTTCCAATATTGGAGGACGCCATTGAATGGGTGGAGGAGCGCCTGATCGGGGAAGCTATCGTACCAATTGACGAGGAACTCCCCTTGCAATTACAGGAGATGGAACTCTTCCAGGGGCGTAAGGATGAAACTTTAGCCGATTTGGGAGAACGCCTGGAACAGCGAACCTTCAAGGCTGGTGAAACCATTTATTCTCTTGGTGACCAGGGGCATGAAATTTATCTCATCCGGCGGGGTGAAATCAGAATCCTGGCACCAATCGGAGGCAGCAGACAATTGCATCACGTCGCCACCATGGGCCGAGGCGATTTTTTTGGAGGCCTGGCCTTTCTCGATGGCCGTCCCCGTAGCGATACGGCCCTTGCTTATACCGACATCGATCTCTATATGCTGACCATAGAGCAGTTTAATCAATTAGCTGACGAACATAAACGGCTGGCATTTATCCTGATCTCTGCCATCTCCCGCACCCTGGCTCATCGTTTGCGACACGCCAACGGCGAACGAACCTTGTTGCAAGCATAAAAGTACAAGTCTATAGGTATAAAAAGCTCAACAACGAAAGACCGATACAGGCTAAAACTACAGATAAACCAAGAAATGACATACAAGACAAAGGAAATAATCAAGATGGACGCACCTCAAAAACACTCAAAACGATTCAAACTGGTGCTGGAATTTGACGGCAGTCGCTACAGCGGATGGCAAAAACAGGATGACGCCAAAACAATTCAGGGCACTCTGCTCAAGGCGGCCACTGACCTTTTTGGCGAGCAGGTGGACGTACAGGGCAGTGGGCGCACCGATGCCGGCGTGCATGGACTTCACTTTATCGCCCATCTGGAGGCCCTGACCGACTTACGGCCCCAGGAGATCATGCTGAAGCTCAACAAATTACTGCCTCCCGACATTGCCCTTCTTGACTGTCAACGGGCCGGAGCCCGTTTCCATGCCCGCCATAACTGTATTGGCCGGAGTTATTGCTATCAGATCGCCAGAAACAAGATGGCCCTTCATTGTGGCCATGTTTGGACGGTTTTGGAACCGCTGGATAGAGACCGCATGCAAGAAGCGGCCTCTGCCTTGGTGGGCATGCACGACTTTACCTCCTTTACCGACCGGCAGGTGATAAAGAAAAAGTCCCCCTTGGTCATGATTCATCAATGTCAAGTAGTGGCTACTGGCGACTTGATACTGGTCAGAATTGTTGGCTCGCACTTTCTCTGGAAAATGGTCCGCCGGATCGTTGGGGTCTTGACAGCAGTAGGAAAAGGACAGCTTAGCTTGGCGGATATCCACCAGTTACTTCAAGCTCCGGCTACCCTCAAAGAACATACTGCCCCAGCCCAAGGTCTTTTTTTCGAACAGGCCTTTTACAACCAGGACGAACTGGATCAGTTTCTAACAACCGACGTGTTACCGCCGGAAAGAATATCATTCCAACCAGACAAGCGGCCACACCTCTCCCTTTAAATTTCCCGCGCATCGGCCGTCTTCTTTAATTTCGGCACGCTGATGCACTCGACACACCCCTTCGGTATTTGTTTCACGTGAAACATTAAGTCCACAGGTATCAGCCATAATCTGTCAGGCCAAGCCCTAAGAGTTCCGACAAAACAGTGCCGTGTCTTTGACGAGAAGATATTCAGCACAGGCTACAGACTGATTAGACATTTAAGCCTGCAGCCTGTCGGGGGGCTGGCTGGATCTAAAGCGAGGGGCTAATACATATAACATAAATCATGCCCACCCAATCCAATAGACTCAACGCCCGCAGAATCTCCCCAATCTCAACAACGATTTTTCCAAGGAAAAAAGAACGGTCCTGACCTTTTTTAAAATTCGCACCACCCCTCTCTGCAAATGCTGGAAAAATAAGCCACAGCATGGTAGTCTCGAATGAAAAGAAACTACTTCTGCCGGGTCGCCCCTTACGAAACGCCACTGTCCTTGTCATTGAAATCGCCTTGTCCTTTGCCAAAAAACGCCTAAAGGCCTGTGCAACATCTCAAAATAACAAGGGATTCTACAATCATCTCGGAGCAAAAATGGAACAAAAAAACAGGGCCAAGATAATCGCAGTTGCTAATCAAAAGGGAGGGGTAGGTAAAACAACCTCGGCGGTAAACTTGGCGGCAGCCTTGGCCAAAAAAAGAAAAAAAGTACTTCTCGTTGATTCCGACCCCCAGGGAAACGCCTCAAGCGGCCTGGGGATACAGATCGGATCGCTTGAACAGCACCTCTATCACAGTTATACCGGCGGGGTGCCCCTGACCGACATCATTCTCAAGACCAAGGTCGTCAATCTTTCTATTGCCCCCTCGAATATAGACCTTGTGGCCACAGAGATGGAGCTCATCTCCATGGAGAAGAGAGAATTCAACTTACAGAAAATGCTGGCAACGGTAAGTGGTAATTTTGACTACATCCTGATCGATTGCCCACCATCGCTTGGTTTGCTCACCGTGAATGGATTAACAGCGGCCCACTCAGTGCTCATCCCCATGCAATGCGAATACTATGCGATGGAGGGACTGGCCCAGCTCGTCAAAACGATCAGGTCAGTCAAGAAAATCTTCAATAAAGATCTTTTTATTGAGGGCCTCTTGCTTACCATGTATGACAAACGCAACAAGCTCACCTATCAGGTCGCAGATGAGGTTGCAAAGCATTTTGGCAAGCAGGTTTTCAAGACGGTAATCCCCAGAAATGTACGACTCAGTGAATGCCCAAGTCATGGCCAAACCATTATTGAGTATGACATCCGCTCAAGTGGGGCCATGGCCTATATGAACTTGGCCGGTGAATTTCTTAAACAACAGAGGGTATAATTATGTCAGTAAAAAAAACCGGATTAGGCCAAGGAGTCGGACTTCTTTTTGGGCGGGAAGAAGTCGAAAAATATTTTGAGTGTGATATTGAAAAAATCATTCCCAATAAACACCAACCCCGAAGCTACTTTGAAGAGGAAGGGCTGGCTGAACTGACACTATCCATTGAAGAACATGGGGTTATCCAACCCCTGGTGGTGACCACGCAACAAGATGGATTTTATCAACTCATTGCCGGGGAACGAAGGCTCAGGGCATCGCAAAGGGCCGGACTCAAAAAAGTGCCGGTTATCATCCGTACCGTTGATAACGAGGACTCCCTGTTAGAACTGGCACTTATTGAGAATATTCAACGAAAAGACCTGAATGTTATTGAAGAGGCCGAGGCCTACAACAAGCTTATCGAAAAATTTAGCTACACTCAGGAACAGGCTGCTCAACGAGTCGGAAAAAAACGATCCACCGTAACCAACATATTGAGATTACTACAACTTCCATCTTATATCAAAAACGATCTGGAACAAGGGAATCTCACTGAAGGCCACGCCCGGGTTCTCTTGCGGATTGTTGACAACCCTGCTGAACTTCAAGATCTGCGCAATCAAATTATCCACAAAAATCTCTCGGTCCGACAGACCGAGAACAGTATTCGCAAAAAAAAGGGAACGAGCGGGGCTCCTGTAACCGCCAATCAAGGAACCCAGTCCATCGAAATCCCCTCATCCTACTGCACAAGTCTGACCAATCAACTCACCAACGCCTTGCACTCAAAGGTAAGCATTGCTCAGAATGGAAGTCGTGGCAAGATTGAAATCGACTATTATTCCTTAGATGATCTGGAAAGGGTCATCAATCTCATCGTCTCTACGCCAACAACGCTTTAATCATGGCGATATTACAACTGACAATCATCCCCATCGGCACCCCAAGCCCAAATCTTGGCGACTACATTCACTCCATCCAACAACGCTTAACCGCTATGGGAGCGAGCTTTGCCCTCAACGACATGGGTACATTGATAGAGGGTGAGGCCGCAGAACTTTTTAAAATAGTAGCCTCACTCTACGAAACCCCGTTTATCGAAGGGGCTGTCAGGGTAGTAACCCAGATCACAATCGATGACCGACGAGACAAAAAAGTAAGAATTGGCGATAAAATTCAATCTGTTAGTAAAAGATCATCTTCTCAAAAGTGACAAGCCATGACTAAAAAAAAGATCAAGATAGCCTCTCGATTCATTCCGCTCGTCTTTTTCCTCCTTCTTTTCATGGCCGGGATTTCCACAAATGAACCACAGAGGGTGATGGAACAAGCCTGGAATATCTGTTTAGATTGTATCGGCATAGGTTAAGGCCGCAAGTAAGGAGACAACGTATCTCCTCATAACTGTTTCGTTACAGCTTCTTTTACCGTTTCGGCCATCAAGATGGTCATGTTATTGATAGCCAACGGCTCAGAGTTTTCCGCCCCCCTGGAAAATGATAAAAGAAATGATGACGCACATCTTGCCATAAGTGTAAAAGTGCCTAAAAAGCCCTGTTTTGTATAATATCACATGGAAACTGTCAGAAAATTCATCCAACTTGTCTTTACCTTGCTCTCCAATGGATATCTCCTTTTTCCATGGACTAAAAACATCTATCAAGGCCCCTTAAAAGCACTCTGTTCACCCGGATTAAATTGCTACTCCTGCCCGGCATCCACCACCTATTGCCCCATTGGTGCCATTCAGCAATTGTTGTTAGGGATACGTTTCTCCCTTGAAACGGGTAATTATTATTTCGGATCATATGTCTTCGGAACGCTTGGCATAATAGCATCATTCACCGGAAGATTGACCTGTGGCTGGCTCTGTCCTTTTGGTTTTTTACAAGAGATTCTCTACAAAATTCCTTCCGGGAAAAAATTCACCACCCCACAACCGTTACGATATATCAAGTACTTCATGCTCATTTTCTTTGTCATCCTCTTTCCGCTTCTCTTGACGGATCAATGGGGGATGGGGAAACCGTGGTTCTGCAAGTTTGTCTGTCCGGCAGGCACGATCGAGGCGGGCATACCCATGATCCTGCTCCAACCAGACCTGCGGGCAACATTAGGCTATCTTTTTTATAACAAACTTTTTTGGATGTTTTGCTTTCTGATCTGGAGTATTTTTACCAGTCGTCCTTTCTGTAAAACAACCTGTCCCTTAGGGGCCTTTTACGGCATGTTTAACCGGATGAGCCTCTTGCAGCTTCATCTCAACAAACAGCATTGCACCGATTGTGGAGTCTGCCTGCAGGTATGTCCGATGGATATTCAATTCAATAAAAATGTCAACAACGCCGAATGCATTCTCTGTATGCGCTGTATGACAGAGGCGTGTAAGTTTGATGCCATATCCTTGCAATGCGCAGGATTACCTCTTTCGCTGCCTCCTAAAAAAATAAAGGTACAGAAGACCGAGCCATGTTAGCTAAAATTAAAAGTACTCTTTTTATAGCAAGCGTCCTCCTGCTCATCTTTCATACATCCTCCTGGGCTGAGATGAGAAGCACCAATAGTGAGAATGTAGCCCTGCGTACCGGTCCCGGTGATAAAGAGAGTGTGAAGTGGGAGTACGGGAATGGCTTCCCGGTTAAGGTTATCTCCAAAAAAGGTAAGTGGATAAAGGTGCAAGACTTTGAAAATGACGGTGGCTGGATACAGAGTACAGACCTGAATAATGAGCCCCATGTCATTGTAAAAGTAAACAGAGGGAAAAATAAAAAAATTAACATCCGCAGTGGCCCTGGCCCTAAGTTTAACGTCATTGGTCAGGCTTACTACGGGGTTGTTTTTGCAAAAAAGGGACAAAACAAAGAATGGATCAAGGTCAAACACGAATCAGGTCTGGAAGGGTGGATTGAGAAGTCCTTAGTCTGGGGATTTTAGAGACCGTTATGAAAAGAGCAAAGCTTTTCTTGCTCTTTTCATTTACGGACTCTTATGCCCCATTCAATAAACAGCAATCTGTACTGCTGTATGTGGCGTCTGGCCGGTTACTTATGTCGTTTGATCATTTACGACCCCCTGAATTCACAAACCGTTACCACAAAGAAAGGATAGACAACAATGAAAGAAAGCATTGAACGGGCCAAGGTGCTCATCGAGTCTTTACCCTATATGCAGAAGTTTCGTCACAAAACAGTGGTAATCAAGTATGGCGGCCATGCCATGGTTGATGAAAATCTGAAGAAACAGTTTGCCCTAGATGTGATCCTGATGAAGCAGATCGGCATCAATCCGGTGATCGTCCATGGAGGCGGGCCGCAGATCAACCTCCTGCTGGATCGCCTGCAGATCAAACCCAGCTACGTCCAAGGGATGCGGGTCACGGACGGCGATGTCATGGATGTGGTGGAGATGGTGCTGGTAGGCAAGGTCAATAAAGAGATCGTCGGCAATATCAATCATTGCGGGGGACGGGCGGTTGGGCTTTCCGGCCGGGATGGCGATCTGGTGTGCGCGAAAAAGCTCAAGGTCAGCAAAAAAAGCACTATCGCAACCCTGGAAAACGCCCCCCCCGAACTCATTGATCTGGGTCGGGTTGGACAGGTGACCCACATCAACGCCGAAATTCTACGGACTCTTGAACGGGATGACTTTATCCCGGTTATTGCCCCGGTGGGTGTGGGCGAGGATGGAGCGGCCTTTAATATCAACGCCGATCTAGTGGCCGGGGCGATCGCCAGTGAACTCAAGGCGGCCAAGCTGATCCTGCTCACCGATGTCGAGGGGGTCAAGGACAAACAGGGGGCACTAATCCATTCGCTGCTCCGGGCCGATATTGAGACCTTGATCGATAAAGAAACGATTGTTGGCGGCATGATCCCCAAGGTTCGTTGTTGTGGCGAGGCATTGGCGCGGGGAGTCACCAAGGCCCATATTATTGATGGCCGGGTAGAGCATGCTATTTTGCTGGAGATGTTTACCCATGAGGGTGTCGGGACGGAGATTATATGATGGAGAATACCAATTCTACCAGCAGCACCAATAAGGAGTTAGCGGCAAGGAGTGAACAGGTGATCATTGGAACGTACACCCGCTATCCAGCGGCCATGGTCAAGGGGTCTGGATGTTGGCTGACCGATGCGGAAGGCAAGAAGTATCTGGATTTTCTGGCCGGCATTGCCGTCTGTGGTCTGGGCCATTGCCATCCCGCCGTAACCGCTGCCATCTGCGAACAGGCCGGCGTTCTGGTGCATGTGTCTAATCTCTACTATACCGAGCCGCAGACCGAACTGGCCGAGCTCATCACCGCCAACTCCTTTGGAGACCGGGTTTTTCTGGCCAACAGCGGGGCCGAGGCCAACGAGGCAGCCATCAAGCTGGCCCGGATCTGGGCAAAAGAAGATCGCTACGAGATTATCTCACTTGCCGGCTCCTTTCATGGCCGGACCTTAGCCACGGTTGCCGCCACTGGTCAGGCCAAATTTCAAAAAGGTTTTGAGCCCATGCCCGAGGGGTTTGCCCATGCCCCTTTCGGCAATCTGGTCGCCCTCGAATCCATGATCACCGATCAGACCTGCGCCATCCTCTGTGAGCCTTTACAAGGAGAGGGAGGAGTCCGTCCCCTTGAGCGAGAATATCTGCAAGGCCTGCGCCGCCTCTGTGATAAATATAATCTGCTCCTTATTTTTGATGAGATCCAAACCGGTATGGGCCGAACAGGCACGCTGTTTGCCTATGAGCAAATGGGAGTAGTCCCAGATATTATGACCTTAGCCAAGGCCCTCGGCAATGGTCTGCCCATTGGGGCCATGGTGACCAGAAAAAAGATCGCGGCGGCCTTTACTCCGGGCGCCCACGCCTCTACCTTTGGCGGGAATCCGGTGGCCACGGCGGCGGCGGTAGCGACCATGAAAGTAATGCTGGGAGATGGCTTTCTGGCCTCGGTACAGGCCAAGGGAGACTATCTTCACGAGCAGCTTCAGACCTTAGCGGCCCGTTATCCCAATATGGCCACCGAGGCCCGTGGTATGGGGCTGATCCAGGGCCTAGTATTGACTGCGGCCGGTGTCGAAAAGGGCGGGGCCATCGTCACCGAGATGTTTAAGCGGGGCTGTCTGATCAATTTCGCCGGCAATGTAGCCCTACGCTTTCTGCCGCCGCTGATTGTCAGCAAGGAGGAGATTGACCAGATGATCACGATCTTGTCCGAGATTTTAGGAGAGATCTAAGGGCTGAATTCCCTGAAAGTGGGAAATTCTTTGCAAATCATCTTTTTTTTTTGTAGATATTATCTTTTCCCTGATACGCCGTGGAAATACAAAACTGTACCATTAACAATGGTGAAGACGGCATAAGGGGCCATAACGAAAGAATCCATACAAAATTTGGATGTTATTTCGTCACGGCCTCTCAATAAGCATTGGGCTTGGGGGGTAGAGCAAATTTGGCAGGAAAAATTTTCCTGCCTGGCACCGAGATAGGTTCTCATGTTAAGGCATCTGCGGTCATTACAGGATTTTACCAAGGAAGAGCTGGGCAGTTTTATTGAAAGGGCCCAGGAGCTCAAAAAAGAACGTCAGACAGGAGTGCCGCATTCTCATCTGGCCGGGAAGACTATTGGCCTCATCTTCGAAAAACCATCCACCCGGACCAGGGTTTCTTTTGAAGCGGCCATGTATGGCTTAGGCGGACAGGTGGTCTTTCTTTCAGGCCGCGATACCCAGCTCGCTCGCTCTGAGCCCCTGAAAGATATGGCCCGAGTCATGGCCCGCTATGTCGATGGCATGGTGGTGCGAACCTTTGGCCAGGATGTGGTGGACGAGCTTGCCCAATATTCAACGGTTCCGGTGATCAACGCCTTGACCGATCGCCATCATCCCTGTCAGGTCCTCAGTGATGTGATGACCGTGATTGAAAAGAAAGGGCCCATTGAAAACCTGAAGATTGCCTGGGTGGGCGATGGCAACAATGTCGCCAATTCCTGGATCCAGGCGGCCGAGCTCCTTGGCTTTGAACTGATCCTGGCCTGTCCCGAGGGCTATGACCCTGATCCTGAGATTCTCCGCCAGGGTCGCCGCAATGGACTGAAACCTATTGTCCTGGTGCGCAGTCCTGAACAGGCCGTGGCCGAGGCCGATGTGATCAATGTCGATGTCTGGACCTCCATGGGGCAGGAGGGAGAAGAAGACACCCGCCTGGCGGCCTTTGCCGGCTACCAGATAAACGATGCCCTTTTGGCCTGCGCCCCGGCGCATGCCATAATCCTGCATTGTCTGCCTGCCCATCGCGGCGAAGAGATAACGGCAAAAGTGCTCGAATCAGAGCGGTGCGTGGCCTTTGATCAGGCGGAAAACAAGATGCACATGCATAAAGCGATTCTTGAAAAATTGATTGGCGGATGACGGAGAATGAAGATGACAAATGTAAAGAAGATTGTGCTGGCATACTCCGGCGGACTTGACACCTCGGTAATCTTGAAGTGGCTGGCACAGGAATATCAGTGCCCCATTATTGCTTATGCCGCCGATGTGGGTCAGGAAGAAGACTGGGACGCAGTCCGCGCCAAAGGACTGGCCACTGGCGCCGAAAAAGTCATTATCTCCGATCTGAAGAAGGAATTTGTCGAAGACTATATCTTTCCCGCCTTTCGTTCCAACGCCATCTATGAGGGTTCCTATCTGCTGGGAACCTCACTGGCCCGTCCGATTATTGCTAAAGAACAGGTGCGTATTGCCCATGCCGAGGGGGCGGACGCGGTCAGCCACGGCGCCACCGGCAAGGGCAACGATCAGGTGCGTTTTGAGCTGGCCTATCTGGGTATTGATCCTAAACTTACCATTATCGCCCCCTGGCGCATCTGGGATCTCAATTCCCGGAAAAAACTGGTGGAGTATGCCAAAGAGCATAACATCCCGGTGCCGGTGACCAAGGAAAAACCCTACAGCTCGGATGAAAATCTCCTCCATATCAGCTTTGAGGGCGGTATCCTCGAAAACCCATGGAATGAGCCGGATGCGGCAATGTTTAAACTGACGGTCTCCCCGGAGAAGGCACCTGATATTGCCACCTATCTGGAGATTGAGTTTGCAAACGGCGATCCAGTGGCCCTCAACGGGGTGAAGATGGAGCCCTTACCTCTGTTTATGCAATTGAATGCCTTAGGAGGGGCCAATGGCATTGGCCGTCTCGATCTGGTGGAAAATCGTTTTGTGGGCATGAAATCCCATGGGGTCTATGAGACCCCTGGTGGCACTATCCTGCGCACGGCGCACCGGGATCTGGAGACTATCACCATGGACCGGGAGGTGATGCGAATCCGGGATTCTCTGATAGCGCGCTATGCCGAGCTGATCTATAACGGCTTCTGGTTCTCGCCTGAACGTGAACTGTTGCAGACTACCATGGACGCCACTCAGAAAACGGTGAACGGCACCGTGCGTCTGAAGTTGTACAAGGGTAATTGTATCCCGGTCGGTCGTAAATCCGACCAATCATTATACCAGGAGAGTTTTGCCACCTTTGAGGAAGATCAGGTCTATAATCAGGCCGATGCCGGCGGGTTTATCCGTCTCAATGGTCTGCGTCTGCGGATTCAGGCCATGCAGAAAAGATAGCAGTTTTAAAGAACGGTTTATGAGCAATCACGAAAAAAACGGATCAAAGAAACTCTGGGGTGGGCGTTTTGAGGGGGCCACAGCCGCCTCGGTTGAGGCCTTTACCGCCTCTATTCATTACGATTCACGTCTGTATAAATATGACATTGCCGGCAGCCGGGCCCATGCCACCATGCTGGCCTCCCATGGCCTGCTATCCAGTGATGAGCTGGCCGCCATCACCTCCGGGCTTACGACCATTGAGGCCGATATTGAGGCCGGCACCTTTACCTTCCGTCAGGATCTGGAAGATATTCACATGAATATCGAAAAGGCCCTGGTGGATCGTATTGGTGCGGCCGGCGCCAG
>DDWW01000060.1 GCA_002347085.1 Desulfobulbaceae bacterium UBA2276 | reverse complement strand
ATTCTGATGGCAAATCTCCAGCAAGCGGCCCGAGTTCTTGTACATGGTCATTCTGATGGCAAAGCTCCAGTAAGAGGGCTGATTTCTTGTACCCGGTCATTCTGATGGCAAATCTCCAGCAAGACGATCGAGATCTTGGCCCCGGTCGTTCTGATGGCAAAGCTCCAGCTCCAGGCCCGAGTTCTTGCCCCACATGTAAATATTTACCATTGACCAAATTAACAATTAGCCAACGCTGAAAAAATGGCTACGAAGAAAAAAGGATAGACAAAAAACTTAGGAAAGATTTTATTGCCCTGTAAGTTTTTGAAGGGTGTGGCTTGATAGCACCAAACTAAAACGGGTACAAAGCAGGGTACAAACTGAATTTGATGTTTTTTGCTATCTGGTAACTAATTGTTATTATATGGCAAACATAAAATCTTTTGGTTCCTGCTCTAGCACCAATAAAATAAGGGGTTTCGGTTTTTGGCTGAAGCACCTTTCTTTTTTTATTGTCCAAAATCGTCCAATGGTTGAGAGCAGAAGGGTGGAAAAGCTCTGTGTGGGATAGTTGCTATGTCAACCGGCAGAAAATTACCGTCGTAATCACGACGGCTTGTTTTCATTGACAGATTCCATGCCGGGGTGATTTTTTCTTGACAAAAATCAGGCTCTGAATTATTGCAACAACCACGGAATTAAAAACCGTGTTGGTGAAAAAATCGGGTCATTCATTTGGTGTTTTAGGTATAAGATACTTGTTTTTTAATTCTATTTTTGGAGGTGTACTATGGCTTGGGATATCGTAATCGATTTAGACAAATGTGTTGGTGATGAAGAATGTGTAAACGCCTGTCCTGCTCAGGTATATGAGATGCGTGACGGTAAGGCTTTTGCTGCCGAGCCTGACGAGTGTCTTGGTTGTGAGACCTGTGTTGAAGTTTGCCCTGAGGGTGCCATCACTGTAACTGAAGTGTAATCTCCATCAGCCTCAGTTTGAGACAAGCCCATTCCTCTTTACGGGGAATGGGCTTGTCGTGTTTCAAGGGTACCGGCAAAGATGCAGATAAGGACGCAGGTTGCAGATGATACGACGGACGCTGGCAAAATTCAAACCCGGGGTACCCCGACAGATTCATCTGTTGCTTGCTGCTGCCTTATGGAGTTTAATAGGAAGCACCCTTATGATCCGTGGGGCTTCCTGGCTGGTAGCAGTCAAGGCCCTCTGGATTATTGTCCCGGCCCTCATTGTTGGCACGCTGAAGTCCTTGTTCGTCCTTGACCGCACTGCTAAAAAGGGGGTGTATCGCATCCTGGAGCTGGCCGATGGAACGTGTCTGGGCGCAGTTTATTCGGTGCAAACCTGGTTGTTGGTGCTGGTTATGATGGGTGCTGGTATGGCGCTCCGATCTTCGGATTTACCCCGAGAGTTTTTGGGTGGTTTATATGTAGCAATTGGCTGGGCCTTGTTTTTTTCCAGCCGGCACGCCTGGCTGGCCTGGCATCGTCTTTCTGACTTGCGGTTAAAGTAGTGACTTCTTCTCATTCATCTTCCAAATCCTGGAATCAGGTCACAATTGATGCGCAGGCCCTGCAAGCCAATTTCAGGACCTTGCGGCAACGGCTTGGCCAAAATGTTCGGGTCATGGCCATGGTCAAGGCCGATGCCTATGGACACGGGATGATCCCAGCGGCGATCAATTTTGCCAAGGCCGGATGTGACGCCTTCGGGGTGGCCGAGATCAATGAGGGGGTGCAATTACGACGGGCCGGAATCTGCGGCCAGATCTTAGTGGTCCTTGGTTTTCAGGCCTCTGAGCATCAGCTCTTTTTTGATTATGACCTGACTCCGGTCATCTTTGATTATCAGTCCTTGGCCTTGCTCTCGCAGGCTGCGGTCAGAAATGGCAAAGAGCTGGCGGTTCATCTGAAGATTGATTGCGGCATGGGCAGGTTAGGGATTATGCCTTCGGAACTGCCTGAGTTCCTGTCCCATTTTGAGAGACTTCCCGGAATAACCCTGGCCGGTATCATGAGCCATTTTCCCATGGCCGATGATGCCACTTCCGGTCATACTTTGGAGATGTTTCAGCGATATAAAATGTCCTGGGCGCAGTCAAAGCAACAGCCGCCCGCACTTTGTCATATCGCCAATTCGGGTGGGGCCCTCTATTTCCCCGAGACCTGTTGTGATATGGTGCGTCTGGGTATCTCTCTCTATGGCTATTATCCCGATGGTGCTCAGGGCCAGGAAGGTGAAGGAACAGTAAAATTGATACCGGCCATGTCTTTTACGAGTCAGGTCGTCCAAGTGAAATCAGTGCCGGCTGGAACCGGGATCAGTTATGGCCATACCTTTGTCACCAAGCAAGAGACAAAAATAGCTGTTCTGCCGGTTGGCTATGGCAATGGCTTTCTTCGTACCTTGTCCAATAAGGCACAAGTGCTTATTAAAGGACAGCGTGCCCCTGTTATCGGTCGGGTCTGCATGAATCTGTGCATGGCCGATATCTCGGCAATTCCAGGGGTAGGGCAGGGTGAGCCGGTGGTTATTCTGGGATCGCAAGGGGCTGAGACGATCACCGCCGATGAAATTGCTGAATGGATGGGGACTATCTCCTATGAGGTGCTCTGTCTGCTTGGTAATAACAATGAACGAAACCTTAACTGATTTACATATTGAGCAAAGATGATACGGCAACGTCTAAAACAAGTCATTGACTCCTGTTTTGCGCAGGGGGTCAGCACCGGGCAATGGCCAGCGGAACTGGCCGGGAAATATACGGTCGAGGTCCCCAAGCAGGAGGGGCATGGGGATTTTTCCACCAATCTGGCCCTTATTGTCGCAGGCAAGCAGAAAGGCAACCCCAGGCAGATTGCGGCCCAACTGGTTGCCCTTCTTGAAAAAGAGGCCGAGATCATCGACCACCTGGAGATTGCCGGCCCCGGATTTGTCAATATCTTCCTCAAGGCCGGGGTCTGGCAGCAGGTGCTTGCCCCCGTGCTTGAGCAGCGGGGCCTCTTTGGTCTTTCCACTGTTGGCCGCGGCCGCAAAGTGATGGTGGAGTTCGTCAGTGCCAATCCCACCGGCCCTCTCAGTGTGGGGCATGGTCGCCAGGCCATCCTTGGAGATGCTATTGCCCGTCTGCTGACGGCGACCGGCCATGATGTCTTTCGCGAATATTATTTCAATGATGCCGGCAGGCAGATGCGGGTCTTGGGCGAGTCCACCCGGGCCAGATATCTGGAGTTGCTGGGCCTGCCCAGTCAATTCCCCGAAGATGGCTATCAAGGCGATTATATTCAGGACATTGCCAGGGAGATGATTGCCGAGTATGGCGACGCCCTCAAAGACCATGTGGATGTCGCCCCCTTCACCCAAAAGGCCAAAGAGTCGATCTTTAAGGATATCTCTGGAACTCTTGCCAGGATGGGTATCGTCTTTGATAATTATTATAACGAGCACACCCTCTATGAAAATGGGCATGTGGACGCAGTCGTCGCTGATCTGAAGGCCAAAGGGCTGGTCTATGAAAAAGAGGGGGCTACCTGGTTCAAGACCACCGAGTTTGGCCAGGAGCAGGATCGGGTCATTATCAAGAGTACTGGTGAACCCACCTACCGCCTGCCTGATATTGCCTATCATCGCGAAAAATTCCGGCGTAATTTTGACTGGTTGATCAATGTATTTGGTTCCGATCATATTGCCACCGTCCCGGACGTGCTGGCCGGGGTGCGGGCCCTGGGCTATGACGATTCCAAGGTGACGGTGGTTCTCCATCAATTTGTGACCCTGCTCCGTGATGGCAAACAGGTGAAGATGTCCACCCGCAAGGCGACCTTTATCACGGTGGATGAGCTTCTTGATGAGGTGGGGGTTGATGTGGCCCGCTTCTTTTTCATGATGCGCAAGGCCGACAGTCAACTTGAGTTTGATCTTGATCTGGCCACCAAAGAGAGTCAGGAAAATCCTGTCTATTATGTGCAATACGCCCATGCCCGCATCTGTTCGATCCTCCGTCAGGCCGGAGAAAAGGGGGTGGCGAGGCTTTCCTTGCCGGATGTGGATATATCCCTGCTGGCTGAGCCCGAGGAGTTACAGTTATTACAGAGCATGGCCGCCTTCCCGGCCATGATTGAAGACGCGGCCCTCTCCCTGGCTCCCCATCGGGTCATCTTTTTTCTGATGGGCCTTGCCGGTCAGTTCCATAGCTATTATAACAAGCATAAGGTTATTACCGACTCCATTGGACTCAGCCAGTCCCGGCTCTGTCTGATCGAGGCCTTGCAGGTAGTCTTTCAGAACGGACTGGAGATCGTTGGCCTGACCGCACCGGTTGAGATGTAGTCGGAAGCTGTTGAAAAATGGGTGCGACACCACGAAAACAGGTAAAAAAGATCAAGTTTGAGCTGACGCGCAGTGCGATTGCCGGCGTGGGTGTGGTCTGCTTTTGCATCTTTCTCTGGATGTTTCTGCTGGGAGTCTGGGCCGGAGAGTCTCTGCTGCGTCCAGCAAAGCTCAATAAAAATGCAGCGCATAAGACGGTACTCCTCAAGAAAGCAGATTGACCGATGGGGCTGATGGGGCTTATAAATCTCATCAGTACTCTATTCCCATAATCACAAACCAAGCTAAACACCCCATGATCCGAAACGCCCGCATGGACGATGTGAAGACGATCCATTCCCTGCTCAATCATTTTGCGGCCCAGGGACTGCTGCTCGGTCGTTCCATCAGCTCCCTCTATGACCATCTTCGTGATTTTGTCGTTTTTGCCGATGAAACCGGTCAGATACTTGGTGTCGCTGCCCTGCAGATCAGTTGGGCGGGCCTGGCTGAGATCCGTTCGCTGGCAGTCGATGAGAGCTTCCAGGGGCAGGGATTGGGGGCGCAACTCGTTCAGGCCTGCCTGCAGGAGGCAAAAAAGCTGGAAATTGAAAAGGTCTTTACCCTGACCTATCAGGCTGGTTTCTTTCGTAAACAGGGGTTTGTTGATATTGACAAAAAAGAGCTGCCCCACAAGATCTGGAGCGATTGTCTCAATTGTCATAAGTTTCCAGACTGTGACGAAGAAGCACTGGTCTTCACCATGAATTCCAAGCCGTCGTAAGCCTTTGTAAAAAAGGACATGACCACGTTTCAAAAACGGCATAAGGAGCCGTAACGAGACAATTTTAGATGGTCTCGTTATTTCATAACGGCTCCTAAATAACAGCGCTCACTCATTGGCCAAAATCGGCTAAAACGGCATAAAGAGCCGTGACGAAAGAGTTATAAAAGAAACAAGTTGTTTCGTAACAGCTCCTCAATAAAAATAACAAAGCAGATAATATGATTGGAACATTACTGACAAAAGTCTTCGGCAGCACCAATGATCGGGCTCTCAAGCAGATTGCCCCCTTTGTGAACCGGATCAATGAGCTGGAGGTCACTGTTACCCCTCTGGATGACGCGCAGCTTGCCGCCAAGACCGTGTCCTTCAAGGAAAGGATCTTTAAAGGCGAACCCCTTGATGACCTTCTCCCTGAATCCTTCGCGGTGATGCGGGAGGCGGCCAAGCGGGTTCTGGGCGAGCGGCACTACGACGTGCAGCTCATCGGCGGGGTCATCCTCCATCAAGGGAAGATTGCCGAGATGAAGACCGGTGAAGGCAAGACCCTGACCTCGACTCTCCCTACCTATCTCAACGGACTTACCGGCAAGGGCGTGCATCTGGTAACAGTCAACGATTACCTGGCCGCCCGTGATGCCGAATGGATGGGCCAGGTCTATCAATTCTTGGGGATGAGTGTGGGCAAGATTGTGCACGGTATGGATGATAGCGCCCGCCGAGCGGCCTATGCTGCCGATGTAACCTATGGCACCAATAATGAGTTTGGTTTTGATTATCTGCGCGACAATATGAAATTCGATTTGCAGGATTTCTGTCAACGCGGATTCAACTACGCCATTGTCGATGAGGTGGATTCCATTCTCATAGATGAGGCCCGGACCCCGCTTATCATCTCCGGCCCGGCCGAGATTGCAACCGAACTCTATGTCAATGTCGATAAGATCATGTCGCATTTTCATGCGGACGAACATTACGTCGTTGATGAAAAGGCCAAACAGGTAACCCTGACCGAGGAAGGGGTGGCCCTGGGTGAGCAGCTTCTGGAGGTAGAAAATCTGTACGATCCCTCCAGTATCGAACAACTGCACCATCTGACCCAGGCCTTGAAGGCCCACACCCTGTTCCAGCGTGATGTTGACTATATCGTCAGGAATGGCGAAGTTGTCATCGTTGATGAGTTTACCGGGCGCACCATGGATGGGAGGCGCTACAGTGAAGGCCTGCATCAGGCCTTGGAGGCAAAAGAGCACGTCAAGATCGAAAAGGAAAATCAGACACTTGCCTCGATAACCTTTCAGAATTATTTCCGGATGTATGACAAGCTTTCGGGCATGACCGGAACTGCCGACACCGAGGCCCCTGAGTTCAAGAAGATCTATGATCTGAGCGTGATTATCATGCCCACCAATCAGCCTATGGTGCGCCAGGATTTTGCCGATGTGATCTATAAAAACGAGAAGGCAAAATATCGGGCAGTCGTGCAGGAGATCAAAAATCTGCATGACAAGGGCCAGCCGGTCCTGGTGGGTACCATCTCCATTGATGTGTCGGAGAAAATCTCCGAGATGCTCAAGAAGGAAAAAGTGCCGCATGAGGTGCTCAATGCCAAGCAGCATGACCGTGAAGCCGAGATTATCGCCGGCGCCGGACAATTAGGCAAGGTGACCATTGCCACCAATATGGCCGGCCGCGGGACTGATATTAAATTAGGGCCGGGCGTCCGTGAGGTCGGCGGACTGCATATCCTTGGCACCTCGCGTCATGAATCCCGACGTATTGATAACCAGTTGCGAGGACGATCGGGGCGTCAGGGCGATCCGGGATCTTCTCGCTTTTATCTCTCGCTTGAAGACGACTTGCTTCGCATCTTCGGTTCGGGAAGGATCGCGGGGATTATGGACAAGTTGGGCATGGAGGAGGATGAGCCTATTGAACATAATATGATTTCCAAGGCCATTGAAAATGCCCAGCGTAAGGTGGAAGGGCATAACTTTGATATCCGCAAACACCTGCTTGAGTATGACGATGTCATGAACAAGCAGCGGGAGGTGATCTACCGTCAGCGGCGTGAGGTGCTGGCTGGTGACGACCTGATTGAGGTGGTGAAAAACATGCAGTCAGATCTGATCGAGGCCGTGGTGGATGATTTTTCCCAGGAACGGCGGGCCTCAGAGGATTGGGACTGGCAAGACTTTGATAAGCGGATGCTGGCAACCTTCAATATCCAGCCTGAATGGAGCGTAGCCGATCGTACTGGTCTTGACAAAGAGACCTTCCGTGAAAAATTGCGTGATCTGGTCTTTGCTGCCTATAGTGCCCAGGAACAAAGGAATAGCGTGCCCGTGCAGCGGCATCTGGAGCGGGTGGTGTTGTTGCAAATGGTGGACAACCTGTGGAAAGACCACCTTCTGTCCATGGATCACATGAAACAGGGGATCGGGCTTCGGGGGTATGGCCAGAAAAATCCCTTGAATGAGTATAAAAAAGAAGGATATAGCATGTTTGTGCGGATGATTGAGATGGTCAAGGAACAGACCATCTCCACCCTGATGCGGGTGCAGGTCGTCCATGAAGATGAGGTGGCACGTCTGGAAGAAGAGGAGCTGCGTAAGCGTCAGGCCCAGGAGATGCAGTTGAACATGGGGGCGGCCGGGGTTGAAGAAACAGCCCTTCAGAAAACAGCCAAGCGCGAAGTTGACAAGATAGGACGTAATGCCGATTGTCCTTGCGGTTCAGGGAAAAAATATAAAAAATGTTGCGGCCTGCCGCAATAATGAATTACGAATTACGAATTATGAATTATGAATTGTGTATAGATTCCCCGTTCTCAAGCGACGCTGGGAACCTGAAACCAGAAACACCAAAATTCCATGTTACAATCTGACAAATTAGAATTGTATGAATTCGTAATTCGTAATTCGTAATTAAAAAAAAGGGGGTGCGCCCATGGCCAAATATGTAGGTATTCTTACCGCCGGTGGCGATTGTCCCGGACTGAACGCGGCCATCCGTGCCATTGGCAAGGGTGCCATGCAGAGCGATATGCGGGTGATCGGTTTTCGCGATGGTTTTCGGGGCTTGATGGAAAACCGGACTGTCCCCCTCGAGGGTGAGTCGATGATGGGGTTGTTGACCTTGGGCGGCACCATTCTGGGCACCAGTCGTGACAAGCCGCACAAAATGCCGGTGGGCGGTACCCTGATGGACATGACAGATGTTATTGTCGATAACTACCATCGTCATCACCTTGATGCCTTGGTGTGTATAGGTGGCGGTGGGACCCAGAAAAACGCCTATCGTCTGTCGCAAAAGGGGCTCAATATCATCACCCTGCCCAAGACCATTGACAATGACGTGGCCATGACCGATAAAACCTTCGGCTATGATACCGCGCTCTCCATTGCCACCGAGGCCTTGGATCGCCTGCATTCCACCGCCCACAGCCATCATCGCATTATTGTCGTTGAGGTCATGGGTCATAATACGGGCTGGCTGGGGCTTGGTGCCGGCCTGGCAAGCGGCGCCGACGTGATTCTCATTCCCGAGATCCCTTACGATATTCAATTAGTGGCCGGCGCCATCCATAAACGTCTGCACAGAGGACGCAACTTCAGCATTGTGGCCGTCTCGGAAGGGGCGCTTTCACTTGAAGAACACAAGATTTTGTCGGCCCTTTTGGCCAAAAAAGAAGAGGCCAAGGCCAAGGATGATAAGAAGTTGACGCGCCAAGTTACGGCCGATCTGGCCGAATTTGAGGCCAAACGCGCCAACCACACCCTGAATCTGGCCAGGATGCTGGAAGAATTAACTGGCCTTGAGGCCAGGCTGACTATCCTTGGCCATCTGCAACGCGGGGGCACGCCGTCAGCCGCTGACCGGATCTTATCCACCAAGCTTGGCACTGCTTGTGTTCGATTTATTGAAGAAGGGGTTTTCGGGGTGATGATAGCGGTACAGGGCCAAAAGATTGTACCTGTGCCACTGGAGGAGGTGGTCAATAAACGAAAGCGGGTACCGCTGGATCACGTCTGGATTGAATCAGCCCGCAGTGTAGGCACCTGCCTTGGAGATTGCAAGTAACGTAAAACCCCGGAGAGAGTCCAATACTTTTCAAGGCGCCCTAAACAGAAAGCGGCTATCACATCATACGATTTGGTAGCCGCTTTCCTGCTTTTGAATACTTGGAATCACCCGTGTAATTTGGCAGGAGTCAGCAGGTTTTCTTCCATGTGCCGCAATTCGTCAATCCCTGAGACAATGATTTGTGGATCGGGGGTTAAATGCTTGTCGGCCAGTTTGTCGGCATAATTCATGGACGACAGGATAAATTTCATGCAGTTGATCCGCGCCATCTTCTTATTGTCGGAGCGGATAATGGTCCAAGGTGAAAAAGAGCGATTGGTTTCCGATAACATCTGAAATTTACGGACTGAATATTGGTCCCAATAGTCCTGGGCCAGATTGTCCACAGGTGAGAGCTTGTACTGTTTGAGAGGGTCAACTTTTCTGGAATCAAACCGCTCTTTTTGTATATCCCTGGACACCGAGAAATAAAACTTGAAGAGTTTAATGCCATCTTTTACCAGCAGCTCTTCCACCATCGGCACATCTTTCAGGAAACGTTTGTTTTGCTCGTCCGTACAAAAACCCATGACCGGTTCAACCATGGCCCGATTATACCAGCTCCGATCAAAGAGCACGAATTCTCCGGCAGAAGGCAAGCGTGTCACATAACGCTGGAAATACCACTGACTCAGTTCGGTCTCATTCGGTTTGGTCAGGGCGACCACCCTGGTATTCCTGGGGTTCATATTACTGATGATTCGTTGGATGGTACCTCCTTTTCCGGCTGCGTCCCGGCCCTCAAAAATGGCCAGAATGCGTTCCCCGCTTTTCTGCATGTGTTGCTGCATCTTCATCAACTCAATCTGCAGGGTCTTTAATTCCGCCTCATACTCCAGATCACTTTCTTTGACCCAGACTGCGGTTCGACCATCTTCTTTGGTGGCCTGACTATTTCTTAACGCTGTCCCCTCAAGAAGTTTAACTTCATGTTTTGCATCACTCTTTTTGTTGTTTTTGCCCATGTCGTATGCATCCTTGTCTGAAAAGGGGATAATGGAATAAAGAGAGATACAATGGCGTGCCCATATATTTTCAATTCTCTTTGGCCTGCACAGTCGATCAACTGATTTTAACTGAGAGGAACACCATATTCTTTTTCCTGCTTTAACATGATTTTCAATTCCTTGTCACCGGGAATAACAATTTCTGGATTTGCGGTAAAGTCCAATGTCCGGCTGCGCCCAACATACTTGACGGAGCGCAGAATCAATTTCATGGTTTCCAGCCGCGCAAGATGTTTATTGTCTGAACGAATGATCCACCATTTTGAATCGGGGGTATTGGTCTTCTGGAGGAGTATTTTCTTTTTGACCGTAAACTCATTCCACAATTCCTGGGCCTGGAGATCAACTTCGCTCAGCTTCCACTGCCGTAGAGGATCATTTTTACGACGTTCAAATCTTCGGGCCTGCTCCTCCTTGGTCACGGAAAAATAGAGCTTTATGAGGATAGTCTTGCCGGCATCCAGGATAAAATTTTCTTCATAGGTGGTAACCTTATGCAGAAACCGATGATATTGCTCGTTAGAGCAAAATCCCATGACCGGTTCCACCATGGCTCGATTATACCAGCTTCGATCAAAGAGGACGATCTCGCCGGCATGAGGGAAGCGCTCGATGTAGCGCTTCATGTGTAATTCTGTCCGCTGCTCGTCGGTTGGTTTCCCCAAGGCCTCCACCCTGTAGCCTTTTGCGTTCATATATCGGGTAACAGCGCGGATTGTTCCCCCCTTGCCCGAGGCATCACGACCATCAAAAAGGATGATCATTTTCTTGCCGGTTCGTTCAAGGTGGGCGTGCATCTTGATGAGTTCAGCCTGAAATGGCTTTAATTCTTCCGCATTGCAATAATTAAGCAGTGCCGACTCGACTATTTCCTCTTTGTGTCGCGCGCTCAGGAGCTCAATAACCTTATTATTTATTTCGTCAGGTGCATGTTCTTTCAGTTCATTGTCAATATTTTTGACAAGCTGGCGGATAATAGCTGAAGTTCCTTTGGGTTCTGATTTAAGCGATTTCTTCTTGGTAGATGGCGACATGTGCATATCCTTTCGAGAAAATATATGGCTGGCAAAATAAACAAGCAAAACCAAATTGAATTATTCCACTGTAGCAATAAAAAAGCAGGAAAAGCAAATAGTAAGTGAAAAACAAGAAAGAACCTAACCTTATCTGAATGTAATTCTAACAATAGCAGTTCCTGCATCTATGCATCTATTATAACTTCCAGTATCCAGATATAATGAAATCGTCAAGCAAGGCCATTCTCCCATTTACTTTGGTTATTGTATCCGCTACGATTTGAAAATCTAATCTCTGATAAACGGGATTGATCACTGTGTGAGAATTTCTTTGTAACAATCATGCAAAGAATTTCTCACAGGAGCTCATTCTCTCTTATTTTAAAATCAAACGACACCAGGAGAAGACGACCGTGACCACCATAAAGATTAAAGGGATGAGCTGTCAGCATTGTGCAGGCTCTACCCGAAAAGCACTGGAAACAATAAGTGGGATTTCCAACGTCCAGATTGATCTGGAAAAAGGAGAAGCAACATTTGAGGGCCAGGCCGATATCCAGATCGTGAAAGAGGCTGTTGCCAAGATTGGCTTTGAGGTGATTTCATAAGCATCAGCATCTGGGGATGAAATCAACCGGTATTAAATCTCATATTACGGTCATCCTTGCAATCCTCCTGGCCGCAGGTCAGCTCTTGATCAGTATGGTTGTCATCAGTTTCTGGCAACAGAGTCTCATGCGTGCCGAGATGGAAAAGGCGATGTCAACCCTGTCGGCGGTGGCTTCTATGGTCCAGGAATCAACAGGGGCGCCTGATGAAAATGGGGGCGTCTCGCCTGGTCTTCTGGAACATCTGCGTCAGGATCTGGGCGCATCGTGCACAGTGCTTTCGGCCAACAATTTAACCAGACTTCAAGGTGAATGTGGGCCTGAAGAGTCAGTGCTGAACGAAACGCTGAAGCAGGTCGTCACTGCCGGAGTCGCCAGCCTGAGAATAATAGATGCTGGGCAGGGCCTTCCTTTTCTCGGTCACAAGGTACTGATAGGCGCTGTCCCCCTTGAGCAACATGGGGGGCGGGGCAGTATCGGGACCGTTATCTCTTTGCAGTCCGTCTATGAGGAGATAAGCCAGGGCCGGGAAATTGCCTATGTTTATATCTTGGTCAATGTCATTATACTCACGACCATCGGTCTGTTTCGTTTGATTCAAGTGGTGGTGCGTCCCATCGAACGATTAGTCACTCTGACGAATACCTATCAGAGCCAAGAGAGCAGCCCCTTTTTTTCTGACCAGGAAGGCAATGAGTTTGGCCGGCTCTCCCTGGCCTTGAACAAAATGGTGCATCGTATTGACGATGATCGGCTCAAGCTGCGGGAGACTGTTGAGTCGCTCGCCCAAGCGAATCAACAGTTGCGGGCCACCCAGCAAAAAATGGTGCAGACGGAAAAGATGGCGGCTATCGGCAGATTGTCAGCCGGTCTGGCCCATGAGATCGGCAACCCTTTAGGGATTGTCCAGGGGTATCTTGAGATGTTGGGGCAAGATGACTTGTCGCCGGAGGAGCACCAGCAATTTTCCAGTCGCTCTTTGCAGGAGTTGGAACGGATCAATCGCCTTATTCATCAGCTCCTTGATTTTGCCAAGACCAGAATCAATGATACCGGCAACGCTGAAATCCATCCCTTAATACAAGAGCTTGTAGGGATGCTTCAGGATCAGAAAAAGTTGTCAGGACTGGAGTTTCAACTGCACCTTGACGCGGAAAATGATCGGGTAGCAGCAAGTAGTGAAAGTGTGCATCAAGTCATTCTTAACTCTTTGCTCAATGCCCTTGATGCAATAGCAGAACGTCATGCTGTAGATGATATTCGTGCGCCCTCTACTCTTCACAAGGGCATCATCTGCCTGTCCACGGCCAATACCACCGATAACGAGGGTAGAACGTGTGTCCGGATCACCATCAAGGACAACGGAATCGGGATAAAAGACAAAGACTTGCATAACCTTTTTGACCCCTTCTTTACCACGAAGGAGCCAGGCAAAGGAACCGGTCTGGGCTTAGCTGTCTCTTATGCCTTGGTTGAGGGAGCTAATGGACAAATGCAGATCCAGGGGAAGGAAGGTCAGGGGGCCACTGTAGTGATCCTGCTTCCTTTGTGGGCGGATCGTTGACGTACATTTTAACATCCTTCTCAATGTCTCAGGAGAAAAAAACACCTTCTGAGCCTTTTTCCGTTTCCCCTCGTTCCCTGCTTGACAGATTTCACTTTTTCTATTATTTTCTATCTCCTTTAAGGTAATCTGGAATTACTTTTTTTGAAAAATATTCGTATTTTTTGGCTTCGATGCCGATATATTAGAAATTCTTGCAAACTTTTTTTTATTCATTTACTCTCATTGTCAGTAACTCTTGAAGGTCATGAGAGTATTATTTTGTATAAATAGACGTATTTATGTTTGAGAATCTGACAGACAGGCTGGAAGGGGTCTTTAAAAAACTCCGTGGCCACGGCAAACTGACTGAAGAAAACATTCAGGATTCCATGCGGGAAGTGCGCATGGCCCTCCTTGAGGCCGATGTCAACCTCAATGTGGTCAAACAGTTTCTTGCCACGGTGACCGAGAAGGCTGTGGGGATTGAGGTCAGTCAGGCACTGTCTCCGGGCCAGCAGATTATCAAGATCGTCCATGATGAATTAGTAGCCCTGCTGGGCACTACTACGGAACAAATTCGTCTTGATGGTCGCCAGCCGGTCGTCATCATGATGGCTGGGTTGCAGGGCTCGGGTAAGACGACCACCTCGGGCAAGCTTGCGCGGATGCTCAAGATCAAGGGGAGAAGGCCATATCTTGTCCCAGCCGATGTCTATCGTCCAGCTGCCATTGAACAGCTTCAGATCCTGGGCGGGAAGATTGATGTCCCCGTGCATCCTTCCGTTGCCGAGGCCAAGCCGGTTGATATCTGTCGCCAGGCGGTAGCGGTAGCCAAGGAAAAGAATTACGACACCGTGATCATTGATACCGCTGGTCGTCTGCATGTCGACGAGCTGCTCATGGGTGAGCTCAAAGAGATCCAGGCCGCCGTCCAACCTGCGGAAATCCTTTTCGTGGCTGATGCCATGACCGGGCAAGATGCGGTTACGGTTGCCAGTAAGTTTAATCACGATCTCGAAATAACCGGTATAGTCCTTACCAAGATGGAAGGTGATGCCCGAGGCGGGGCGGCCCTGTCCATCAAGAGTATCACCGGGAAGCCCATCAAGTTTGCCGGTGTTGGTGAAGGCTTAGACGCACTCGAAATCTTTCACCCTGATCGGACGGCTTCACGGATCCTGGGCATGGGCGATGTCCTTACCCTGATTGAAAAGGCCGAGGCCGTTGTCGACAAGAAACAGGCCGATAAATTAGTCAACAAACTGCGGCAGAATACCTTTACCCTGGAAGACTTTCTCGACCAGATCCAGCAGATCAAAAAGATGGGGTCGCTGGAGCAGATCTTGAGCATGATTCCCGGGATCAATAAGCTCAAACAGTTGAAAGATGCGCCTCAGCCCAACGAGAAAGAGCTGTCCAAGACCGAGGCCATTATCCGCTCTATGACCAGACAAGAGCGACACAATTACGCCATTATCAATACCAGTCGCCGGCAACGGATCGCAACCGGTTCCGGCACGGATGTCGCTGATGTCAATAGAGTGATCAAGAGTTATGCGACCATGTTGAAGATGATGCAGAAAATGCGCGGCAAGCCAGGTCTTATCACTGGTCAGAAGAGACGGAAGCTTCCGAAGGGATTACGTAAGAATTAGGAACCGTTGCGGGGTAACCAATGTGGTTTTCCCCCTTTCGATACGGCTCTTTATGTTGGGCACAGCAAGACAATGTTCCGGTTATTTTTTTAACAACGGCTTAAAAACAACTCGGGCGTTAAGGCTTTAATTATCGTTTTTTAATATTTCAGAGGAGTTATCAGGAATGGCAGTTCGAATTCGTTTAACCAGGCTTGGCAGAAAGAAACACCCGTTTTATCGTATTGTGGTTGCCGACAGTGAGCGTCAGCGTGATGGCAAGTTCCTTGATATCGTGGGCACCTATGATCCTATGCAGAATCCGGCCGATATCAAGATAAACACCGTTAAACTCCAGGCTTGGATAGGAAAAGGTGCCTTACCTTCGACTACCGTGCAGAGTTTGATCGCTAAAGCTCCGGTTGCTGAATAACGGGCCATGCAAGAATTAGTCTCTCATATTGCCAGGTCACTGGTGGATAGTCCCGAGGTGGTTGCGGTTACCATGAGCGAGGAAGATGATACCGTCACTATCTCTCTGGCTGTCGCCAAGGAAGATCTTGGCAAGGTGATCGGCAAACAGGGTCGGACCGCAAGGGCGATGCGTTCTCTGCTTGCGGTCAGAGCCGGGAAGGAGAACAAGCGTTCACGGCTTGATATTCTGGAATAATATCCGACAAGCCATGACCGACGATTATCCTTATCCCGTTGAGACCTATATCCTGATCGGGAAGATCAGTGAACCCCAAGGCCTGAAGGGTGAAGTAAAGATCTTTTCTTTTGCTGGACAACCGGAAAATATCGAGGGCTATAAAAAAGTAGTTCTGGTCTCACCTGCCGGAAAACTTTCCCCGAGCTATGCCGTTGAAAAGTGCCGGATAAAAGGAAAATTCGCCATTGTACTGCTGGCCTCGGTTAATGATCGCAATGGAGCCGAGGCGATATCCGGTATGGGGGTTTTGATTCGTAAAGAGGATCTGCCGCAACTCAACGAAGATGAGTTTTATCTCTACCAGATGGAAGGTCTGCCGGTCATAACTACCGATGGGCGCAGACTTGGCATCGTAACCAGCATCTCTTCCAATGGTGTCCAGGACCTTCTGGTGGTACAGGATGCTGATAATGAATATCTGATTCCCATTCTTGATACCATTGTCATCCATCATGATGCGGAAAAGATTGTAATCGAGCCTCCACCCGGACTTCTGGAGATCAACTCCGGCGACAGTACGGATTAGTGTCAGTTGGCACTATGATTTTTGATGTATTGACCATATTTCCAGGGCTTATAGAATCACCGCTCAATGAATCTATAATTCGCCGGGCCAGGCAGGATAACAAAATCCGTATAAATATTACGGATATCCGTGACTTTGCCGAGGATAAACATACCATGACCGACGACCGGCCCTTTGGCGGCGGTGAAGGAATGGTCATGAAACCGGAGCCCTTGACTGCGGCTCTGGGTGCGGTACTCAAGGAAAATGGTCCAGGCAGGGTCATACTGCTCAGCCCGCAAGGACGTGCTTATACCCAGAAGGTTGCCGAAGAGCTCAGTTCCTTGTCTCATCTGATACTGGTTTGCGGCCGGTACGAAGGGGTTGATGAGCGATTTGTGACCGCGTCCGTTGATGATGAGATCTCGGTTGGTGATTATATCCTGACCGGTGGTGAGCTTGCAGCCATGATTGTTATTGATTCTGTAACCCGGCTCCTACCGGGAGTTCTTGGCTGTTCAGAATCAGCGACAAAGGATACCTTCAGCAGGAATCTGCTCAAGCATCCGCAATACACCCGACCACGGGTCTTTGCGGGGCAGGAGATACCGGAGATCCTTCTGTCTGGTAATCATGAGGCAATTGAGCACTATCGATTTCTGGAATCAGTACGTCGCACCATAGACCGACGTCCAGAGTTATTAAGTCAGGTTGATTTTAGTAAAAGTGAAAAGAAATTGCTGCAGAAGTATGGGTTATATCAGAAGATAGAGGCGTTAGCGATTGACTGTAAATGAGTAAGGAAAGACAGAAAACGCAAAGTATTGCCCTTGATATCGCTCTTATCCATTATCCGGTTATTAACAAGACCGGCGAGACCATAGGTTCGGCAGTAACGAATCTCGATATCCATGATATCGCCAGAGCGGCAAGAACATTTGGGGTTGATCATTACTATATCGTCACCCCTTATGGTGACCAGCAAGCACTGGTTGCAGAGATCCTTGGTCACTGGCAGACAGGACATGGGGCTACATATAATCCTGCCCGTAAGGCTGCCCTGGACCGAGTAAAAATTACTGAGTCACTGGCCGCAACCATTGCCCAGGTTACTGAACAAAGAGGTCGGCGGCCCCTGATTCTGACTACCAGCGCCCGGGTCCAGAAAAACAGTATCAGCTACCGGGAAACCCGCAGGCGTATTGAGGCCGGAGAGCCGATTCTCCTCCTCTTTGGCACTGCTCATGGGTTGGCCCCGGAGCTCACCGAGACAGCGGATTATACCCTGCCTCCTATTGAGAGTACAACCGACTATAATCATCTTTCCGTACGCTCAGCGGTCTCGATCATCCTGGATCGGCTCCTTGGCATCCAGGAGGAATTATAAGAGAACAGGTGGTTAGCTCACGACTAAAGAGTTAACAGGCTAAGCAAAGTAACGAGTTAATAAGAATCTTGAAAAAACAATTTTTTGAGATTTTCTAAAAAAGAGCAACAAGCAACTATCCCTTCAACATCATTTAACGTAGAGTAACATTATGAGCTTAATAATTGATAGAATCAATCAGGAACAAATGCGTTTTGATCACCCTGATTTTCGTTCCGGCGATACCGTAAAGGTCCATATTCGGATTGTTGAAGGCAACAAGGAACGGGTACAGATGTTTCAGGGCGTGGTCATCAAACGCAAAAACGGCACCATGGATGCCTCTTATACTGTTCGCAAGGTATCGCATGGTATTGGCGTGGAAAAGACCTTTGCCCTGCATAACCCAAGAATCGAGCAGATCGAGGTTATCAGCCATGGTCGGGTTCGGCGTTCACGCCTTTACTATCTGCGTGACCGACGTGGTAAGGCAGCACGTATCCGTGAGCGTTTGTATCAGGCTCCTTCTGTTGATAAGGCCTGATATACAATGCCTTGCAATGGTTTGAAGAGTGCCATTATAAAAAAATAATTCTGTCATTCTCATGGCGGAAATGGCATAAGGAGTCGTAATGAAATGGTCGAAAATGTTGTGGCTCTTTCGCAACGGCTCCTCATTCTTTCCTCCGTTGTCCCGGATACGGATGATACCTTTCTCTTTGAACGCACCCTGTACACCAGAGGTTTCTCTTGTGTCGCCGGGCTGGACGAAGCAGGCAGAGGGCCACTGGCTGGACCAGTGGTCGCTGCCTGTGTAGTTTTACCACTCGAGTGCGATTCTTCTCTGTACCTTGATTCCAAAAAACTTTCCCACCGCAGACGTTGCCTTCTGGCCCGAACCCTCACGGAAGTTGGGGCCTTGACCGGTGTGGGCATTGTCTCCTCCGCCACCATTGATCGTATCAACATCCTGCAGGCATCTCTCCTGGCCATGAAAAGGGCGGTAGAAAATCAGGCCAGTCTTACCGCAAGAGCACCCGACTTTCTGCTCATTGATGGTAAGTTCACGATTCCCCTGGACACCCCCCAGCATACCTTGATTCGGGGCGAATCGAAGAGTGCTTCAATAGCCGCCGCCTCCATTCTCGCCAAGGTAACACGGGACGCAATCATGGAGAAGCTGGCCGCAGAGTTTCCCGCCTACAATCTCGCGCAAAACAAAGGATATCCCACCCGAGAACATCGGCAGGCCATTGCCAGATATGGTCCGGCACCATGCCATCGCGTTACCTTTAGAGGGGTTAAGGAATTTGTCTGATTCGTCCACTCTTTCGAGTAATCTTCCCCACTTGCCTAATAACAGGAGAAATGTTCTCGGCCAAAAGGGTGAAGAGTTAGCAGCGGAGTACCTACGGGGTGCGGGCTATCGCATCATTGAACGAAATTACCGGAATTGTTACGGGGAGATTGATATTATCGCCCACCATGTCACTCAACAAGCCAAGACCTTGGTCTTTGTCGAGGTCAAGACCAGAAAAAATGATCTGTTCAGCCATCCCAGCGAGGCCGTCACCAGAAAAAAACAGCTCCAGATCAGCAAGGTGGCCCTGGAGTATCTGGCAAAAAATAAACTGGCAGAGGTCGCGGCCCGGTTTGATGTGGTGGCCATTCTCCTCCCTGATAACGGCCCACCCTTGATTGAACTCATCCCTAACGCCTTTGATCTGAGCGATGGATTTTAGGTGCCGTAATGAAATAAGCAAAGAAGCAGTGCTTCTTTGCTTATTTCATTACGGCACCTTATATGCCTCTTCCCAGAAACAGCCAACCCTTTTCCGGCTGTTTCTGGGAAGAGGCGTCTGGCCGAGAATATGTACTCGACAATTATCAAATAAACAGTGCTTGCTTGAATAGTTCGTTACGAATCCTCATGCTGTTTTGAAGAGTCATAAATACCCAAGCGCCATGTTATTTATTGACAATGGCTGAAGAACAACATCCCTTGATGCCTGAAAAATCCTATGCGTCACATTGCCATCACCATGGGCTGTCCGGTCGGAATTGGACCAGAGATACTCATAAAATTTTTCGCGCAGGCCGGCAGCTTTTCAGAATACCAGCCGGTCGTCCTGGGAGACCTTGGTGTCCTGCGCCGTTGCGCGAATGAATTAGAGATCGATACTGAATTTCAGTCATGGACCCCAGGTCTTCTCATTGAAGCCGGGAAAATCCCGGTACTTGAATTGTCCTCCCTCAATGTCGATACCCTGATCTGGGGCCAACCCACTCTTTCCACCGGCAAGGCCATGGTTGCCTATATTGAGAAGGCGGTCAGCCTTATCACCGAGAGAATCTTTGCGGCCATGGTCACCTGTCCCATCTCCAAGGCCAGTCTGAATCGCGCCGGATACAACTTTCCCGGGCACACCGAAATGCTGGCCGCACTTACCGGGAGTTCAAATTACGTCATGATGATGGCGGGGAGCACCTTGCGTGTTACCTTGGCTACCATCCATTGTCCCTTGCTTGAGGTGCCGGCTCGCCTCAATAAAGAGAGCTTGGCTACCCTTATCCAGACCACCGATACGGCCCTGCGTCGAGATTTTGGTATCCCCGCTCCACGAATTGCAGTAGCCGCGCTTAACCCCCACGCCGGAGAAGCTGGCCTTTTTGGCCATGAAGAAGAAGATGTTATTCTTCCCGCCATCAATGCCATGCGGGCAGCCGGAATTTTGGTGCAGGGGCCGTTTCCCCCTGATACCATTTTTTTTAAGGCCGCGCAGGGGATGTTTGAGGCGGTCGTCTGCATGTATCATGATCAGGGCCTGATTCCGTTTAAACTGCTTCATTTTCAGGATGGGGTCAATGTCACACTTGGTCTGCCCATAGTCCGCACCTCTGTTGATCATGGCACGGCCTACGATATTGCCGGCAAAGGATTGGCTGACCCGGCCAGCCTCGCCGCCGCCGTGGAGCTGGCCGCTCTGATTGCCAGAAATCGTGACATGTTCTCATAATCTCATGGAAAAAAAAGGCCACAACTGATATTGATGAAGATGTCGAACCCCGATAAGCGGGATAAGTGCCTTTCGCAGATTATTTTCTTGAAAAAAATAAGAAAATAATCTGTAAGGCACTAATTATTCACACTCCCCATGATGGCAAGCCGTCTTTCAAAAAAGATTGCGATGTTTTATGTTCATATTGTGAACGGCCTCTTGTATGATCTTCGGTGGATGTAGTCTGCCAAACACCACGCAAATAATCGGCTGTAAAGATAGCTGTTTATTTGACGTTGCATAAGAGTCCGTAAACTGAAAAGAGCAAAAAGAGCCTTGCTCTTTTCAGTAACGGCCTCTAAAAAACACGCAAGAGATCGATCTCAATTGTAAGGTACACAAGCAAATGAACAAAGGATTACTCATCGTTTTTGAAGGGATTGACGGTACCGGAAAATCGACCCAGATGTCTCTTCTGGCCACGGCCCTGAAGGAGAAAGGGTTGGCAGTCGTTGAAACCAGAGAGCCGACAAATGGCCTGTTTGGCCAGCAGATAAGAGCGCTCTATACTCATAGAAATGGTGTTTCCCGAGAACAGGAACTGGAGCTCTTCCTTGCTGACCGCCGCGAACATGTGCAAAACCTGCTTGTGCCGGCCTTGCAAGAAGGAAAAATTGTCCTTTGTGACCGCTATTTTCTTTCTACGGCTGCGTATCAAGGAACTACCCTTGGCCTGGGTGAGGGTGATAGGCTTTCATCCGGGGCGATCTCTGACGGCTTCTCGCCGGCTGAGATTATTGAAAAGAATAACTTCGCCCCAACTCCTGATCTGGCCTTGCTCTTCTGTGCCCCCCCAAAAATTGGCATTGAACGGATCACTCAAGGACGGGGTGAAACCCTGAATGACTTTGAACAAGAATCGGCACTTAACAAGGTCGCGGCCATTTTTGATCGCCTGGACCTCCCTTATATCCACCGTATTAACGCCTCCGGCTCCATTGAGTCCATTCATCAATCGGTGCTGCAAGCAGTTGCGCCCCTTCTCCGTACGATGAATCATCATGCCTGAACAGAAATATTTCAGCCGCCGCTCTCCCTTCACCCTCCTGCTCGTTCTGGGCCTGCTGACAGCTCTGATCAGTTGTGCTGAGAAACCTCAGGATGAGCCACCGGTCCCAGTTCCGACTCCAGCACCGGTAGCTGCCAATGGTGATACTGTAGATATCTCCTGCGCCTATTTTTATTTTCTCTGGGGCACCCACGCCGAGAGCAATAAAAAGTACAGCGAGGCCCAGGAGGCCTATGAAAAGGCCCTGGTTTGTGATGCTGACGCTGATTATGTCCTGAGAAAACTTCCTGTGCTCCTGATCAAGATGGAGAAACAGCATGCAGCTGCACAATGGCTCAGGGAGGCCATCAAAAAAAATCCGGGCGATATTGATAGTCAACTCTTGCTGGCCCGCCTGGATGTCAACAGCGGCAACACTGATGAAGCGATTCAGATCTATGAGAAGATTCTGGAACTGGCCCCTGATAACACCACGGTTCGTCTTCGCTTGGGCTATCTTTACAGCCAGCAGGGTCGTTATAAGGAAGGAGAACAAACCATCAAGGTCGTGCTGACCAAAGACCCTGACTCTTATTTTGCCCTTCTTTATCTGGCGCGCCTGGCTATTCAATCCGGTGATTATGACACCGCCGCCACTCTCTATGAAAAAATTCTGCTCCAAAACTGGTCTCAGGAATTAGTGTATGAGATGGCCGAGTTTTATGGTCTGCGGGAGCAATATAAGCGGGTCGAAGAGCTTTACTCCTCCATTCTTAAAAAAGAACCCGAGAATGAGCAGGCGGCCCTGGGACGTGTCCACGCCCTCATTCGTCTTGGACAGGAAAAGGAGGCCTTGGCAGAGTTGGTCAGGGTGCGCGGTTTCAGCAACAATCCCACAAATATAGATCTTATCATCAGTCGGGTGTATATCCGCGCCAAAAATCTTAAAAAGGCTAATTTTCTGCTGGGAAAAATCATCGCTCGGGAGGAATCAGCCCCGGCCAGATACATGCTGGCGGTCATTCGTTATGAAAACGACAAACCAGAGGCGGCGCTGGCCCATCTCAGAAAGATCAACCCCGATGATGAGGAATTTTCCAACAGTATTGCCCTGCAGGTGAAGATATTGACCGATTTGAAGAGATCGGCAGAAGCGATAACCCTGGTGCAAAAACTCATCGACAATCCCAGTCGTCGTCAACCCCTGTACTACAGCTTGCTGGCAGGTATTTATGAGAATCAGGAGCAGTTTGCGCGTAGTGTTGAAACCCTGGAAAAGGGGATGGAATTGTATCCAGATAATGTGCAACTGCTGTTTGAGTACGGTCTTCTGCTGGAGCAGGAAGAAAAACAGGTGGAGGCCATAGCGAGCATGGAGAAGGTGCTGACCCTGCAAGCTGACCATGTGGAGGCCTTGAACTACTTAGGGTACACCTGGGCCGAAAAGAATGTTCATTTAGACAAGGCCCTGGAATACGTCAAAAAAGCCATTACCCTCAAGCCAGATAACGGCTATATCCTTGATAGTCTGGGCTGGGTCTATTTTCGTATGGGCGACCTGGAAAAGGCTCGAGCAGAGTTGGAGCGTGCCATAGCCTTGATCCCGGGAGATCCCAATATCCACGAGCATTTGGGGGATGTCTACCAGGCTGGCGGCCAGAAGGAAAAGGCCCGAGCTGCATATCAAAAGGCCATGGGGCTGTACAGGGAGCAGGCCCAGAAAGATAAGGTGCAGAAAAAAATCGATGACATTCAATAAGAAGCGTAGTCAGTCAGGCCCAAGCCATTTTCCCCGCTCTTTCTCAAGGTATGTAGGGCCGATCTTGATCCTGCTTGCCTTGCTTACCCATGGCTGCGCCGGCAAGCAACCCTGGACCGATCCGGTGGTGCAAGAGGAGAGCGCCCGTATCACCCAGACCTTCGCGGAAATGCAACAGCGGGACGCCTCCTGCTCCTGCTGCCTGGATGCCAAGGTTACTCTTTCCTGGGATGGCCCGGGAGAAGATCGCTCGGTCGCTGGTTTACTTCAACTCCTGCTGCCGACCTCGTTGAAATTTGTGGTGCTCAACCCCTTGGGCCAACCCCTGTACGCCTTGGTCAATCAGGGCCAGGGATTTGAATCCATCAATATCAGCCGTAAACAGCACGTTATCGGCAACCTCAGTGCTTTAGCCACGCAGTACGAGATACCCGGGCCTCTGCTCGCTGATAACTGGGGATACTGGCTGGTCGGACGACTCCAGGAACACGAAGCAAGCATTGAAACCATACGTCAGGATAGTGCTGGTCGTGGGGCCTGGGTTACTCTCCGATACCCGAGTGAGGCAGCCTTGAGCAAAAGCCATCTCCTGATTCAACCCCGCACCAAGCAACTCCTCGCTCGCATTCTGGTTGATCAGCAGGGAGAAACTATCGCCACCCTTTTCTATGACGGGCGGAACGGAATAGAGGCGCAAGAGGCCTGCGCGCCGGCCAGCCGGATCACCATCACTGATCTGCCATACGGATCCAAGGTGAGTATAGACTTTGCCGAGATCATTACCGACCGCTCTTTGAGTGCTGCCAATTTCCGGTTAAAGGTACCGGCGGACTATCAGGTGATAGATGACAGGAGACTGGGGACGACAGGGGGCAAGAAGAAGCTCCTCTCACCTGCCATTCAAGATTGATTCCACTGTTTTTTCACCAACCTTGCTGGTGAAGATGGCATCCAGCAGGGGGGAGATTTTTTCCATCTTACCATCAAGCAGTAAAAAACCAGGTAAGGGCTTGGCCTTGATTATCTGCATTCGGGCCTGATTCGTAAAAGAGGGCGGAAGCAGTGCCGCGTAGCTCTTGTTTTCCGGCAGGTCACAGAGTGCGGCAAGGACATCAAGCATATTGCCCCAATACTCTCCCTGTCCCAGGTGTTCAATGATCTGCATTACCGCCGTGGATGCAGAGAGATAATATTCGGGGAGGAGGGCGGAAGTCCCGGAAAAGCACCTCTGTTCAGAAGCAAAACAACGACAGGCAAAGGGCCTGGCCTCGTAGATCCGGCAACAACCCTCCTCCAGAAAGGGACAAGGAGACATATTCCCGACCTGTTCAGGCTGGATGTCCTCACCTTGCAGGCAGGCACCGGCAAAGTCATTGGTGGTCATCCGGGGACGAAAGGTGGCCCCTTTTTCCCGGAGGCCCTGAGCAAGCCACGCCTCACGTCCATCTTCTCGCAATAGACGATGGATGACTTCCCCCTCGATTGCGGTCATGGTCACATTCTGGGTACAACAGGCCGCGCAGTTTTTGGTGCAGGCAAAGGAAAATCCGGCCGACCACTTGGCAAAGGACTCATAAATGATATGCAGTATTTCTTCTTTTAACGGTAACATACGACCTCAACGTTTAACGTCCATTTCACTCCCCACCTTGCTTTATGGCTTATCACTTTTTTTGGTGGTGGTGCGATTCTGGGAACGATCTTGGGATTTTATAAAAAGGACATAGAGATGTTCCTCTTTGAAGAACACCTGCTGCAGGTCATAATGTCGATTGGGCATCAACTCAAGAATGACCCGAATCTTGTGTGATTTTATATTTTTTTCCACCCGAATCTGTTTGACAAATTTACCATTCGCCGGGATGAGTTCCGGTACTTTGTCTCCCAGGCTGGCATTCAGAAAATCACAGATAATACTGGGAGTCCCTTCTTCGACTCCAAAAATCACCGGTGGATGAAAATCGGTCACTTGAAATGAGATCTGCTCCCCTTTTTCGGGATTCTGCGTAAAAGAAATTGTGTTGATCGCAAGAGGTAACGACGAAGGCGCTGGTTTTTTGGCAGCAGTAGCCGGAGGGCCTGCCGGAGGTGTTACTGGCGGCGGTTCGATCTTCTTCTTTTCCACAGGTGGTGCTGGGGGCAGTTCTTTTTTCACTGTCTCAGGCAGGAGATCAGTTTTTGCGGAGAGAGGTTCCGTCTTTTTCGTCTTCTCCCTGGTTGTCCCACCTTGGAGTTTTTCAGCTTTCGGCTGGGCATGAAAAATGGTGATCACTAAGGCGTTATCTTGTATTTGAAAATCCTGGGCAAAATCATAGTCTCCAGCAGGAACCAGATCGAGTGTTACCCTGGTCTTGAGTTGTGGGTTGGTATGCATCCCCGTCCTGATTGCCGAGATCAGGTTCCCTTTACTTTTGATCACGCCCTTGATCGATAGAGATTGCTTGGTATCGTAAAAATCAAAAACAACCTTGGGGGTATCCCCTTTTAGGGCGAAGATCTTGGGGATGTGGGGGCCATTCAGTTTGAAGGTGACGGTTTCCCGAGTACTGCTTTCTTGATGGAAGGTAATGTCTTCAAGCAAGGCCGCAGGCCCTTCGGCAGCGGGCAAAGAACCTGGTAGTGAAAAAAATAAAACAGTCGCTAAGAGCAGAAAGGAGACAGCTTGACGTAAGACACATCTTATATTAGCCATTTTAGCCATAGTTATGAGAATTTTCTTTAATCCATATCTCGTAGAGGAGCTATAGGACTTATAAACTTTATCAACAGTATCGATCACCAGAGTATTCTTTTTCATTCAGGCAACCTTTCGCAATAAGATAACATATTATTTTTATTCAAACAAAGTATTCTCAGTCGATCTCTTTAGCCTGCATACATCATCCGTCCTTGTAAAGTCAACTTATTTCCAGTAAATCAGCAGATGTACTACAGTCAACTGGCCTACCGCCCCCCTTAACAATATCCTCTAACATTTTTCTTCACTATCCGACACTATGCAAGTTGTAAACAAAATAGACCGAAATCGGCTTCTCCCCTTTGTTACCAAGCCCGGACGTTACCTGGGCCATGAATATAACGCGATCCTCAAGGACTGGAACCAGGCCGAGGTGCGCTGTGCCCTTATCTTTCCCGACCTCTATGAAATCGGCATGTCCCATCAAGGTTTGCAGATCCTCTACCACATTCTCAATGGTCAGGATAAGGTACTGGCCGAGCGGAGTTACTGCCCTGATCGGGATATGGAGAAATTATTGCTTGAGCGGCAATCCCCTCTCACCTCGTTGGAATCAGACCACGGTCTGGCCGAATTTGACCTCCTTGGCATCACCTTGCCTTATGAGCTTTGTTACAGCAATATTATTACTATCCTGAACCTTGCCGGCATCCCGCTCCGGGCCAGAGACCGGGATGAATCCTGGCCGCTGATCCTTGCCGGCGGCTCCTGTTCCATGAATCCGGAGCCGGTTGCCGATTTCTTTGATGCCATCCTGCTGGGCGACGGTGAAGAGGCGATTGTTGAGGTCGCCGCCATGATCGGCCAGGCCAAGGCAGACAAGCTTACCAGGCCGGAGTTGTTGAAGCGGCTCGCCACCATCAAGGGGATCTATATTCCCTCTTTTTTCCAGCCCCGATACACAGATACGGGTGCGATTGACGAGATCCGGGCCGTACATGAGAATGTCCCCCATATTCAGCGGCGAATTGTCTCAGATCTCTCCGCCACCTCGCACCTGAAACGGCCATTAGTGCCCAACGGCAAGATCGTCCATGACCGTCTGGGGATCGAGATCGCCCGCGGTTGCACCCGGGGCTGCCGCTTTTGCCAGGCGGGCATCATTTATCGTCCGGTGCGGGAGCGCAGCCCGGAACAGATACTCGATATTGCCCGTTGTGGACTGGGCGACAGCGGCTTTGACGAATTGGCGCTCCTGTCGCTGTCCACCGGTGACTATTCCTGCATTGAACAGCTTATCAAGCAACTGATGGACACCTTTGCCAGTGACTACGTCTCGGTTTCCATGCCCTCCATGCGCGTGGGCACTCTGACCCAATCGGTCATGGATCAGATCAAACGGGTGCGCAAGACCGGATTTACCCTGGCCCCCGAGGCCGGCAGTGAACGTCTGCGGCGGGTCATCAATAAGGGGATCACCGAGGAAGACCTGCTCACCACCTGCCGTGATGCCTTCGCCTTAGGCTGGAAGGTGATGAAGTTCTACTTTATGATCGGCCTGCCGACTGAGACCATGGACGACATCGATGCCATTACGGAACTGGCGATGAAGGCCAAAAAAGAGGGCGACAGGGATGGCCGTGGCCGCCGCCAGATCAATGTGAGTTTGGGTACCTTTGTGCCCAAACCCCATACCCCGTTCCAGTGGGAACCGCAGATCAGCATCGACGAGAGTCGTGAGAAGATCAGGCGCATTAAATCATCCTTGCCCCGCACCGGTATCAACCTCAAATACCACGACCCGGAACAGAGTTTTCTGGAAGGGGTCTTCTCCCGGGGCGACCGCCGATTGGCCGGGCTTCTGGAGGCGGCGTGGAAGGGCGGGGCGCGCCTCGATGCCTGGTCTGACCACTTTGACCTGAATATCTGGCAGGCAGCAGGCGTTGAATGCGGGTTGTCGCTTGACACCTTCCTGCGCCGGCGCGACCCGAGCGAGATCCTGCCCTGGCAACATCTGCACAGCGGTATTGAGACCACCTTCCTGCAGGATGAATTAGCCAAGGCCCACGCCGAGGCCTATACCCCGGACTGCCGCTATCATGGCTGCCAGCAGTGCGGTCTCTGTGATTTTAAGACCATCAGGCCTATAGTCCAGGGCAGAAAAAAGGGCGAGAATGGCGAGGTGACATCTGAACCGCAGGCAGCAATCCCCGCCGGTCCGACCACTTTGACCAGTCAAACTATACAACCCCCCGCCGCTGGTCATTTCAAGTACAATGTCATCTACTCCCGCACCGGCGACATCTGTTTTCTTGGGCATCTGGAGTTGTTGCAATTAGTGTTCCGGGCCTTGCGCCGGGCCGGAATCATCACCAATTTTTCACAGGGGTTCAACCCCTCGCCCAAGATCTCCTTTGGCCTGGCCTTGCCGGTTGGCACGGAGAGTCTGGCTGAATATTTTATCATGGATCTTCCGGCTCCGCTAACCTCCCCCGCAGATACCGTAACTCTTCTCAACCGACAACTCCCGCCCGGACTGACGGTGCAATCCGTGGCCCTGCATTCAGGCAAGGTTCCCCAAAGCCTGCAAAGCAGTTATACCATTACCTGTCCGCGTCCCGTGTCGCAGGCGGAACTCTCCCGTATTGAAGTCTTCCTGAAGCAGGAGCAGTTCCTGCTCACTCGCATTCGCAAAGGGAAAAAGAGTGGGTTTGACATCCGTCCCTTAGTTGTGGCGATCATCCCGGAAACAGCAAACACCATCAGGCTGGAGCTTCTCTATACCAGCAGCCTGCCGGGCGTTAAACCTATTGAGATCCTGACCCAGGTCCTGCAAATGGATGCTGAAACCGCCGCAACCTGCAAGGTGCTCAAGACGGCCTGGCACAGTATTAAAGAGGAAGAATCGGCATAAAAACAGGCTGGAGGCAAAAGGCTGAAGACTGAAGGTGACTTGTAAAGCCCTTCGCTCTATCCGCTCTTCAGCCTTCAGCCGAAACGACCTTCTTCAAGACATGAGAAAAGGCCAAGTTATGAACCATGGTATCCTGATTCTTGTAGTCATCACCTTCTGGCTGATGAGGTTTGCGCCGAACGCAATTGCGGCCAGCCCGCCCTTGCCGGATCTCCTCCAGCAGACCCGCTTTATCGCCTATACCCCGCGCAGTTTTTCTCTTGCCGGCGGAAAGGTCAGGGCTGCCACCGAGGCCGGGATCAGAAAAGATCTCGTCTTGCTGCGCCCTTATTTTAACGGTCTGATCACCTACTCGGCAATCAATGGGCTGGAGAATATCCCCCGAATTGCTGAAGGGCTTGCCTACCGAGCCCTCATCCTGGGCATCTGGGACCCCTCATCTGAAATCGAGCTCCGGAATGTCATTCATGCAGCCCAAAAATACCCGAACCTGATTGGGGCCATTATTGTCGGTAATGAGGGTCTCTACACCAAACGCTATCAGCAGCAAGACGTGCAAAAGGCCAGGGCGCGGATCAAAAAAACACTTCCAGGTCTGCCCGTCACCACATCGGAGCCTTTCTTCCTCTATTTTGAACCCGAGTACCATCAATTCTTCAACGACCATGATCTGCTGATGCCCAATATCCACCCGGTCTTTGAAAAATGGTTCACCCCGGCCGCCCCAATCCCAGGGGTCGAGATGGTGGTCAACATGGCTGAAAAATTCAAAACAGCCTACTCCCGGCCGCTCCTGATCAAAGAAACAGGGATGCCGTCCGGCCCCCGGGAGCAAGGCTTCTCTCCCAAACAACAGGCCCTGTTCTGGTCCGAACTCCATAAACGATTTCCCTTTTCTCCCCACCAAGCTCTGGCCTGTTTTGAGGCCTTTGATGCCCCTTGGAAACCGGCAGAAATGGCGGTAACCCTTCCCGGCGATCACCGAGGCGAGGGTTCCTGGGGCTTTTTCACCACAGAGGGCAAAGAAAAGCCGGTGGTTGATATCCTGCCCCGGAAGCATGATTGACACGTTGTGTCTTCCATCTTTCTCTAAGGTCTCACGCTCGATCTCTGGAGAGAGACAGGGCTTGAGATCAGGCAGCACCACCTTTTCCGTTTTATTGTCTTTTCTTTTTGCTTATTAAAAAAATATCCCATAGAATACTCTTCAAGGCAGAAGGCTCTTACGCTCATCCTGAATAATTATTTTATTATTAGTTCCTTAGGAAAATTATTTACCTGTTTTTTTGCGAAGAAATTTCCATAAAGGGACTTGTCCCCGTTTGTCGGAGTTAGGGATCGACGTAAGAATTTCTGCCTTACCAGAGGATAAAGAGAGAGCGGCTCATTTTATCCTCTATAACACGTAACCCTCAGTCAAAGGAGTACATCGTATGTCAAAACCATGGATCATAAATTCTTTTAAGGCAGTCGTGGCGTTAATGCTTTTTGGTGGTGTCATGGGAACGGCCTTGGCCGAAGAGGTTAAAATTGGTGCCGGAGCCGCAGCGACGGAGAATATTTTCAGTAAGATTAAAGGCCCTATGGAGGCCACCGGCGTTACACTCAATATTATTTCAGGTGGTCCTGAACAGGCCGTAAAAGATCTGGATGCAGGGACGGTAGAAGCGGCGGTTGGCGGAATGACCTTCCCTGACTGGATGGCGATGATGGAAAAAGGTGGGTATGCCATTCCTGATAAAAGTGTGTATAAAAATCGGGTCATTGGTAAAGATGTAGTCAAGGTCTTGACCAATAAAGATGTCACTGTCACCGCCCTTTCCAAGGAACAGCTTGCGGCTGTTTTTACCGGCAAGGCCAAAAATTGGTCTGAGGTTGGTGGCCCGAGCCTGCCCATCGTGGTTATTGTCGGCAGTAAGATTCCTGGAACCAATAGCGTTTTCCAGAAACAGGCGCTGGATGGCGCTGCCTACACCAAAGACGCGGTAGAAGGAACCACTGCTGATGACCTGAAAACCAGAGTGGTTGCCACTTCCGGTGCAGTATCCTTGGGCGCCCAGGGCCAGATCGATGCTACCGTTAACGCCCCCGCTATCCCTGAGTTTGGCCGCCCCATCACTTTAATCACCAAGGGCGCGCCCTCCGCTGGAGTGCAGAAGGTACTTGACTTTATCGCTGGGCCTGGACAGGCGCTTATTGCCAAGTAAGTCGTAAAGGTTCAGGTTAATAATCTGTAATCCTTGAGCTCGCCATCTAAGGGATTACAGATTATGCTGTTGTTCTACCCGACCCATTTGCAAAAAGATCCCCCTGAAATCTGTTTCATTGAAGAAGGAAAATTATGCCCACTCTTAACACCCTGACCTTACGAACCAAGATCATTACGGCTACAGTGCTGATGACCGCAGTCCTGCTCCTGAGTTTCGGTGCCTTCATGATGTTCAAAAGTAATCGCCTTATGCAGACTGCCTTGGAATCTAAGGCCACCTCTCTGATAACCCTGGTCGAGCAAGTAGGTGGCCCCTATATCAATAATTTTGATTCCCCGGCCCTGGAGGTCTTGGTCAAAGAGTGTATCAAGGACCCTGATGTGGAGTGGATTGTCTTTTTTGACGGTAAAGGTACCGTGTTGACTAAAAGTAGTCAGGAAAAACCTGCCACGGCACAATCGGTATTGGTGGAGAGGGAGATCAAGGATCAGGAAGGGAAGACCGTTATTGGCCGTCTCAAATTCAGTTACAGTACGGCAGGCGTGGCTGCCCAGCTCAAAAACAATCTGATGACTACCGGGGTGGCGATCCTCATTGGCGGGGCATTGATGACCGTGCTCATTACGCTTTTGGCCAATGCCATTGTCAATCCCATCAGCCATGCGGCGCAGTTGATGGAGGATATTTCGCAAGGCGAAGGCGATTTGACTCGCAGGATCACTGTGGAAACCGGTGACGAAGTAGGGGCCTTAGCCAATGGTTTCAATACCTTTGCCGAAAAAGTACGGGGAATAATAGCACAACTTGCGGATAATGCCGACAGTATGGCATCGTTTTCTGACTCCCTGGCCACCATTTCTCAAGGGATGTCGAGAGATGTCCAGATTGTATCCGATAAAACCGACACCGTCGCGGCGGCTGCCGAAGAGGCCAGTGCCAACACCAACTCGGTGGCCGCCTGTATGGAACAGGCCACCACCAATCTGAGTACTGTGTCCGGGGCCACTGAGGAGATGAGTAACACCATCACCAAAATTGCCGCCAACTCGGAAAAAGCCCGCAAGATCAGTGTGCAGGCAGGCGAGCAGGCCCATAATCTTTCGGTGTTGATGCAGGAGTTTGGTCAGGCGGCTCAGCAAATTGGTCAGGTGACCGAGACTATCACTGCCATCTCATCACAGACCAACCTGCTGGCCCTTAATGCCACCATCGAGGCGGCACGGGCGGGTGAGGCCGGCAAGGGATTTGCGGTAGTGGCCAATGAAATCAAGGAGTTAGCGAAGCAGACAGCGGCTGCTACTGAAGACATCAAGAGCAGAATTTCCGGCGTCCAGCAATCTGCCGGCGGGGCGATAAGCGATATCGATAAGATCACTGCTGTCATTCAAGAGGTAGGAAGTATTGTCGCCATCATTGCCGAGGCCATCGAGGCCCAGGCAGCCATCACCCAGGAAGTGGTGGGCAATATCGCCGAGGCTTCCACCGGAGTCAATGACGCCAACGAGCAGGTAGCCCAGACTGCGGCCGTATCAGGAGAGATCGCGCGGGAGATTGCCGGCATCAATATGGCCGTAAGCGAGATCCGTCAGGGAGAACAGCAGGTGCAGGGCAACGCTGCCCAACTGGCACAATTAGCCGAGGAGCTGAAGGCCTTGGTGGGTCATTTCAAGGTGTAGGTGTAACACCATGCCCGTTCCGATTTACAGGTTATAGAGGACTTATATACTCTGTAAATCGGAACAGTCTGATTTGAGGGATTTTGTAATTCTTATAAGGGTTTTTTGTCTCAGGTGGTTACGCCTGATGAAGGGACTCTTTTTCTGTCAACAATTTCGCCACCTTCTGCCGGCAGCGTTTTGAGCCGCACGAGCCGCCGCCGATGCCGGTAGCGCGGGCGATTTCTTCAAAGGTCGTTGCCCCTTGCTCAATGGCCTCAATGATTCGCTGTAGTTTGATCCCTTTGCAGATGCAGCCGGGTTTCAGGCGGGCGATGATCTCTTCTTCGGTGGCCATCTCTCTTTCTGTCTCCGGTTGTTCTGCTTGATGAAAATGGTGGTGGATCTCTTTTGCCAGTACCGGTCCGATTCCGGGCACCTTGGTCAGTGTTTCCTCTGAGGCCTGTTTGATGCGGGTCAGGCTGCCAAGGGTCTTGAGCAACACCTGTTTTTTTTGTGGGCCTATGTTGCTGATGGCATCCAGCTCGGAGGCGAGGGTTGATTTATTGCGCAGTTTGCGGTGAAAGCTCACCCCGTAGCGATGTGATTCATCCCGTATCCGCATGAGATAGAGTAAGACCGGGTGGTGGGCCGGCAGGAGAATTGGATTCTTGCGGCCAGGTTTGTACAGTTTTTCCCCTTCTCCCTGCTTTTCTTTGGCAATGCCGATCCATTCAACACGCTGCTCATGATGTTGAGGATTTCCGTTTCCGTCAGCAATTCCCTGTTCCCTGGCCACGCGCAAGGCTATACCTAATTGGCCGCGTCCGCCGTCCACCATCAGGAGGTCGGGAAGGTCATCCTCAGCCTGTCCCCGTTGCAGTCTGCGTTCGAGCACCTCAGCCATCATCGCGTAATCATCGGGACCGGCAACAGTACGGATCTTGTAGTGGCGGAATTTGTGCGGCGCCGGTTCTCCCTGCTCAAAACAGACCAGCGAACCCACCGCCTGCTGACCGGAGGTGTTGGAAATATCAAGGCATTCTATGGTGTTCGGGGTGCGATTGAGGTGTAGCGCATCAACCAGGGAGGCGGCAAGCGTCTGCCAGGTTTGCTCTTTGTTGTCTCGTTCGGCAAAGAGCTGCTGGGCATTAGTGTTGGCCATGGCGATGAGTTGCAGGCGATCGCCCCGTTGCGGGACCTGGAGCGAGACGGTCTCGCCGCGCAGATCGCAGAAGCGTTCGGCCAGGAGTTCTCTGTCCTCCGGCTCAAGCGGGAGAAGGATTTCCGGCGGCAGGTTGTCGCCGGAGTCATAGTGCTGGATCAGGGCCTGGGCCAGAATGGTGGCGTCATCTCCCAGAGGTGCTGCCAGAAAGAAGGTGCGGCTGCCGTTGATCATGCCGTTTCGGACGAAGAGAATGGCCAGAGCGACGGAGGCATCCTTGCGGGCCAGACCAAAGATATCCTGGTCCCGGGAGTGGGTGGCCACGATCACCTGTTTTTCCAGGGTCTTTGACAGGGCCTGGATCTGATCACGGATACGAGCCGCCTGCTCAAATGCAAGGTTGCGAGCGGCATCCGCCATCTGCTGGTTCAGGGGCGTAAGCAAATCCCGATTATGACCTTCGAGAATCATGATGACCTTGGCCACCATCTCCTGATACGAGGCCTTGGTGTTCAGGTCGTTCAGCCCTATACAGGGTGCCAGGCAGTTGTGCATCTGGCCGTTGAGGCAGGGCCGGGTTCGGGCCTGGAGCTGAGTGGTCTTGCATCTTCGCAAGAAGAAAAGGGACGAGAGGAGTTTGAGTGTGGCCCACATGGCAGGAGGAGAAGAGTAGGGGCCAAAATAGCGGGCCCCGTCTTTTTTCCGGCGGCGAGTCATCATTACTCGTGGCCATTCTTCCTGGATCGTGACCTTGAGCAGGGGGTAATTTTTGTCATCACGCAGGATGATATTATATCGGGGACGATGTTTTTTGATCAGCGAGGCCTCAAGAATCAGGGCCTCTTTCTCGGTGCGGGTGAGCAGGGTATCCACTTTATGGACATGGGAGAGCATGATCGAGGTCTTGTCAGCCGGTGCTGATCCCGCGATTCGGGCGTAGGAGGCCAGCCGTTTGCGCAGATCCTTGGCCTTGCCGACGTAGAGGATGCCTCCTTTTTTGTCCAGCATCAGGTAAACCCCGGGAGAATGGGGGGTGGAGGCGAGAAGGTCTGGGGGGAACATGCTGTTATTCGGGGGTAAAGGTTAAAGGCTGAAGACTGACGTTCCTGCTTCCATGCGCCGCAAGAGAGGATATTCAGGATGCGTCGCATTCCTGTACAAGGTTTGTCTATGGCTGGGGGGACCTGATAAACCTTCAGCCTTCAACCTATAGACTCTTTTATAGTGATCCTGTCTGCTGATTGCAAGCAGGGCTGATCCTGATCTTTACATTTTTTTTGTTATTGGCTAATGTACTGGCCGTTGATTGTTAAAGGAATTCTTCCGGTGTCGCCCTGCAATCCAGGGCGGTGAAAAGGGAATACGGTGTGAATCCGTAACGTTGGGCCAGCGCTGTAAACGGGGACAAGGACTGCATGATGTCACTGTCCGTCATTTCGGGAAATCCCCGGATGATGGGCGGGAAGGCGTGGTCTGCGGCTGATCCGTGAGTCAGAAGACCTGCCGGAAGAATAAAAGGAATTCTTGTCCGTAGAAGTCCGTATTGCACCAGGGAGTTGATCTCCCAGGTTGTGGTACGGACTTTTTTTATGCCCAGGCGGAAAATCAAAAAAGGAAGATTGAACATGAAGACCCAGATTGAACTGGCCCGCGAAGGCATCATTACCGAGGCGATGAAAAAAGTAGCCATGGATGAGGGCTTTGGCCTTGATCCGGAAACCATCCGTCAGCGGGTGGCGGACGGCCATATTGTTATTGCCGTCCATCCCAACCGGCCCACGCAGAAGGTGGTCGGTATCGGCAAGGGGTTGCGCACCAAGGTCAATGCCTCGATTGGCACCTCCTCCGACATTAGCGATATTGAGCTTGAGGTGCGCAAGGCGCAAGTGGCCGAGGCCGAGCAGGCCGACACCCTGATGGAGCTTTCCACCGGCGGCGATCTTGACCTGGTGCGTCGGCGGGTTTTGGCCGCCTGTACCCTGCCGGTGGGGAATGTTCCACTTTATCAGGCATTTTCCGAGGCCAGCCGCAAATACCACAACCCCAACAAGCTGGATAGCGAGTATCTCTTTGAGCTGATTGAGCGGCAACTTGACGATGGCATTTCATTTATGGCTATCCATTGCGGGATCAATCGGTTTTCCATCGAGCGATTGCGTAAACAGGGCTATCGTTATGGGGGGCTCGTCTCCAAGGGCGGCACCTTCATGGTCTCGTGGATGGAGTACAATAATCGGGAGAACCCTCTGTATGAGCAGTTTGACCGGGTTTGCACCCTCATGAAAAAGTATGACGCAGTACTCTCGCTTGGCAACGGGATCCGGGCCGGGGCCATCCACGACAGTCATGATCGGGCCCAGATGGCGGAGATGGTGATCAATTGTGAACTGGCGGAGCTTGGCCGTGAGATGGGCTGTCAGATGATGGTGGAGGGGCCTGGCCATGTGCCGCTCGATGAGATCGAAGGCAATATCATGCTCGAAAAACGGATGAGCGGCGGGGCGCCCTACTATGTCCTCGGGCCGCTGCCGGCTGATTCCGGGGCTGGATATGATCACATTACCGCTGCTATCGGCGCGGCCAACTCGGCCCGGTTCGGCGCCGATCTTATCTGTTACATAACGCCGGCCGAACATCTGGCCCTGCCCAATGAGGATGATGTGCGGGAAGGGGTGCGGGCCACCAGGCTGGCCGCCAGGATTGGCGATATCGCCAAATACCCGGATCGCCGGGAACAGGAGAAAAAAGTGGCGCTCAGTCGGCGGGACACCAACTGGAAGGAGCATTTTCCGCTGCTGATGTTCCCGGACAAGGCACAGGAGGTGCGAAACAGCCGGATGCCTGAAAACAGCGGTACCTGTACCATGTGCGGAGATTTCTGCGCCATGGAACGGGGTATTTCTCTGTTTCAGAACGATATCAAGGGGGACAAGCGGTCGGTCGGTCGAGAGTAGGTGGCCTTGGATGGACATTTTCTCTTCTCTTGAAGTTATCCGGCCTTGCTTGTCTCATGGTAAAGTGAAGGTGTCGTTGTGCTGAAATCAGATGGAAAAACCATGTTTTAGGTGTTGTTATGGCTTGACCATTGTGATATCCTAAAGTAGGAAAAAGTGGGAATAGCGCATTTCGGAACGGGAGTCCACTGGATTTCTTTCGCAATAAGAAATCCAGTGGCAAGGAGGTATGTTCTGTATTTCCAGTATGTTCAATGTTTTCTTTTGAGTGATTGACATTTTGAAGCATCCGGCTTGGCCGGAGGTGATTGAGCGTATCATCATGGACAGGAGAAAAGGCAATGAGTGATTTGAACGATAAGGCAAAGTTATATCCGCGTGGCACTGATGCTCAGATTGAGCAATTACTGCAGGACAAAGATATTGCCGGAGCTACAGAACTACTTGCTGGAAATGCGGTGAGCGCAGCCATGGAAAAAGATTTCGTGACCGCCGAGAAGCTGCGTGACCGTTTGCTGGCAGTGAATCCAAACGCCCTTTTTGAGGTCATTCGTGTTAATGAGGTCATAGAGAAGGAAAAGAGTAGTGCTATCAGCAAAGAGTATATCAGTCTCTGGCAGCAACTGTATGATTTTCTGGAGATCGATGCCTTCAGCGCCCTGTATCATTGTCAGAGGTTTAAAGATTATCAGGCGGATGAGGTGATTGTTCAGCAGGGGAATCTTGACTCCACCCTTTATTTTATCAATGAGGGACGGGTTGCTCTGACATACCGGCAAGGCCAGAAAGAGGTGTTTATTAAACGGATGGAGCCTGGAGAAATTATCGGTTGTGGCCCTTTCTTTGATGTCTCAGTATGGACGGTATCGCTGGTGGCCATGACTGCCGTCAAGGTGCAGGCCCTCGAACGGCAGGACTTTCTGAAGATGGTGCTACAGTATCCTGGGCTTGAGGCCAAGCTGGCCGATTTTTGTCACCGGTCAAACAATATTCTTGAATTATTGCGAAAGTTGGAAGGAAACCGTCGGAATGATAGGCGCTATCCGGTACAGCTGGTGCTGGTCAATAGCTTGTTGGGCAATAACGAGAACTCTCCGCGGCAACAATTCAAGGCGCAGCTGGAGGATGTCTCTCTTGGCGGTCTTTCGCTGTCAATCCGTATCACCCAAAAAGAAAAAACACGATTGCTTCTGGGGAGATGTCTTGTCTCTTTTCTTCCTCTTGGAACTGACAAGGTGCAGGAACGAAGCGGGGAGATTGTCGGGGTTACCTTGTACGATTATATGGATAAAAATTATTCCGTACACGTACGATTTGATCAGCCCATGAGTGAGGAAGAGCTGAAGAGCCTTCTCTTACAGGGCCGTAAATAAGGTGGCGATAGCTGGTAAGATGGAAGAATTGCTCAGCGAAAAATGGGGCTCTTTTTGATGTTTTCAGTTTTTAAGAAGCGGTGCCTGAAAGCCGTAACGCAATAACTTGTTTTTTTTACTCTTCAGGTTGTTGGTAGAGAGCAGGTGCTCAGTGATTGGGGCTTCTGGTCAGTCGTTTTCTTGGCTTTTGTCAATGCAGCGCCGCCTCAAATAATCTTCTGGTATAGGCATGTCTGGGGGCGGCAAAGATCTCCCGGGCCGGGCCTGCCTCAACAATGCGGCCATGCTGCATCACCGCCACCTGATCTGCCAGGGCCCTGATCACTCTGAGGTCGTGGGAGATAAAGAGGTACGTCATCCCGTAGCGTCTCTGCAGATCCAGGAGCAGGTCAATGATCTGCTTCTGGATGGTCATGTCGAGGGCCGAGGTCGGCTCATCGAGGATCAGGAGCCGGGGTTTCAAAACAATGGCGCGGGCGATGGCGATGCGCTGCCGTTGTCCGCCGGAAAATTCATGAGGGTAGCGCCAGGCCATCTCCGGGGTGAGCCCTACCTCGATCAGGGTGTCGGCCACGATCTCATGGCGTTGCCGCGCGGTTCCGCCCAGGCCGTGTACCCGCATCCCCTCTTCGACGATCTGTTCCACGGTCATCCGCGGGGAGAGGGAAGAAAAGGGGTCCTGAAACACCACCTGCAGTTCGCGGCGCAGCGGGCGCATCTGGCGGTTCCCCAGCTGCTGCAGATCCTGTTCGTCGAAGATAATGCGGCCCTGGCTTTTGGTCAGCTTGAGAATAGCCATGCCGAGCGTAGTCTTTCCTGATCCCGATTCCCCCACCACCCCGCAGGTTGTCCCTTGGTCAATGGTCAGACTGACATCATCAACGGCCTTGATGGTCTTGATCTTTCGTCGGAGGAACCCGCTCCAGCCGTCATTCAGGTGAAAATTACAGCCGAGATGGTCGATGGTGAGCAGGGGCTTTTGCCCTTGTTTCTCAGCGGGGCAACCCTGAGGGATGGATTGCAGGAGGTGCATAGTGTACGGGTGCTGCGGTCTGGCAAGCAGGTCTTGAGTCGGCCCATGTTCGACAATCCTGCCGTTCTGCATGATGTGGACATGTCCAGCGATCTGCCTGACCATGGCCAGATCGTGGGTGATCAGGAGCAGGGCCATATTGAACTCATCCTGCAGGTCGCGGATCAAATCCAGGATCTGGGCCTGGATGGTCACGTCGAGGGCGGTGGTCGGTTCGTCGGCAATGAGCAGGGAGGGGCGGCAGGCAAGGGCCATGGCGATCATCACCCGTTGTCGCTGGCCGCCGGAGAGCTGATGCGGATAGGTGTGGAGGCGGGCTGCCGGGGTGTCGATGCCGGTGCGATCGAGAAGGCGGATAGCCTCTCTTTCCGCCTCTTTTTTAGTCAGAGACTGGTGCAGGAGCAGGGGCTCAATCAGTTGGTTGCCGATAGTATAGACCGGATTGAGCGAGGTCATCGGTTCCTGAAAGATCATGGCGATACGATTGCCACGGATGGCCCGTAACTGCTGGTCAGCCAGGGTCAGAAGATCATGCCCCTCAAACGTGATACGGCCTGAACTTTGGACCTGACTTCCTTCTTCAAGCAGGCGCAGGATCGAAAGGGCGGTAACCGATTTTCCCGATCCCGACTCGCCGACTAAGGCCACGGTCTCACCTCGGTCAACCGAGAGGGAAACCTCATGCAGCACCTGGTTGTATTCAGGTTGCTTCCGGCCGTTGTCGAGGGTAAAGGTTACATTCAGTTTGTCTATCTCAAGGAGCATGATAAAAGGGTATTCGTATATTTTTGCTCAGAATATTTAGGGGCCGTTAAGAAATAACCTATACTTTTTATCCAGTTCTTTACGGCCCCTTATGCCGTTAATGACATTGAATCGTATGAATTATTTTTGAACGACGGCTTCCTGGCCACCTGAATGCTCGTAACGGCATAATGATCTGTAATGAAATGGTCGGTGAACAGAGGTTGTTTTGCAAGTCCTTCATTATTGCCGGCGGTCGTTACGAAACGACGAAGCTGTTTTGTAACGGCTCCTTGCATGATCTTCGGTGGATGTAGTCTGCCAAACGCCACGCAAATAACCAGCGGTAAAGATTGCTGTTTATTTGACGTTGCATAAGAGTCCGTAAGCTGAAAAGAGCATAAAGAGCCTTGCTCTTTTCAGTAACGGCCTCTAAACTGTGGCCATTACCTTGCTTAACTCATCAAGATTGAAAGGTTTGGGGAGAATGGCGCGGAAGCCATATTCCTTATAACTGGCCATAATGGGATCGTTGGCGTAGCCACTTGCAACAATGACCTTGGCCTCGGGGTCTAAGGCCAGTAAGGAGGTAATGGTCTCTTTGCCGCCCATGCCGCCTGGTATGGTCAGGTCCATAATGACACTATCGAAAGGGGCCCCGGTCGCTTTTGCCTGGGTGTAAAGCGCGATGGCCTCCCTTCCGTCCCCGGCCTGTTCGGTATTGCATCCAAGCAGGGTGAGCATGGTCGCCATGATTTCACAAACGGCTTTATCGTCGTCCATGATCAGTATCTTTCTGGCGCCAAGGTGCTGGAGCTCGTCTTGTTTTGGGGATTGGGGGACAGGTTTCAGGGTTGCCGGCAGGAGAATAGAAAAGGTCGTACCCTGATCCAGCTCGGAGCTTACGGAAATCAGGCCGCCATGGTTTTTGATGATGGAGTAGGAGATGGCCAGCCCCAGACCGCTTCCTGTGCTTTTGCTGGAAAAATAGGGGTCAAAGATCCTGGAGAGGTGCTCTGGGGGAATCCCGGTGCCATGGTCTTGAAAAAGAATCTCTATATAGCGGCCTGGTGGCAGGGGTGGAATCTCATCCAGGGAAAGGGTTTTATTCGTGGCCTGGATGGTGATGACGCCGCCGCTGGACATGGCCTGACTGGCGTTGATAGCCAGGTTCTGGCAGACCTGGCTCAATTGTCCTTCATCGGCCTCCACGGCCGAGAGTTCGTGGTCAAAATGATACTTGCATTTGACCTTTGAACCCTGGAGGACAAAGCTGGTCGAGTCCTTGATCAGTTCCGTGATGGGGGTAACCTTTTTGATGGGGGCGCCGCCCTTGGAGAAGGTGAGCAGTTGTTTGGTCAACCCTTGGGCCCTGATGGATGCCTTTTCCGTATTATGCAGATAGTTGCTTATGGTATCCTGGGGATTGCTGTACATCTTGGCCAAAGAGATGTTGCCCAGGATGGCGGTGAGCAGGTTGTTGAAATCGTGAGCGATGCCACCGGCCAGAACGCCCAGCGATTCCAGTTTCTGGGCATTGATCAATTCCGCCTCCATCTTCTTTTTCTCGGTTACATCACGGAAGATACATTGGCTGACAACCGGTTCACCGTTCTCAAAAGTACAGATGGCATTGCCTTCAATGATAACCTGTCTACCGTCTTTAGTGGTGAAGACCGTATCAATATGATGGAGTTTAGGGTCGCTGACAACCTTTTGAAAAGTGGTTTGACAATGAACCTGACAGTCGGTTGAGATCATGTCAAAGATGGAAAGGGCGGAAATCTCCTCTTCCGTATAGCCAAATGTCTCCCGCCAGGCGCGGTTCACATACAGAAAATGGCCGTCCGGCTTGACCATCTGGATCAGATCGGAGGAGTTTTCAAAGAGGTCTTTGTACCTTTTTTCGCTTTGCAGCAGGGCCAGTTCGTTTTTGGTGTGCTCGCTCATGTTTCTGAAGATCCCGGTCATGAACAGGGGCTTGCCGTTTTCAAAATGGGTGGAACAACGGCCCTCCACGATCACACTGTCGCCATTTTTGGCAATAAAGGTGGTGGCGTTCCGGTCAATCTTGTCGCCCTTCATCAGGCAGTTGAAGATATGGCTGCATTTACCCTTGCAACTCTTGTCGACAATATCCATAAGTGACAAGTGTCGGATATCTTCTTCGGTGTAGCCGAGGGCATCGCGCCAGGCCTGATTGGTATAAAGAAAAACCCCCTCGGAAGTCACACTGTGGATCAGGTCACTGGCGCTCTCAATCAGTGTGCGGTAAATAGCCAGTTCCGCGGTGAGTTCCTCGGTTTTCTGGACGAGGCTCCGGTTTGTGTCTTCCTGTTCCTTGATTGTGCACAGGAGTTCTTCAGGGCTAAGGTTGGCAGGCATCTGGGGGCGGCTCCTCTGGTGGCGGATTGGTGATCGGAGGATATCTGAAAAAAGGTTGACACCGGGTTTGGGTCGACTATTCTTGAGATGGTCAGTTTTCAGTCATCAATGCTGAGGAACCGTGACGCAATAACCATTACGTTGGCTATTGCGTAACGGCTCCTTATGCCGTTCATGATATTCCACTATTACCGTTATTTTTTTGACGCTCAGGTCAAGGACAGGCTCACTTGTATCCAGAATATCCCTTTTCTTCACATTTTGCCACTATTGATAATGGTCACGATGGCCACCGTCTTCATTATATAGATGAAGGGGCTGGGCCGGTCATTGTCATGGTGCATGGCAATCCCACCTGGTCCTATTATTACCGGCACCTTATTGCCTTGCTCTCCAAGACGCACCGGGTGATTGCCATTGATCATCTGGGCTGCGGGCTTTCCGATAAGCCCCAGGGGTATCCCTATCAATTGCGGAATCATATCGATAACCTGGAGGCCCTGTTGCGGCAATTAGAGATCACCTCCTATTCCCTGATTGTCCATGACTGGGGTGGGGCCATTGGCCTGGGGGTGGCGGGGAGGAATCCGGCGGCCCTGGAGCGGCTGGTGATTTTGAATACCGCTGCCTTTCGTTCGCAACGAATTCCGTGGCGGATTCGGGTCTGCCGCTGGCCTGTGATTGGCAGCCTGCTGGTGCGCGGCCTGAATGGGTTTGCCGGTCCGGCGGTCTTTATGGCGGTGACCAGGCGTCTGCGTCCAGAGGTGGCCCGAGCCTATCTGGCCCCCTATGATTCCTGGCGCAACAGGGTCGCCGTCTATGGTTTTGTTCGCGACATTCCACTTACCCTTTCACATCCTTCCTATGCCACCCTGAAAGAGGTGGAAGAGGGCCTGTCCGGCCTTGCAGCCCGTGCTGTTCCGACCCTTATCTGCTGGGGGGGCCAGGATTTCTGCTTTAACGATCACTTCTATCAGGAGTGGCGCACCCGCTTCCCTTCGGCTGATTGCCATTATTTTCCCGAGGCCGGCCATTATGTGCTGGAGGATGCCCTGCCGGAGATCAAAGTGTTGCTGGAGATATTTTTTACAGGGAACTTGGCGGGAACTCCTTCCGCAACAGATCCTGTTCGATGAATGTCAATATCGGACAGGCCCTGGCCGAAAGGGCGCGCGATCAGGCAAGTGAAGTCGGACTCGTTGAGGCGGCCACCGGCAAGCATTGGACTTTTGCCGAGCTTAACAGCCGCGCCGACAGTCTGGCCTGGTATCTCCAGGCGCATGGGGTGAAGGCAGGTGAGCGGGTGATGCTCATGGTCAGGCCTTCGGCAAATTTTATCTGTCTGACCTTTGCCCTGTTCAAGCTGGGGGCCCCTGTTATCCTCATCGATCCGGGCATGGGGTATAAAAATCTTTTGCGCTGCATTGCCGGCGTACAGCCGCAGGTCTTCATCGGTATTCCTGCGGCCCACCTGTTTCGCCTGCTGTTTCCGGCGCCCTTTCGCTCAATCCTGGTTTCCTTTTGTTGTGGCCCTTCTTTAGGACTCCTGGGGCCGGATCTCTGCAAACAGGCGGGGGAAGCCTCTTCCCCCTTTCCGGTCTATCCGGCCAGCGCCGACGAACTGGCCGCCATTATCTTTACCACCGGCTCCACCGGCCCGCCCAAAGGGGTGCGCTATGAGCACGGGGTGTTTCATGCCCAGTTAGGGCTGATTCGCGATTACTATCAGATCGGGCCAGGGCAGGTTGATCAGCCCGGATTTCCGCTGTTTGCCCTCTTTGCCACGGCCCTTGGGGCCAAGGCCGTTATCCCGGACATGGATCCCACCCGGCCGGCCCAGGTTGATCCCCGGAAATTTGTCCGCTCTTTACAGCAACATAAAGTTACTTATTCCTTTGGCTCCCCAGCCATCTGGAATGTGGTCAGCCGTTACTGCCTTGAGCAGAAAATTGTGCTTGAGCACCTGCAACAGGTGCTCATGGCCGGGGCCCCGATTTCGGGTGAGCTTGTGGCCCGGATGCAGGCCATCCTGCCGATTGGGGCCAAAACTCACACCCCGTATGGGGCCACCGAGGCCCTGCCGATCGTCTCTCTTGAGGGGCGGGAGATTGTCGAATCCACCTGGCCGCTCAGCCGTCAGGGGCACGGGATCTGCGTTGGTCGGCCACTGCCGGGCATGGAGCTTCGTATTATTGCCTGTTCTGATGCCCCGATTCCGCTCTGGGATGAGGCCCTGTGCCTGCCGTCTGGTCAGATCGGCGAGATTGTGGTCAGCGGTGACGTGGTGACGCGGGCCTATGAGAACAATGAAGAGGAAAACCGGCTGGCCAAGATCCAGGACGGCAGAGCACCCTCTTCCTTTTGGCATCGCATGGGGGATCTGGGGTATCTTGACAGTCAGGGGCGTCTCTGGTTTTGCGGCAGGCGCGCCCATCGGGTGGAGACCAAGTCCGGTGTGCTGTTTACTATCCCCTGCGAGGCCATTATCAATAACCATCCCGATGTCGCACGATCCGCGCTGGTAGGGATTGCAGATCCTGTGCATCCCGGCACGCAGCTGGCGGTGATGGTTGTTGAGCCGGTCAAGGGCGGAATGATCAATCAGGACAGATTGTTGGCCTCGGTGCGGGAACTGGCCACCGTCTCACCCTTGACAGCTTCCATCCTCTTTTTTCTCGTCCATCCTGATTTTCCGGTGGATATTCGTCATAATGCCAAGATCTTTCGGGAAAAGTTGAGCGTCTGGGCAGAAAAACAACTGGCGGGGCGTACCCCGAAACCCTCATGAACAAAGTCTTGATTACCGGTGGTGGTGGTTTTGTCGGGGCCGCCATTGTCCGCCAGTTGCGGGCCCGCGATATCTCCTGCCTGGTGGTGGGCCGCCATATCTACCCAGAGCTTGAGGCCATAGGCGCAACCTGCCGAGCGGGTAATATCCGCGATCCTGGATTCATGCACGAATGTTGTCAGGGCGTGGATACTGTTTTTCATGTGGCCTCCCTGGCCGGTATCTGGGGTCGGTGGCAGGACTATTACGCCACGAATGTCCTCGGCACCGAAAATGTCATTGCCGGATGCCGGTCGGCCGGGGTCAAGTCTCTGATTTATACCTCAACTCCGTCGGTGGTCTTCAATCAGCACTCCATCAGCAACGGGGATGAGAGCCTGCCCTACGCCGATCGCTTCCTCTGCCATTATGCCTGCAGCAAGGTCATGGCCGAGCGCTTGATCCTGGCCGCCTCCGACCTGCACCTGCGCACCTGCGCGATCAGGCCGCATCTGGTGTGGGGGCCGGGCGATCCCCATCTGATCCCCAGGCTTATTGAGCGGGGGCGCAAAGGACAGCTTCGGCAGGTGGGAGCGGGGGAGAATCTCGTTGACATCTCCTATGTTGATAATGTCGCCCATGCCCACCTGCTCGCCGCCGATAATCTGGCTGGTGTCGGGACGGCAAGCGGCCGGGCCTACTTTATCAGTCAGGGCGAGCCGGTGAACCTGTGGTCGTGGATAAATGAGCTTTTTGCGAGACTTGACATCCGGCCAGTCCATGCTAAAATTTCGTATCCGGTCGCCTACGGAATTGGCATCCTGCTTGAGGGTTTTTACGGATTGGCCGGTTGGCAGCAGGAGCCGCGCATGACCCGTTTTCTGGCCCAGCAGCTTGCCAAATCACACTATTTCTCCATAGCCAGGGCCCAGCACGACCTTGGCTATCAACCACTTGTCTCGACCGAGCAGGGGATGGAGCGTGTAGTCACATCGTTTACGAACTCGCTTGCCAAACAATGAGATGAAAAAATGATACAGCTAAGCAAGAAAATTTGGGCCGTTGTGTTGATCGTCTCCATGCTCCACCTTTCCGGCGTGCGGCCTGCCACGGCCTTCACTGTGGGCGAGGAGCGGGAGGTCGGTGAAATCCTGCTGTATCAGATCCGGCAGGCCTTTCCCCTCCTTGACGACCCTGATCTCTCCCAATATGTCAATGATCTGGGAGACAAGGTGCTGGTTGTGGCTGGTGTTCAATACTTTGATTATCACTTTTTTGTGGTGAACAGTAAGGAGTTCAATGCCTTTGCCGCCCCCTCCGGTCTCGTCTTTTTTTATACTGGTCTTCTTGCAACCATGGACAGTGAGGACGAGCTGCTCTCGGTCATGGCCCATGAGATTGGGCATGTGGTCAGCCGCCATATCGCCTCGCGAATGGAGAAAGGAATGAAGGTAGGAATTGCCACCCTGGCCTTGGCCCTGGCAGGTCTGGCCCTTGGCGCCGGCGGGGCTGGTGTGGCCAGTCAGGCAGTGGTCACTGGTTCGATGGCGGCCGGTCAGGCCATGAACCTGCACTTCAGTCGGCAGGACGAGGAAGAGGCCGATCTCCTTTCTTATGGCTGGATGAAAAAAATGGAACGAGATCCGGTGGCCATGGAAAAGATGTTGAAGACCATGCGGCGGATCACCCGTTATCGCATGGGCCAGATTCCCCAGTATCTGCTCACCCACCCTGACCCCGAGGCCCGTCTGGGCTATGTTCAATCCCTGATGGCCATTGAAAAG
>DDWW01000031.1 GCA_002347085.1 Desulfobulbaceae bacterium UBA2276 | reverse complement strand
AATGCCGTTACCGCAACCAAACTTGGCGAACAACGGTTCTACAGCCGCTATGCCGCACTTCTTGCCAACAGCCATCAAAATGCCAGGTTATAATTCCAGTTTGCCTGTAAGCCGAGATCTTCGTCGGCTGTGCTGCGCGGCTCCTTACCGTACTCCCTGTACCGCTTCGTTGTTGCTCGCGTGCCTTCCCGGTTTCAACTCAAATGCAAAATGGAATACACCATGAATGCCTTTATCACAGCTGTTTCGGCCTTTCTCCCCGGACAGCCCGTAATAAATGATGATCTGGAGAGGTATCTGGGGAAGGTGGCTCGGATCGAGGCCAAAACCAAGCAGGTCATTCTTGCCAATAACGGCATTGAGTCGAGGCATTATGCCATTGACCCGGAGACAGGCACCACAACTCACAGTAATGCCGAACTGGCGGCTGAGGCAGTGCGCCGCTTGCTGTCCACTATGCCCCTTGGCAGGGAACTGACACTCCATGACCTTGAATGCCTCTGTTGTGGTACCTCCTCGCCCGATCAACTGTTGCCCGGTCATGCCTCCATGGTGCATGGGGAATTGGGGGGTGGCCCTTGTGAGGTCGTCAGTACTGCCGGAATCTGTCTTTCCGGGATCACGGCCCTGAAATACGGCGCTCTCTCTGTGGCTGTGGGGACGAGCAAGCGCGCGGTTGCTACCGGCTCTGAGCTGGCCTCCACCTTCATGCGGACAAGCTTTTTCCAGGCTACGCAGGGCGTGACGGCCAACCAGCCGGAAACGGGGAAGCATCATCCCGCCTTTTCCTTTGAGGCCGAATTTCTGCGCTGGATGCTCTCCGACGGCGCCGGGGCAGTCTTGATTGAAAGCGAGCCGACAGTAGGCGGCCTTTCTCTCCGGATCGACTGGATAGAGATTGTCTCCCATGCCCATTGTCTGGAAACCTGCATGTATGCCGGCGCCGTGAAACAGGCCGACGGCAGCCTGCGAGGTTGGCGGGAATATGCCGTGGGGAGCGAGGCGGTATGGCACGGTGTTTTTCCCATCAAACAGGATGCCCGCTTGCTCAACAGGGAGGTGATCCCGACCCTGGTTGGAAAAACCCTGCCGGAAGTTGTGGCCAAGCATGGTCTGAAGCCAGAGGATATTGACTGGTTTTTACCGCATTATTCTTCGCAATACTTTCGGGAGCCACTCCGGCAGCAGTTGCAGGAGATTGGTTTTACAATCCCTGAGGATCGCTGGTTTACCAATCTGGTGAGCAAGGGTAATACCGGCTCAGCCTCCTTCTATATCATGCTGGAAGAGCTGTTTTCATCCGGCCGTCTGCAAAAAGGAGAAAGGATCTTGGGTTTTATTCCTGAAAGCGGCAGGTTCTCGGTGGGCTGGATACTGTTGACGGTTGTTTGAGCTGATTCCATTTCTAAATCAAGCGTTCACTTCGTCGAATGCGCTGCGCCGCTCCTCACCGTACTCATTGTACTGCTTCGTCGCGGCTCGCTTTTCTCCTCGTGTACATCTTGATTTAGAAATGAAATTACAGGGTATTGTCTTGGGGAGAGTTTCCCTTATTTTTGAAAAGTATGAGGTCTTGAAATAGTGGGAAAAACATTAGTTATCAGCGGTGGAACAAGAGGAATTGGCCGGGCGCTTGTTGAGGAATTTGCAAGTAATGGTGTTGATGTAGCGTTTACCTATCACAGTAATGCGGAGATTGCAGAAGAGGTGATTGCCGAAGTATCTGAGAGATATGGCGTAAAGGTAAAGGCTTATTTTCTTAATATCCTTCATCCCGGCAGCTACAAAGAGCTGTTCAAAGAGATTGACAAAGATTTTGAGAGGGTCGATTACTTCATCTCCAATGCTATTATATCTGGTCGCTCTGTTGCCGGCGGTTTTACTTCATTTATGAGACTTAAACCTCAAGGGCTTATCAATATCTACTCAGCTACTGTCCTTGCTTTTGTGGTTGGAGCCCAAGAGGCGGCCAAGAGAATGGAAAAAGTTGGCGGTGGTTCAATTCTCTCTCTCTCATCTACGGGTAATCTTTCTTATACCCCCTACTATGCCGGTCATGGCAATGCCAAGGCTGCGGTGGAGACCATGGTTAAATATGCGGCCCATGAGCTTGGTATAAAGAAAATCAGGGTGAATGCTGTTTCTGGTGGTCCGATTGATACCGATTCCTTCCGCAAATTCCCTAATTATGAAGAGATAAAGAATGAAATCGTGAGAAAAGCCCCTCTGGCGAGAATGGGTGTTCCCAATGATCTCGCTGGTATCTGTTATTTTCTCACCACTGAGAAGGCTGACTGGATAACTGGTCAGACCTTTATCGTTGATGGGGGGATAACTTTTACGTAAGGGCTTGTCTTTTCGTCACTGCTCAGGGCTCCGGTTGGGTTGGGGTGATGAGCAGTGACTCAGTTTCTTTACAGTCCGCAGGAATCACTTGTTGCCGCTTGTATCTGAGGCATTGCGCCAGCAGGTGGGGTCGGAGGCAAGATAGTCACCAGTGAGCTGGTAGGCTGCGCCGCGACAACCGTAGCATTCTTCAGCTTTCTCACAGGTCCGGCATTCTCCTTTTATCATCTCCCGGTAATTCTTCAGGTTGTTGACCACCTCGCTGTGTTTCAAGATATGGGCAAGTTTGTTGTTGCGGATATTATCAAGGACAATAGTAACTCCGACACAGGGCGTAACATCGCCTGTGGCAGTGACCACGCAGGAGACTTGATGGCGCATGCACTTATTTCCCACCAAGGGGGGCTGGGGCTCCCAGTCACGACCAAACCGTTCCCGATCCATTGTCGAGAGCAGGGTAAATAAGGCCTTTAACTCGCTGGAATCAACGCCAAGCCAGATATTTTCCAGGGCATTGGCCTGCGGGGTGATGACCTCAAAATAGGGCTCAATATTCTCCTCCCGCAACCATTGCCACATGGCCGGTAACTCTTTTATGTTTTGCCGACAGATTACGGTGCTGATGGCCAGGAAGAGATCCGGCGAGGGATACCCCGCCTCTCGCAAGGTGGCCAAGGCCGTCTTGATGATCTTAAAAGCCCCGGTTTTTCCGGCTAGTCGGTCCTGGATGGCCTCATCTTGGGAATTTAATTTCAGTACCACCCGCACCTTTTCCTCGGCCAGGACAAGGGCAAGAGCCTTGTCAATGCCGGAGCCATTGGTGAACATCTCAATCTCTAATCCTTCATGGCCAATAAACCGAAGCATTTCCGTAAGATGCGGATAGATGCTCGGCTCACCGCCAAGGATGATGATCTTGCGGGCGCCAAGGGCCTTGGCCTGGAGGATGACATCTTTTATTTCCTCCCGCGAAAGTTCATTCCGGCATTCACTGCGATCTGCGACATAACAGTAGGAGCAGCGGAAATTACAGATGCGGCTGAATTCGATCTCCATGGAAAGCAGTCTGTCTGCGGCCACGGCCGCCCGGATTTCCTGCTCGGTAAACTCAAGATTATATATTTGCATGGCTGTTCCGTAATTTTTTAATAGTGTTCAAGATCAGTAAAATGGTTCATCCTTTCCCAACGCGCGACTTCTTTTTGGTAGCGGCCTTCCCAGCCGTATTTTTTCATAACCCTTCGGTAGTGCATCTTTAACAAAGGCTTGAACAGAAAGCGCCAGATGGAGGTCCACAGCCAGCCCTGACCTTTGGCCTGGGCTGGAGGATTCCACCAGCCCAGCACCACCTGGCGTTGATACCAGAACTGGTACTGGAGCTGTTCTGCGTCCAGGTATTTTGTCCGCACATTGGCCCACAGGCCGTTGTATTTTTTATAGTCAGTCTGATTGGTCACCAGCCCTTGAGACAGAAGCTGTTCCCGCATGGCGGTCTTGGGATAAGGGGTCAAGACCTGGCAGTAGGCGGCATCGGCGCCAATATCTTTGAAGAATTCATAATTCTCTCTGATTGACTCGGCATCGTCATCTGCAAAGCCGAAGATCAGGCCGCCAATAACCATCATCCCGTATTTATGGCAGTTGTCGATGGCCTTTCTGGAATAGCTGGTAATATCGCCCTTGCCGGCACTGCTCAGATTCTTGACTGAGCCGTTTTCAATGCCAAGAAAAACCGAGCGGAAACCGGCCTCCGCCATCTTGGCGACCATCTCTTCGTTGCTGGCCATGGACACGCAATCGGCCTGGACGACGAGGTTGAGTCCCTTATATTTCCTGGCAATGATCGCGTCACAGAGCTCGATGACCCTGGATGGATTCAAGACCATATTGTCGTCGGTGATCATTATCCATCGTGTCTTGCGCTGGTAATAAATATCATCAATGTCTGCCAGAACCCGACTGAGGGGAAAGGTCCTGAAGGTACGGCCATACATGTGTCGCATGGAACAGAAGTTACAGGCGCGCGTGCATCCCCGGGAGGTCTCCACCAGTTCGATCTTGGAGTAGATGATGTGATAGCCCCAGGTCAATCGGCGTTTATCTCGGATCGGGAGCTTGAGCGTACTCAGATCAAGATTTTCACCCCGGGGATTATGGACAAAAAACCCGTCTTTTTTATAGGAAAGGGAGGGGATTGCTGTCAGGTCGTCACGGCCGTCCAGGCTGTTTGCCAGGCGGCGGCAGGCCTCTTCTCCTTCGCCCCGGACCATGAAGTCAATCCACTTTGCCTCTCCTGAGGCGGCTATCTCTTCATGCATCAAGGTGGCATGGTAGCCGCCGATCACAATCTTTACCTCGGGCCGGAGTTCCTTGAGCAGATGGGCAATCTTGATACAGGTGTCGAACTGCCAGGCCATGGCCGAAAGGCCGACCAGATCAGGCTTGACCTTCTCTATTATCTTGGTCAGGTAGCTCTTGATAGACCGGCGCTTGCGGATCAGGTCAATCAGATAGACCTCATGGTCATCATCGATATTGCCGCCTATCGAGGCAATGCCATGATTCGGCAGGTGAAATGCCGTTTCATGGATGATGATCGGCACCACGTCGGGCATGGAGATCAAGATGATTTTCATGATTGTCTCACCCCGTATGCCTCCGTCACCTGCTCTTCCAGTGCGGCCGCCGAGGGAATATGATGCTGATAGTCCGGTTCGATACGTTTGAGGATCTTCAGGCTGATGCTCTGTTGCACCCTCGTTTGAAAAAGAAATTTTCCGGGGGAAAACAGCTTGTCGGTAGCAGCAATTCGCAGGACATAGATCGGTGCCTTGCACAGTCTGGCAATCTTCATGGCCCCCTGGTTCAGCTCGCCGATTCGACCGTCAAGGCTCCTGGTTCCTTCGGGAAAGATAAAGAGATTGCCACCACCCAGCAGGAAATCCTTCATCGTTTCCATCTGTTCGATCATCATTCTGCTGAACCGGCCTTCGCCACTGGCTGGGAAATATCCTGATTTTTTGATAATCCAGCCAAAGACCGGTAGAGAAAAAAAACGTCCCTTGACCAAGGTGCGGTGACGCTCGAACAGGGCAATAAAAAGTAAGGGGTCCAGATAGGAGATATGATTACAAACGATCACCGCCGACCGGATGGCTGCCACTTCTTCATCGATCTCCCATTGGTGTGAAGGAGCAGTGAGCCGGAGTATGCCAAAAAAAACCTGAAAGAATCGGCTGTTCAGGCGTTGGAAGCTTGCTTCCTGATTTTTGGCAAACAGGGCGGCGCCAACATAAAACCATGAAAAAAAGAAAAGAAAACCAAAAATAAACCAGGCCCAGCAGAGGATGGTGACCAGAAAATCGAGGAACCTGAAGGTTGAAGGATTACTCATCACGCAGCGACCGGATTTTTTGAAGATTGCGCATTATTCGTTCATCATAAGGTAGAACATCCATTACCGAAAACGGGAACAACGAAACATGAAAGCTATACCCGCTCGCCGGCGAGCGGGTGGCACAAATAACCATGTCACAGACTCTGTTAGCAATCTGTAATTTCAGCAAGTTACAGGGACTTTCACAGAAAGGCTGAAGTAAATCATTTTTCCCTTCAGCCTTCAACCTTCAGCCTTTCACCTGATTTAACCAGCAGGCAGGTGTTGACCCCGCCGAAGGCAAAGTTCTGGATGGCGCCGATTCCTATGGTTGCCGGAGTGATCTCCTGCACATGGCGGAGCATGCGGCAACGCTCGTCAATGTTTTCAAGGTTCAGGGTGGGGGCGATAAAGCCCTGTTCCATCATATAGGTGGTCAGGATTGTCTCAATGACCCCGCAGGTGCCCATGGTATGGCCCATGTAGCTCTTCAGGCCGGTGACGAAGGGGCCGTTGTCGCCGTAAACAGCGGCAATGGCCTGGGATTCAATGACATCGCCCATCTTGGTCGCGGTGGCGTGGGCGCTGACAAAATCGACATCCTCGGGTGTGATCTCCGCATCTTTCAGGGCCAGGCGCAGGGTGGTGGTGATCCCTTGCAGGTTGGGCAGGATGAGATCGCCGCCGTTGTTGTTGCAGGCAAAGCCGATGACCTCAGCTATAATCGGCGCGCCGCGTCGTTTCGCCGACTCATATTCCTCAAGGAGCACCGCGCCGCCGCCCTCGCCCACGACCAGGCCGTCGCGTCCACTGTCAAAGGGTCGGGGGGTACGCTTGGGCGTCTCATTGTAGGCGGTGGAACAGGCCAGCAGGTTGTCAAAGACCGCCACCGTGGTGGTGTCGTACTCATCAGCGCCGCCGCAGATCATGGCATCCTGCATCCCGTACTTGACCATCTCATAGCCAAAACCAATGGCCTGACTGCTGGTGGTGCAGGCGGTTGACGAGGCAATGACCCGGCCGGTGATGCCGAACATGCGGGTAATATTCACCGCCGTGGTGTGCACCATCGATCTCAGATAATCCACTGCCCCGATGGAGGAAAATTTCGTGTCCAGCTCCTGAAAAAACGTCCGGTAGATATCGCGCTGGACCGTGGGGCTGCCATGGGTGGAGCCAAAGGCCACTCCCAGCCGACCGCCGGTGATGAATTCCTGGTCCAGGCCGGAGCGCTCCAACACGTCCTTTGCCACCTGGCAGGCATAATAGGCCACCGGCCCCATGGTCTTGCTGTACATCCGTTTGAAGCCGTAATCTATGGGATAATCCACCGAACCGAAGACCCGGGAGTGGATATGCTTGTTCAGCAGTCCGTCATCACGCAGGGGTTTGACCCCGGAAATTCCCTGCCTGAGACTGTTGATGATATCATCTTTTGCATATCCGATGGGAGTGATGGCCGAGCAGGCAGTAATGACAACGCGTCGCTTCATAGGTTTTCAACCGGGAAGAGTATGGTTTTAGTTGAGGTGGATAGACTGAAGACTGAAGGCCGAAGGGAGGGCTGCACAAAATATGCGATAAGCCAGTCTTGACAAGTCCTATAACCTTCAGTCTTCAGTCTTCAGCCTTCGGGACGCTTCTATGGTTTCAATATAGTCGAGGATATCGTTGATGGTCCTGATTCCCATGGCCTTTTCCTTTTCCTCCCAGGTGAGGCTGTAGCCGAGTATCAGCTCGATCTTGCCCAGCAGCTCAATGGCGTCGATACTGTCAAAGCCATGATCGTCGCGGAGGTTATCGTTGAGACCCGGTTTCTCAAACTCAAAGTCTTCGATAAGGATGGCCAGGATTTTCTCTTGTAATGCGTCTCTTGTCATAACAGGTGACCAGGTAAGGGCTGAAAAAATAAAAAAAGGAATGAGATCAATGGGAGTTGGATACTCTATTTTTCGTTTTAATTCAAAAGGAACTTTAAAGAGCTAAACAGAGAGACGGGGGTGCTTTATGTCTGGGTGCTGTCAGTGTGTCTGTTAAATGTCCTGGTATCACTGGAGAAAACGGTCAAAATGGTACCACTCAAAGGGGTGTTCCCGCAGCATTTTTTCCAGCAGATCCGCATATTGCTGGGCCGCTTGGGCAATGGCTCGGGGCCTGTCCTGGCGTGATTGCGGCGTGATGGCGATGGGGTCTGATACGATGAACCGGTAGCTGTTTTTTCCGGTGCGGAGGGTGAAAAAGACAAAAAGCGGCGCCCTTGAGAGCAGGGCAAAGATATACGGCGCCTCCGGCACATAGGCGTCATGGCCCAGAAAGCGGACCCGCACCTTGCGTTGATCGCTGCGCCAGACAATATCGCCGGGCATGGAGACTATCCCCCCGGACTGGAGAAAGCGGATGCCATCGACTGCGGCAAAGGGTGAGCCGCCCTCCTGATCGACACCGATGATGGTGACCCCGGCCCGTTGTAAATCTTCTTTCTGAACATGTTCCACGCCCTCTTTTTCCTTGATGCCCATGTAGAGCAGGAGCCGCAGGTCGTCTTGCTGCCGGCGGAGCAGTTTGGCCGCCATTTCCCAGTTGCCCAGGTGGGACATGAGCAGGATCCCCCCCTCCCGGCCAATGACGGGTTCTATTTTTTCCCAGCCCTGGGAAGTGAAGGTGGTTGTCTCTGTCTGGCTGGCTAAGAAGCGGTCAAGATGGATGGTCGTGAAATTCTGATATTGCCTGAAGGTGCACCACAGGTGATAGAGTCTCCCGCGCTCGGGATAGAGCGCCGCATAAAAACGGCGACTTTCCGAGACCCGGCTGGAAAAGAGGAAATAGCCTGCCGCAACGATCCGTGAGAAGACCACCAGCAGCCAGGGGCCGCACAGTCGTGTCATCTGGAGAAGAAATTTGTAGCCCAGCCCTTTCATGGCAGGAATGGTCCAAAAATCCGCTCGATTATCAATCGGCTGAAGGTGGCGGAGTTACGCCGGAAATCAAGCCAGGGCTGAAAGTGGCTGACCCGTTCTCCCTTGGCCTGATAGACAACCTGGACCGGCGCCTCAATAGTATCTATGCCCTTGCGTTTGGCCCTGACCAAGATTTCCACCTCGAACTGGTAGCGCCTGGCCATGATATCAAGATGCAGGGCCTCGGGCAGGGGGTAGAGCCTGAATCCGGACTGGGAATCTGTGATGCGTGGCCCACCGGAGGCCCAGACCCAGAAGTTGGAAAAACCCCGGCCGAATCTGCTGGTCCAGGGCACATTTTTCCCTGCCATTCCCTCTCGTCTGCCCACGACAATGACCCGTCTGCCGTCGGCAACCGCCGAGATCAAGGGCCAGGCATCCTCGGGATTATGTTGGCCGTCTCCGTCTATGGTGATTGCCCAGTCACAGCCCTGTTTCACCGCTGCGGCAAAACCGCTGAGCAAAGCCGCGCCCTTGCCCAGATTTGTCGGATGACGGATCACCGAGATCCCTTCGATGCGGTTGAGAATGTCGGGGGTTTTGTCGGTTGAGCCGTCATCAATCACCAAGAGGGGCAGGCCCAGTTTCAGGGCCTGGTGGATTACCTCCTCAAGGCGTTGTTCGTGATTATAAACGGGGATGATTATGGCGGTCTTCATCTTACCTTCCCTCCCGCCCAGGCCAGGGCCCAGGTTCCCGGCCCCATGTGGACGCCGGAGGTCAGAGACAGGGGCACAGGCAGGATCTCGGCGCCCGGCAGCAGATCACGCACCTGCGGCTGTACCGTTTTTGTTATCCATTCTTCATTGTCGGAGTATTGGAGCATGATGACGGGATCTACGATGGAAGATTCCTCCCGCAGCTTTTCCAGGGCGAAAGAGAGCTGTCCCTTTCTGCTGTGCACAACGCCCGCCTTGCGAACCTCGTTATTTACCGGACTGATTATCGGTTTCATGTGGAGCAGATCAGCAAAAAAACCACCTGTCCGGGAAACCCTGCCTCCGGCCACCAAGTATTGCAACTGGTCGATAAAGACATATTCCTTGCAGTCCGTCATTGTTTGATAGGCAAAGGCGATGACATCTTCAACGCAGGTGGCATGTTCCGCATAGCGAGCGGCAAGCAGGGCAATGAGGCCCAGACGTCCGGAGGCCGACCCGGTATCGATGACCTCCAGCAGGTTGGTCGGATCGTTGCCTTCTTTCCAGCGCCTGGCGATGTCTGCATTGCCGGTGAAGGCCGACCCGACGCAGAGGTAAAGGGTCTGGCCGAATTGCTGGCACACGCTCTGATAGTGTTGATGGCGCTCAAAGGTTGAGGCCTGGGCGGTGGTGACCTTGACCCCTTGCCGCATCAGGGCATAGATCTCGGCCGGAGAGTGCAGGCTTTCCGGTCTGCTCTGGTCCTGGGCCAGGATGTAGCTGTCAAGCAGGGTGATGCCATGGCGACGTGCCATCTCCCGGCTCAGGGAGCCGGCGCCATCGGTCATGATATGGACAATCTGCCTCTTCTCCGGGCTGGTAAAACGGACAAGGTCGTCGTTATCCATGGCCTCATCGGACCAGTCGACGATCTCACCCAGAGAGGAAAGACGGGTGCGTAATTGCTGGAGGTCAGCGGTATGGATATGGACCTTGATCCCGGATTCCGCAGGGAGCACGACCACGCTTTCACCCCATTCCGCAAGGATGCTACCGGCTTCAGTCTGATTGTCTCCGGTATGAATGAGGGCGCTCACACAAAAACAGTCCGTGGGGTTGGCCTGGAAATCGGTGCTGATTGCCAGCCGCCCGGCAAAGATCTTCGGGATCGAGGGGAGGGCGGTGGTCTGCCCGGCAAGCTGCCGGAAGAAGCCCTCAAAAAAGGCATACATGCCAAGGGCCCCGGAATCGACAACGCCAGCCTTCCTGAGATCAGGCAACATCTGCGAAGTGGCAAGAACCGCGTCCTGCAACTCCTGGCAGAGCAGGGGATACAGCAGCGCCGGATCTGTTTTCCCGCTCAGGGTTGCGGCCAGGCGGTCAAAGACATGGAGCATGGTGCCGGCCTGGGGGCGGGCCAGGGCCTGCCAGGCCTTTTCCCTGCCCCGTTCTGCATTTTCTGCCAAATCAGCAAACCCGTCGGATTGGTAAAATTCTTGAAAAAAGGCGGCGGCGATATTGCCGGAGTTGCCGATGGCGCAACGGGTCAGCAGATTTCGGGTCTGGATTTTATCGGCCTTGTCGTCACGCAAAGGGGCCAGGCTGATGCGGAGATTGGCCCCGGTATCGCCGTCGGCCACGGGAAAGACGTTGATCCGGTCCAAGAGGTCGGCCCAGGCCGACAGGTTTTCGTAACCGCTGGCAAAGGCGCTGCGCATGCTGTTCATGTCTCCAGGATCTGGATGATGGCATCCCTGTCGTATTTGCCGTTGTCCTGCAGCGGAATCCGGTCGATGGTCTTGAGCACGCGCGGCAGGGCGTAGAATTCCAGGGAATCAGCCAAGGTTTGCCTGAGCAGATCCATATCCACCTCTGTCCCCTGGATCAGGGCCGCAATCCGGTGTTCCCGGCCCCCGGGATCGGGAAGGGCCATGACCACGCAGTCGCTGACCTTGGGTGTTTTTTTGATGATGGCACGCACCTCTTCCAGATCCACCCGTTTGCCCCCCACCTTGGTTACTCCGTCCACGCGCCCCTTGAGGATAAACTGGCTTGTCCCGCTTTGCTCCACCCGGTCGCCGGTGGTGAAAAAACCATCGTCGGCCATGGGTAGTTCCGGCGAGAGAAAGGGGGAGCACACGCAGAGGCGCTCTTCCTTGATCTTCCAGGAAATGGTGGGGAAGGCGGTGAACGAGGTCTCGCCCAGGTGTCTGTTTCTGGTGGCGATGCCGCCCGTTTCGGTGGAGCCGTACACCTCGACAATGCCCACCTCGTTGAGGCGGGAGAAGGTCTCGTTATCTTCGGCGTCCAGCATCCCGGCTGAGGAAAAGGCCAGCCGGAGGGCCGATCCCGCTATTTTTTTCCCGCGCAGGGCCCGGTAGTGAGGGGGGATGCCGGCCAGAAGGGTGGCCCCCTGGTCGTGGATCACATCGGCGATCTCACCGGGGTAAGAGGGGGTGGCCATGACCACCGATGCCCCTGAAACCAGAGGCAGGATGACGGAGAAGAGCAGGCCATAGATATGGTAGGGGGGCACGGTGGCGACAATGCAGTCTTTTTCGGTCACCGCGAAGTGGCGGGCCAGGGAGAAGCCCTCGCCGAAAAGATTTTCTCCGGTCTTCGACCAGAGCTGCGGCGTGCCGGTGGAGCCGCCGGTGAAGATCCTCAGCAGTTCCGTCTGCGGCGCTATCCGGTTGTTGCTTGCAAAGTTTGCCGGTCCCGCCGCCGGCGGACGGATGATGGTGGTGCCTGGGGGCAGATCCCTGTCAACATCGGTGATGGCCGCGGTAAAACCGGTGAGCTGCTGCATCCCGGCCAACGACTTGGCGGAAAAGGCGTAGGGGAGCAACAGGGTCGGGCCGTTGGGATGGGGTAATTGCAGGGCTGCCAGCAGGACAGCTGCCATGACCGCCCGGTCGTCCACGGCAAGACAGATGGATGCCCCCAGATATTCCGGGCTGGAGAGGGTCGTGCGGAATTCGGCCGCCATGGCATAGACCTCGCCGAAGGTGGCGCCGGAGCGGATAAACTCTTGAGTTGGAAAGGCAGGGCCGTTGAGTAGGTCGGTTAGCTGTTGGTTATAATTCGGCATCTGTTATTAGTATATGCAGCGATGCGTAGTTTTTTGGAATACTGCGTCAGAGTTGTATAGGTTGCCCAGCATTTCTGTCAAGCCTCGTACCGCATTGTCAGATGAGGGTGGCCGCCCACGTTCAGCAGTCAGGAGAATAATCAGCTCATGCCCACGCTGCTTGAAATAGACCCTGACTGTAGCTACATGGCTACATATTGTCAATGCTAAGGATGTGTATAGAGGCGGCCAATGATGAGTTCTCCACTCTCTGCGATTTATGTTTTCGCCGGGGAAACACTATGGCGCGCTTCTTCTGTCTGCTGTTATGACGTTGCTGGGGTCATGTAAAACTGTAACCCTCTCTTGACAGAAATTTAATTCAATCCTAATAAAGAATGTAGTCGATTTTCACCGGTATCTGCTTTTCGGTTCTACTCTCAGGGAGTCTCTCAACTGTGAACGCTCTTCTCTCTCAATTGCAATCGTATGCCCTCTTGATAATGAGAGTGCTGAGAAGCCGGTATGTGGCCCTGGCCGCTTTCCTTTTCGCTTATACGTGGATTATGAGTCTTCTCGGGGGCATGCCGCCGCTGAGGTATTTTTGCCGACTTGAGCTTCCTCTCCTTTTAGGTTTTTATTACTATCTTAACCAGTTGACACGGCCTTCAAAATGGCAGGCCCTGATTACCGCTATTCCCATTATCCTTGTCTATGCGGTTTTTGATATGGTTTTTCTCCAGTTCGGCAGGCTCTTGAGAATCATAGAAGTCAAAGAACTTCCGGAACTCATGGGGGTCCTTCCCGTGTGGGCGATTGGAGTTATCATTGTTGTTTTTGGAGCTGCCTGCACGGTCTTTATCCGCTCCCTGCGATTCAAACTGGACAGGCCGGCCATTATCGGGGCCTTGTCGATTCTGATCCTGCTTCTCACGGTGGAATTCAAACCGGATTCTTTTCTCTATGCCTTTGAGAAGGTTCAACGGCAGGTGACGAACTGGTCTGATATCCAGAGCGCTGAAGATAACGGCAGGGTCTGGATGATGCTTTATAGCGAGGCCAAGCGAAAGTCCAATGGTCTGAAAATGGCGGACTTTAAGGCCGATCCGGATTTTTTAAGGAAAATGGACGATATCGTCTCCATGATCAATTCGCTGGAAAAGAAAAGAAATGTCCATCTGCTTGTCCTGGAAAGCTTTGTTGATCCTGAACTGTTTGACGGGCTCTCTTTCTCCAGAAGCCCCGTCCACCCTGACTTTGATAAGATATTCAAAAACAAGGGATCCCTCTCTATCGCCCCGCTCTTTGCCGGTGGAACGGCCCAGTCGGAATTTGAAGTACTTTCCGGTGTGCCGGCTTTTGGAAAATTTTCCGGGATGGAGTTCGATGTGTTTACAGGAGCCGGCACCTATTGCCTGCCGGCCCTTCTGACCAAGGCCGGTTACCATACCATGGCCACCAACGCCTATAAACCTGACTTTTTTAATTCCATTAACGCCTACAAAGGGGCCGGCTTCCAAAACAGCTATTACCCAAAGGAGTATGCCAAGGGACGTGAGACCTATCTTTCAATCGGTGATGTCACTGGTGAAAAATATATGTTTGACGGGGAACTGTTGAAGCAGAATCTTAATTACATTAGCGACTGGATGAAAAACAATCCAGGAATGCCGCTTTTCAATTATATCATGAGCATTTACGGTCATTATCCCTACCAGATAAATACCGAAAAACGTCCGATATTCATTGAAGCTCAAGGGGTTGTCAAGGATGATTTTTTAGAGCACAGCATCAACCAGTATTATTACCGTACCGAGGCCCTGGCTGAATTTATACGCGGGATCAAGAAGGTCGATCCGGAAAGCCTGGTAATACTCATCAGCGATCATCTGCCTGGATTCTACGGCCCCAGTACTTTCGAGAAACTGGACTATGCCGGAGGGGATAAGGATCTGTTGCACATGAACCGGGTCTTTTTCTTTGAAAACGGCAAGGCTGTCCATTATGACACCCTCCACCATTATGACATTCCCGATATCATTCTGAACTATCTTTCAGATGGAAGTTACTGCGACGCCCAGGACTGCAAATTCAAAAAACCGGCTAAGCAGGTTGCGGGAGAAGACTATGATGAGGCGTATATGACCATCATTGCCAATGCCATGAAATAACAAAAAGGAGATGGCGTCGCAAAAAGTCGCCAACTGCTGCGTTGCCGCAGGTAAGCGAGCTTGCGAGACTCCGAATTGTCTCGTCATTGCGGCGTACTTATGTACGCCTCATTCCTCGAAATTTGCGCGCCTTGCATTTAACGATTTTTGCTTAGCCATCCCATTTGAGGACTTTTTGCGAATTCATCAAAGGAAAGGAGAGCGTGTGCATATCTTTGCGTCTATCATTTTATCGGCCTGGCTGATTCTTCTACCGGGTCTTGTTTTTTCCGCCTCTGCCGAAGAACGGCAAACGACAGCCACGGGAATCCTTGCGGGCACCCCGCCTCCCCCCAGGTATGTTGTCGAAGGAACGAAGATTGTTGACACGGTGCGCCGGGAGCCCCTTTTTTTTAAGGGGATAGGATACTCACCCTATCTGGTCAATGAAACGCCCATGCAAGGCGCCCATCCCGGGAACGATGACCGGTATGAGGAGCATGTCAGGCTGGTGCAGGAGATGAATGTCAATTATCTCCATGTCTTTCCCATGCAGATGCCGTCAAAATTCTTTGAGGCCCTGGACAGGACAGATATCCTCTATGGACAGGATATCTGGGTCTGCCCCTATGAAGAGGACTTCCTGGCCGAGCCCTTCCTGGCCAAGACCATGGAGACGATCAAGGCCACTATTGATCATGTCTATCAGGTAGGTCGGCCGGACCGGCTGGTCCTGTTTTCCATCGGCGATGAACTGCAACCGGAGGCGGTGGTGCGGACTAATTCCCGTCATCCCGAGGTCCGCAGTTATCACGGCAAGCACCTGAACGTCGACAATCGGAACCCCTCGGAAATCGCCATTGCCCGTCTCATTGACATGGCCATGGACTATGAACTGACCCGTTATGGGCAACGGCATCTCTATTGTCACACCAGCTTTACCCATATCGGGCCCCTGGCGAACCGGCCTGATCTTGAGGTGCCCAAGGAACATGTGATAACCCCGGATCTGGGTGATCTCATCTGCCTCAATGTTTACACCTACGCCCGGGGGGTGCGCACCTCGCCGCCCGGTTCGGTCACCGGCTCCAGCTATCAGGGCTATGTGGAAGAGCTGACAGCGCAAAGCAAGAAGCCGGTGTTCATCACCCAGGTCGGGCTTTCCACCTCCCCTTTTGAGCCAAAAGCATGGGTCCCGGGCTTTGGCGGCCACAAGGTTGAAGATGTGCCGGTTGCTTTTTCAGCGATCTGGAAGGATATCAAAACCGCCAAGGGGAATGAAAAGATCTGCGGCGTGGCCTTTTTTGAGCTGAACGATGAGTGGTGGAAAAGCGGAGAAGACGCGGCGGATTCGTCCCGCCATGACCTTGAAGACCCCGAGGAGTGGTTTGGGATCTACGAGATAGGAGAGAATAATCGCCTGCTACCCAAGGGCAAGATCCCGGAAACCATTAAGATGATGTATCAAAGTCCCTGAGCTGGCGATATCGCTTCTTTATCTGTTTTTCCAGTAGGTTGGTTCTCGATGCAGGTGCATAACTGCAATCACCTGGATATTGTCGGGACGATCTCGGAACAGAACGCCGAAAGGAAATGTACGTGTGAGACAGCGGCGTACATCGAGTTCGATGACAGGATATAATAGGGGATTGACGACGATACGGTTGATCGCATCCTGCACCGAAGTCAGAAAGCGTTTACCAAGGTCACATTGTTGCGCCTCATAATAGGCGGCGGCTTCAATCAACTCGGTTTCTGCATCTGCGTGAAAGGCAACCGCTTTCATGTCAACGAAGCGTAGGCTTTTTTGAATATGGCATCAACGTCGCGTAATTGCACACCATTTTTGTCAATTTCTGCACAACGTCGCAGGATTTCTTCTTTCCATTGTGCCGACAAGGGCAGGCTGTCCGATTCATCCAAACTCTCTATCAGCTTTTCAGCCACAAACGCCCTGAGCGCTGGGGGAAGTTCCATTGCATCCGTGACAATTTTTTCTGCTGTAATGTTCATAGTGTTCCGCTCCCTTTTTACCAGACTGGTTGGGGAAATATTGTCAATTACACCCGATTCGTTTAACTGCAGGTGGAGTTTGCAAAATAGAGACTTGTCTGCTGTCTTGTACTGATCCCAAATTCTTTCACTCCTCCCTGAGTTCACAATCGCTTGCACTTTACCTGATACCTTAATTCCAAAGGTGAAACAAGGCAATATTCCCCATTGTCGTTCGGGGGATGATCCTTTTGAATAGTGTGAACGTTGGAAATGAGGGGAGTGTCCCTTATTTCCCCCAAGAAATTGTATCAAGGGCAGTGAACAGGAGAGAAGTGGATTGTCGGGCTATTGAAATTGGAGTCGGCCCTCTTTTCCATCAATGATTTGTTGAAGGGGAATGATCCTTCAGCCAATCACGGAGCGCATTGTTCATTCGGGTTTGCCAGCCTTTGCCGGTAGCCTTGAATGCTTCCAGTATATCAACGTCAAAGCGGAGGGTCGTTGATGCTTTGGTGGTTCCAGCAGGACGTCCCCGTCTGATGAGTTTTTTGCCTTGATGCAAGTCCGCATTTTCAAACCAGGTGTCTGTTAATTCCGGCGCATCATCGGGATCAACCCAGGTGTTTTTTGTAGCGGTTGATTTCGCGCTCATTTGCATACCTCATGGAAATTATTCTGCGGGCATCTCCCCTGACTGTCCAAACCACCACCACAACACGGTCATGGAAAGAGCCAATGCTGAAAAAGCGTGGTTCACCATAGTTCATTCTGTCATCTGAGGCAGTAAAGTGTCTGCCCTGAAAGACCAGTGGGGCATCACAAAAATCTAACCCTCGTTCGTCGAGTGTTTTCTGACGCTTGGCTGTGTCAAATTCGATGAGCATAATTAAATGTAACAACAAAAAATGAAGGAGTCAAATAAATGTTATTACATTTATTTGATGGTGTTTGCTGATATATTCAAAGAAACGTGGTCTTGCCTTATTTCTGCTGCCATGTGCTCAGTTTTTATATCCGGTATTGCAATAAGGATGTGTCAATTGACCATTGTCTGGCGAAGAGCTTCCACCATCTCGCTTGCGGTCTATGTGATCTATTGATATTGAGTTTCTGTGAATATATCCTCCACAGATGTTGCACTTTGGGGCTGATTTAAGAACCTCACGTAGATAAACGGCACTCTTTGCTTCTGTATCAAATTTTTTTCTAACAGCACCACGCTCTGAAATTGGCCTCTGAAGCGATAAATAGCTAAATTCAGCCTTTGATTGAATTGCCTTCAGGGTGTCCTCATCGGATTTTCCTAATTTTAACGTATCTGCTACCTGCTCAAGGAATCGAGAGATATAAGGGTGACTTTTTTGAGCAGTTCGATATTTTCTATTTATTTGTTGAGAAAGGTAGTCGAATTCAAGAATAAAACTCTCAAATCTAGGGCGCACGCTTATGAAGTCATTTATCTTTCCTCGCTGGGAAATCCTTGCTACGAAATCTGTAATTGCCAAAAAAGAGGCACTTTTATGACGTCCCTCTTGGGAATAGAAGTAGACTGCAGGATGTAATCCAAGGGAAGATGGGTGGTTGCTGTTTAAGAGATAGGCGACTTTCCTAACATTCTTGAGGACAGCAATCGTTGTTGTCCCATTATCATCGTTTTTGCTGTTGTTTTGAGGCGTGACAATATTGATCATGTCCACAATTAGCGGAAGTGTTTGTGCCGAATACACCTTTCCTGCTATTGGAAGGTCTAAAGTCTTTATTGGTGTTTTCAGGCGAGGATCAAACAATATGTCGTTGATCTCTGCCGCAAGTTCCTGAATTTCGGATTGGGTCTCTTTTGAAAACAACGACCAATATTTGTGACCTTTTCCACTTCGGATTATTGCTCTAGCTGCAATGCTGTTCGGCTTGCGACGATCCTCCAGAAGCTTTAGCTCTGTTTTGTCGATTGGTGCTGCTTGCTGATTAATTTTAAAAAATGAGCTTTCAGCTTTCCTGGCGTCACCCTCAACCCATTGCAATTGTATTGCTAATGCGCCGAGGTTCTTCGCATCCCTGACTATTTCTGGGCGAACTTTGTCGGGGTGTGTCAATGCCAGCCTGTAGTCGCTATATGGACCAACCGCTTTATTTGCAAGCTTTCGCGTTTCCTTGGCAACTTCAAGCTGCTCGTCAGGCACTATTCCGTCATAAAAGAGTTTGGACGTCTGTCCATCCCCGTAATCGTCATTTACCCAAGCAGCAAGCGCACTCAATCGATGACTGCCATCGATAACAAATAAATATCCTCCAGTACTCCGCCAAAGAATAATTGCGGGGATCAGATCTCCGGCAATGAAGCTTCGAATGAGTTCAGTGACCTTTTCTCCGTCCCATTCGTTTGTTTCTCTCTGAAAGTCCGGCTTGCGAAGGTTGGTGAAGAAAAATGAGTCAGCCTTAATATCTTCGATAGATATGGTTTCTTTCTTCTTTCCCGAGTTGATGACTTCCTCGACTTCGAAGTCCTCTCGAGGGATGAGTGCGTCAAGGTTAACTTTTGCCATGTTGCTCCCTTTGTTACAGCCTTACTTCCTGAATATTTCTAACAGGAGAATATGCAGAATAGCGATATCTCTCTTTTTTATCCCCAGGCCATGTGATTTGTCACATCCTACCTGCTCGCATCCCGGCCAAAAGACTGTCCGGCCAGGCTTCTGTCCCGCGGCTTGAAGGTATCGTCGGCCATCTCTTTTTTCACCACCTGCTGGAAGAGCTTCACCATCTTGATCTTCTGTGATTCTTCGTGGTAGAAGGTGTTCCAGGCGTAATCAAGGAGTTCTTGCAGCTTTTCCGGGCTCATCTGTTTGGGCTGGAAGACTACCTTGTCCGCTGAGTAGTCGTTCCAGTCCTGGGAGAGGATACGGTTCTGCTGGCTCAGCTCTTTCCAGGCCTTGGTATGAGGGAAAGGGGTGAGTACCGTGAATTCGGCCAGATCAAGCTCGATCTCCAGCAGGAAGTCGATCAGTCGCTTGATGGAATCTTCGGTATGATCGTCGAGCCCGAGGAGGATCGTGCCCTCGACGCCGATGCCGTGGTCATGGTAGCGTTTGATCCGCTCCTTGATATAGTCCGAGGTGTCAAAGACCGCCTGATACACATACCAGGCCCCGGCCTGGGCCGCGAGATCCAGGACCTCGGGCTTGTCTTCAATGGGATGGGAACACCACTTCTTTTTCAGGGGGATCATCTCCCGGAACAGCTCCATTTCCCACTGGGTGTTCTGGGCCAGGGAGTTGTCCACGATGAAGAGGCGGTTGTTGTCGATGCCCGCCATCTCGGCCACCGCCTTGTCAATGGGCCGGGGCCGGAAGACCCGCCCTCCCAGATACGAGACGGCGCAGGGGTAGCAGTTGAAACGGCAGCCCCGCGAGGCGTGGACCAGATCGACCATCTGTACGCCCTTGTAGTTGTAGAGCTTGCGATTGAGCAGATCCCGGCGGGCCGGGCCGACCAGGGCTATATCGGGTCGGTCGTTGATGAAGTCGTAGCGGGGCTGTAGCTTGTTGTTGCGGAAGTCGGCAAAGACCGCTTCCATCCGCCCCTCGGCCTCGCCCAGGAAAACGGCATCGGCGTGTTCCATGGTCTCCTCGGCGTGCAGCATGGTGGCGATGCCGCCAAACATGACCTTGATCCCCTTTTTCCGGTAGATATCGGCAATCTCCCAGCCCCGTTTGACCTGCACGGTCAACATCATGGAGATCCCGACGAAATCGACCTCGTCATCAAAATCAATGGATTCGAGATTTTCGTCAATGAAGTCAACCTCAACATAGTCAGGGATCGTGGCGGCAAAGACTACCGGGCCATGGGGCGGCAGGTGAAACTCGGTCTGCCGGTCCAGCTTGGCCCATTTGGGATAGATCAGTTT
>DDWW01000059.1:49592-57063 GCA_002347085.1 Desulfobulbaceae bacterium UBA2276 | reverse complement strand
CTTTACCCGGCCCTATATTGTGATTCCCCATGTCATTGTCGGACGGAAGGGAGGCGACTATTTCAAGACCGAGCAGAATCTGGTCGGCAAGACCATCGCCTTGGAGCGGGGTTTCCATAATATCACCTATTTCAAGACAAACTATCCCGGCGTTGTCATTCGGGAATACGGTTCAACCTCGGAGGCGCTGGATGCAGTCGCACGGGGGGAGGTCGATGCCTATGCCGGCAACCGGGCAGTGGTGATCCACCTGATTGAAAAGGAGCTGCTGAACAACCTGCGGCTGATGGGCAAGCTGACTGAACCAAAATCAATACTGCAGATTGGGGTGCAAAAGGAACGGCCCCTGCTGGCATCAATCCTGGACAAGGCCCTGGCCTCGCTGACCGTTGATGAAGAGCGGGTGATCCGCCAGAAATGGCTTCAGGAAAGCAGTCCCGGCCTGGATCTGACCGAAGCGGAACAGGCATGGCTGAAGGCCCATCCCTCCATCCGGGTGGCCCTTGATCCGGCCTGGGCGCCGGTCGAATTCCTTGACCAGCACGGTATTCCGCAAGGGATCTCCGCTGACTATCTGCAAAAAATCGGCGAACTGCTGGGGGTCCATTTTGATGTTGCCAAGGGGCAGGACTGGCCGGGTCAGGTTGAGGGGGTAAAAAATCACCATCTGGACATGTTCTCTTCCCTGCGGCGGACAGAGGAGCGTGCAACCTATCTGGGATTCACCGACAACTATCTTTCACTGCCGATCGGCATCTTTACCCGGCAGGATGCCCAGTATATCACCTCAATGGACGAGCTGGTCGGAAAAAAGATTGCGATCATCAAAGGCCATGCCGCAGAGGAAATTTTAAAGAACAAACATCCTGAGTTGCAACTTTGCCCTTCCTCATCCATGATAAATGCCATCCAAAAACTCACCGAGGGGCAGGTGGATGCCGTAGTGGACAGTACCATTTCCACTGGCTACTACCTCAATCAATTGGGAACGGCAAACATCAAGCTGGCAGGAGAGACCCCCTACCGTTACGACCTTGCCATGGGAGTGCGCAGTGACTGGCCCGAGCTGGTTCCTATCCTCAACAAGGCCCTTCGAGCTCTTCCTGAATCGGAACAAAACGCGATCTACAGCAAGTGGACTTCGCTGCAACAGGGGCAGAAGGTTGATTATACCCTCATCTGGAAGATCGTGGCCGGGGCGCTTGCGGTTGTCCTGCTGTTTGCCTTGTGGAACAGGCGTCTGGGCAGGGAGATCGACATTCGCAAACAGGCAGAGGTGCAGTTGCAGGCCAGCCAACAGGACTTGCTTCATAGTGTGGAAGAGCTGCATCTGAAGCAAGAAGAACTGGAGGCCGCGAACCATAAACTCCAAGACCTTGACCGGCTCAAGTCCATGTTCATTGCCTCGATGTCCCATGAACTGCGGACCCCGCTGAACTCCATCATTGGTTTTACAGGCATGACCTTGCAGGGTTTGTCGGGAGAGTTGAACGAAGAGCAGAAGGACAACCTCTCCCGGGCCTATCAGTCGGCCAAGCACCTTTTATCGTTGATTACCGATGTCATCGACATTTCCAAGATCGAGGCCGGACGAATTGATATCTACCCGGAAAGCATTTCTTTGCGGATGGTTGTCAAGGAAGCAATAGCCACCATCGAGCCACAGTTAAAGGAAAAGGGGTTGACCCTGGATATCGATATGCCTGACGGTTTACTGCTGACCACGGATAAAAAACGACTCCTGCAATGCCTTATCAATCTGCTGAGTAATGGAGTCAAGTTTACGGAAAAAGGCGGATTGCGGTTGGCCGTGAGCGAGCAGGAGGAATCGGTTGCCATAGCCGTCACCGATACGGGTATCGGTATCGCTGAAAGTGACCTCCCTAAACTCTTCGAGGCCTTTGAACGCCTGGAGACCCATTTACGCGTCAAGGTCGGCGGCACAGGATTGGGACTCTACCTGACCCGGAAAATAGCCACCGATCTTCTCCATGGCCAGGTTTCAGTCCAGAGCAGGATTGACGAGGGCAGCACCTTCACTCTCACTGTGGCCAAAACCTTACCGCGAGTGGCCGAGGCATAAAAAACACTTCTTGTGCGGACGTGTCTTTTTCACTCCCGGAGATTGCATAGCAGTTACACACAGAGGACAGACGATGAAAACAGCGCTCATTATCGAAGACAATCCAGACAATATGGTGTTGATCACGCGACTTCTTGAAAAGGCGGGATACCAAACCATTCGGGCGATTACCGGTGTAGAAGGGATAACAATGGCCGTCCATACTACGCCGGACTTCATTATCCTCGACATCCAGCTCCCGGATATCGATGGCCGCGAGGTCTTACGCAGAATCCGTGGTTTCGAGGTCGCCGCCTCGATACCGATAATCGCCATGACCTCCTATGCCATGTCGGGTGACCGCGAAAAACTTCTGGAGGCCGGCTGTAACGGCTATATCGAAAAGCCCATCGATCCGATGCGGGTCATTTCCCAGATTCAACAAGTGACAGGGGAGGCGGTAAAAATATGAAAATTTTAATCGTCGAGGACGACGTCAACTCGCGGATCCTGCTGGAACGAACGCTTCTCAGTCAGGGATACGCTGTCGACAGCGCAGCCAATGGCGTCGAAGCCCTGAAAATGGCCAATCTGTCGCCACCCGATCTCATCGTCTCGGATATCATGATGCCCGAAATGGACGGCTTCGAACTGTGCCGCAAAGTCAAAACCGACGAACGGTTGCGGACCATCCCCTTTGTCTTTTACACCGCCACCTTCATTGAACCAAAGGATGAAAAGCTGGCAATCTCCCTGGGGGCGTCCGACTTCCTACTGAAACCCATGTCACCCGAAGATCTGTTTCGGGCAATCAAGGAGATCATCAATGAACACCGGCAGAACCGTCTTCATGTGCCGGAACAACCTTTAGCAACAGCCGAGGAGCTCACCGCGATGCAACTCGAGGCCCTGGCCCGGAAATTAGACAAAAAGGTGCGCGAGCTGGAGGAGGAACGCGAAAATCTTCGGCATACCGAGGCCTTCCTGAAAACCCTGATTCACACCCTACCCGATCTGATCTGGCTGAAGAATCCTGACGGGGTATATATGGCCTGCAATCGGAGGATGGAACATTTTTTTGGAGCCAAAGAGGCGGACATTCTTGGTAAAACCGACTACGATTTTGTTGACAAAAAACTGGCTGACTTCTTTCGCCAAAACGACCAGGAGACCATCGCTGCCGGCAAACCCTCCATCAATGAGGAAGAGATCGTCTTTGCCGAAGACGGCCACCGGGAACTTCTGGAAACCATCAAAACTCCCATGCTCGATGAGCAAGGCCGACTCATCGGGGTACTCGGCATCGGCCATAATATCACAGCAATACGGCAGGCTCAGGAAAGACTGCGCGAATCAGAGGAGCGGTTCCGTCAGGCCATCGAATTTTCTCCTGTCCCCATGGCCATCACCGATACTCAAGGCCAGGTCCTTTATCGCAACCGGGAATTTCCCCACCGGTACGGCTACACCCTGGAAGATACCCCTTCCATTGAGGACTGGGCGCTGCTGGCATTTCCTGACCCGGCCTATCGGGAATCATCTCTGGCTCAATGGCATGAAGACGTCACGCAGGCGTTGCGCACCGGAGAGGCCACTCCGACTCGTGAGTACACGATAACCTGCAAGGACGGCACCCAGCACCAGGTGGAAATTGTGACCCGGCCCCTTAAACATATGTCTGTGAGCGTGTTGAACGATGTCACGGAACGCAGGGCCCTTGAGAGCCAGCTCCGCCAGGCGCAGAAAATGGAAGCCATCGGCCAGCTCGCCGGAGGGATATCCCATGATTTCAACAATATACTCTCAGCTATCATCGGTTTTACCGACCTTTCTCTGAGGCAGTCCACCAATAATCCGACCTTACACCACGACCTCACCCAAGTCCGCAAGGCCGCCGACAGGGCCACTGAGCTGGTCAGGCAGATTCTGACCTTCAGTCGAAGGCAGCAGCAGGAAAAATTGCCCCTCCAGGCCTACCTTATCATCAAAGAGGCCCTGAAACTTTTGCGCGCCTCCATCCCCACCACCATCGAGATCCGTCAGGACATTGCCTCTCAGGCCACGATCCTGGCCGACCCCACCCAAATCCACCAGATGGTCATGAACCTCTGCACCAACGCCTATCACGCCATGAAAGAACGGGGAGGGGTGATGGCCGTGTCCCTGCGTGAGACCGAAATCGATCAGGCCGGCATTGACAACGGCACTGAAGTTTCACCTGGCCGTTATCTAAAATTTTCAGTGAGCGATAGTGGTTGCGGCATGAGCAAGGATACCCTGGCCAGGGTCTTTGAGCCATATTTCACCACCAGGGAAAAAGGCATGGGCACCGGTCTTGGTCTGGCTGTGGTCCACGGTATCGTCAAGGAACACCAGGGACGGATCTCCGTTTACAGCGAGCCTGGACAGGGATCTACATTTGATGTCTATCTGCCCATGATCCACGAGGCGATCCCGGAAGCTGTACCCGTGCCGGTTCCTCCCAGGGCGCGCGCCAATGAACGGATTATGGTGGTGGATGACGAGGACTCGATCCGTAATCTAATCAGCCGTTTCCTCACCTATGCCGGGTACCGGGTCGACCTCTTTGCCAACGGCAGAGAGGCCTGGATCGCCCTGCAGGAGAACCCAAAGGCCTGGGATCTGCTGCTGACCGATCAGACCATGCCGGAAATGACTGGCGATGCGTTAGCCGCCAAGGCGCTTGAACTCAAGCCCGACATGCCGGTGATCATTTGTTCCGGCTTCAGCGAAAGTCATAATGAGAGGCACGCACAGGCCTTGGGGGTGAAGGCCTACCTGCAGAAGCCGATCTCATCTGCAACCTTGCTCACCGAGATGGCTAAGGCCTTATATGGAGTTCAACCTTCCGAGCATAGTTAACGCTATAACATCATAAGAAATCAGCAAATTCCTACCGGTAATCATGTGAGCCGGCCACAACGATACCGCTCCAGAGAATATGGCCTTGCCCCTTAGTTCTACTTTGTCACATTACCCATCACTCTGCCGTTTGTATGCAGAGTCTATGGATGAAGCCGACAGGTCCGTGAGTGGTCGTTTGCTGTCATTTTCTCTCCTATCGGTCTGGATTTTTTGGGGTTGGCATGTGGCTCATTTTACCTCCTGAGAGTTGATGAAAAACAGACAACCCCTACAACACAAAATGACAACTATTTCATTATGTTAAATCGTATCTTAATGTGACAAAGCAGAACTATACCGGCGAATTGAACTGCGGGGACAGGGCAGACAAAAAAAGGAAAAATCTATCCACTTTTCCTTCTTAAGACCCTCCAGGGAATCATCAAAAAATAGCAGAATTATCCATTTATCAGTTTGTACAAATTTTCGGGTCCACTTCTCCCTACATTTCCGAGAGAAATATTGATTCCCTTTTCATGTATACAAGTTTGAGATTTGCCAGCTGCACCGAACTCTGAACAGATGTATAGGGGTCAACACGAATGGCTAATGCATGAATACCAGGTTCAAGCTCGCCAATGTACATACGTTTGCCAGCCTGGGCCCCTGCAGACTCCATATGACGCTCATCAATAGAGCCGACAACATTATTGTCCACAAAGACAGTCAAATAGCCTTCGGCACCTGCAGCTGAGAGAAATTTATAATCAAAGGTCAGGGCGTTGACAGGCTCCTTGATATCGAGCTCCATCTGTGCCCAAACGGAAGAGCCGGTCTGAAAGTCCCAATATTGAATAAGTCCGGTTTTAGGGTCATTAATAAAATTCACGACCCCGGTCACCGACTTTATTACCTCCTTCAACACTACGCTGGTATCGCCAATGGTATATATTTTATTCGGAGTTGCTCCAAGACCAGGAACTGGTTTCATGCTCTCACAGGCCAGGGTAGTGGTCCCGGCAATCCGTTTCGGAAGGGTGCAAACTGTTTTTTTCTGTTTGTTAGTTCCGGGGAACGTCTTTCCCGCCTCCCGTGACAATGCAAAACCAAGATCAAAGGCCATGGGCTTAAACGTTTCCTGGGCATAAAAGAGATGCGGCCATGCGTGGTGGGACAGCGCGGAATTATAAGGGTCATCAGGTACTGGCCTGACATCCCATCGAGTAACATCCACGTTATAGGCATATGGCATCAGGATTTGTGTCCCACCGATATCTGTTGCGCCGAACAATGCAGCCACTGGTCGTTTATCGACATAATTATCCACCCAATCGGCACCTTGCCCATAGGCAGATAGCTGCACGCCATTTTTTATTTGCGCGAAAGGATCATAAGCATCAAAGAACGTCAAATGGAGAAATGGCTTACCGGGCAACCTTTGCAACCAGTTTTTGGCTGAATCGATCAGCATGGAACCGGCACTGTGCCCTAATAAATGCACATGAGCATAATCTTTTTTTGCCAGTGTTATGCCAAGAGCCGTCCCATACTCGACCGCATTCGCCCATGCGCTCCATGGCGCCTTGGTATCAGCCGCCGTCCTCCAATCATAGACGAATACGTCCCACTCTGGAGTACTGCAATATTTGCTAAGTTTATTGGCATACCGGAATAGCGGATCAGTTTCCAGAACCGTCCCCCCTACCTCCATACATATCTGGGCGGCCATACCCACAGCCCAATCCTGAACATTGGAGCGCCAACCATGAGTGAGGACAACAGCCTTTCGGCCGCGCCTGGTAATGGCATCAGGAATCACCGGATCCGGACGCACCTGAGTTGTCAAATACCCTAATGTCCCAGACTGTCTGCCCCGCACTGCACGCACATAATAGACAGTTGACTTATTTTCGTAGTTGACGTTGCCAAAATAGAAATGGACGAGCCACGCGCCATAAGGACTATTAGTAAAGGTAGTAGATGACCAGTAATAGGAAGGTTTGGTGGTAGCGGAAAAGACCGGATCTATGGCGGGGAGATAACGACTGTAGTCTAAGAGAGAGCGTAACTCGTTTTTATCGGGCAGACGCCAGTCAGATTTTCCAGCTAGGATCAAGTTCTCGGCGGCAGCCAGACTCTGTTTCCAGGTCATAGGGCCCATGGTCGCCTTTTGCCATTCCAGACCGGTGACTGTATCGGTCAACGTAGCGCCATTGTCAACATAAGCCGCCTGAGCAGCCAAGGGCTGCCAACATACAAGCATGACAATCATGAAAAACTTTTGCATACCCAAGCTCCTTTTTCTGCAAAGATATCGTGGCTATTCAGCAAAAAAATTCATACTGCAATTAAGGTCATATCGATTTTTACTCACTCAGAGATGCTGAGACGCAGGTGAGAGATGGCTCGGTATCGCTTGTTTCAGGAACAGAGAAAGAGCCCGCAGTTCCCTTTACCGGGCCGAAAGGACAAAGGGTACCTTGAAAAATGAGAACCTGTCAAGTTCACTGACCGCCGCGCACCGCACACACATAATGGTCAGAC
>DDWW01000059.1:26969-49512 GCA_002347085.1 Desulfobulbaceae bacterium UBA2276 | reverse complement strand
CAATATCAGGAGAATCCTGACTCAGATCAACCAGAGTGGCCAGTTCTTTGATGGTCGGCAGCCGCCAATCGTCATGACCGCCAAAATTTGCCTTGTTCAGGGCGGAGAGAAAGCCCGTAGTATCGTTAGCGCCGCAGGTTCCCGTATACCCGCCATTGGTTCTTGAATCGGTATCGCACCAGGAGTAGGTGTTGTCGGCATCATGGGGATTAGTGTAATCGGCGACACTATCCATGTTTTCCTTCATCTCCCAAATCAGACCGGTGACATTGTCCTGGACCATACCGCCAGCAAGTGACGTATAGGACCTGACCGGGCCCGTGTATTGCGCATCCTGACCATAAAAGTCGGCCCCTTCCGCCGGGCAGGGAATCCTGACCGAATCATTATAACATTTCGTTTGCCCGGTATCCGGCCAGAGAGAAAAGGCCTGCTCGGCATTATTACCGGCCAGGGCCGAATGTGCTGACAGAACCAGAAGCCCCCCCATGAACAATTTCCGCATCAACTTATTCATACTGCAAGCCCATTTTTCATGTATGTTTTAACCTCTTGAGCGTTTGGCAAAATGACAAGGAACTCTGTTGAAAGTTTTTTCACATAACATTGCGAGATAATTTAACTTCATGACATCTCTTGGTCTTGTTTTGTCTTCAGCAAAACTAAACCAAGAGATGTCATGAAGCTCATAAACAAGATATCATGGTTGATGGGTGGTGTCCACTATTGACGATCTACCTCACCACTGAGGGCAAACGAACTCCTGGACATAGTGCGGGATCTGCTACGGGAAAAGTTGGAAGAACCATCACACTGCGCCAGCCTCCTCTCTGCTTTTTTACGGCCCCCTTGTATGATCTTCGGTGGATGTAGCCTGACAAACGCCACGCAAATAACCAGCGGTAAAGATTACTGTTTATTTGACGTTGCATAAGAGTCCGTAAACTGAAAAGAACAAAAAGAGCATTGCTCTTTTCAGTAACGGCCTCTAAAAACAAAAAAGTCCTCTGGTTCTCATGCAGTGCATGAGAACCAGAGGACCAGACAACCATAATCCTCAAGAAAATTTAAGGGAATGTCGGCCGCTTCCCTTTTTGCTGTTTCCCTTGTTCAAGCATCTCCCGCATCCGGTCTGCCTCCTCCTGTTTTTTCTTTTCTTTCTCCGCTGCCTGTTGCTGTAAACGTTTTACGGCCTCCGGATCAGGCTGGGGCGGTTGTCCTTGTTGAGGAGCAGGAGCAGGTGGTGGAGCCACTTGGCGTCGCTCGACAGCCGGTTGGTTAGGTGGAGGTTTAGGGGCATCCTGTTCGATAGCTGGCCGACCCCGGAATTGCCCCGGCATTTCCGTACGATCCGGCATCTGGGGGCGTCCCCGAAATGAAGGCGCCGGCTTATCATTCGCATCCGGTTGTTCATGGACTGGAGCCGGTGGAGGCGCCATCTGGGGCCGCACAACAGCCGGTTGGCTTGGTGGAGGCTTGGGGGCATCCTGCTCGATAGCCGGCCGACCCCTGAATTGCCCACGATCCGGCATCTGAGGCCGTCCCCGGAACGAGGGTGGTGTTTTATCATTATCATTCGCATCCGGTTGTTCAGGAGCTGGTGGTCGCACGACCTCTGGCCGTTCAATGGCCGGTGGCGCGGACTTAAGCGCGTCCTGATCAAGCGTTGGCCGGTCCTGAGACTGCCCGGGCCTCACCATGCGCTCCGGCAACCGGGGACGCCCGCGAAATGATGGGGCCGCGCCTTCCTTGTTTTCCAGTGCCGGTTGTTCCTGAACTGGAATAGGCGGAACTACCGGTTTACGTATCTCTTTCTTTCCATCAGAAAAAGGCTCCACCTCCTGCCCGTTATCCCGATTGATCGTTGGTCGGCCCCGAAATTGTCCGGGTTTGACACTATGCTCCAAGATCTCTTGCCGCCCACCAGCTCCCGGCAGTGTACGCCCCCCTTCCTGTTTTACTTCCCGCTCAGTGTTCATCCTGACCGTGGGTGTCAAAGGTTGTGGCTTTGCCGTAGGCGTAAAGACCGACCGGTCACGTTCGCGAATCATATCCCTGGCCCCGCCCACTGACCGTCCAGGAAAGGAGCGAATATGCGCCGGCGGCTCGTGTTCTTTGGGAATGTCCTTCAAAATCGGCATCTTGGTCGCATGTTGCGGATCAATCCGTGGGCGGCCAATACTTATATTCTCACGCAGAAAGGGATTTTCTCTATTCGACATATCATCACGACGATTATGCTCTCGATTATGCCGGCCACCCAAAAAAACATCCCGGTGAAGGACTGTCACCGCGCCATGAACCTGAACATTGCGGTAATTTCTTCCCGGCACCACCGCATAGTTATTGACACTCACATTCACGATATTCACACTATGAGGGCCATAATTGCCACGACCATAATAGATCTCGGCAGGCGCCAGCGGCACCCAGGCGACATTGTCTGAGGTTGCGACCCAACTGACATAGCCCGGCCCCCAGTAAACCTCGTTACGTGGCGGCGGCACCCAGCACCAGCCATGGGCTGAGATATAGGACCAGCGACCATAATGATACGGCGCCCACCCCCAGGGCTCGCTGGCGATCCAGACGTAATCGTCTCCGATCCAGACCCAGCGGCCCTCACGGTAAGGGGCCCAGTCTGTCGAGATATGGGTAGTTGGAGTCCAGACATATCCATACTCGCTGGTTGTAACCCAGCGACCATTGCGGTTCAGATCCCGGCCATAGACAGTCAATTCCGGCGGCAGATACTGCTCGCTGTCTTCTTCATCCCTCAGTGAATCATCCCAACCCCGGTTCCATTGTTCCCAATCACTGGGAGAGCCCAAGGCCATCAGGGAGGGTACCCCCTCATCAAGAGAGAGCATATTGCCACCACTCACCCTGACCTCGCCACTTCTGTTTTCCGCAAAAACCGCCCCCCGAAATACCGAAACTTCGGTATTTCCATTTTCGACAAGGGCCACATTAAAGGTCGAACTATCATACACCCTGAGCGAAGAAAGCGGGGTATCCATCTGGAGCATGATGTCTTGGCCGCTTTGAAAATTCACATAGGCCTGGCCCTGACTCAGGTAGAGTTGCAGAGAATCTTTGCCCGCCTCCAGGATCTCCAGGGCACTCTCAGCATCAAGCCTGATCACACTCCCCTCACGCGTCTCCACCTGCGCCCACGCTCCCTTGGGAACCCACAACCTATCCCCGACCTGAAGCGGAAGATTCATAACCGCCGGCAGCCACTCCTTCATTCCGGTGGACTGAACCTGCACATCACCCTCTATCTGATTCAAACGCAAGGTCCCCAGGTCAACGCTATGCGCCCTGACCGGGAAAATAAGTACGATCCAAAGCACCAGCACCTTCAACAGATATTCTGCCTTCATGAAGTCACCTGTTTTTCTTTTACTGTTTGAACTTCTTTAACGTTTTTTTTATTTGGTTCCCATGTAGCGCACGGGAACCAAATAATACTTCAGGGTACCTTGAAAAATCAGTATTTTTACTGTTCGCAACCAAGAAGCTTCAAGGCCAGACCAGCCGCCTGAACAGAGGCTCCGGGCTTCCCCAGTTTCTCACGAACCAAGGCCAGGCCCGCTCGCGTCTCGTTCCTGGCCTTGTCGTCAAAGAGAAGACGAGCGAGCTCGACCTCAATCCTTCCCGGATTGACCTCATCCTGCAAGAGCTCAGGCACCACCAACCGCTCGGCAATCAGGTTGACCAGGGAAAAAAACTGCATGTGCCTGACCAATAATTTTCCTATAATATAAGTAGCGGGTGACACTCTGTAAACCACCACCATAGGGATATCAAGGATGGCAAGTTCCAGGGCAACAGTACCCGAGGCGGCAACCACGGCATCACACGCGGCCATCATATCATAGCGACCCTCGTGAACCAGATGGATATTGAGAAATTCCGAGTAGTGAGCCAGGCCATTCTCCCATAACTCTTCTTCTGAAATGGTGGCGGCAACCGGCAGGAGAAAAACGAATTCATGATCATATTTGCCCAGTAGACGCTTGGCAGATTCCAGCAGATCAGGGAGGAGGGCAACGATCTCTTTTTTGCGGCTACCCGGCAGAAGCCCGACCAGTTTATGCTCCGGGTTGATCCCCCGCCGCTTGCAAAAAGAGTCCCGATCCGTGTCCACCTTGACCGAATCGAGCAGGGGATGCCCCACATACTGGGCCGCCACCCCACGACTACGATAGAAGGACTCTTCAAAGGGCAGAATCACGCCGACGGTATCGACCAACCGGCCGATGGTCTTCACCCGCCCGGTTCGCCAGGCCCAGACCTGAGGGCTGATATAATAAAAGACCGGAATCCCGAGCTTTTTGGCCTTTTTGGCAAGCATCAGGTTGAAATCAGGGAAATCGATCAGAATGAGCAAGGCCGGAGGATCTGCCTGCATCCTTTTTTTAAGGATGTTCAAGGCGGTGAAGATATCAGAGAAATGGGCCAGCACCTCGACTATGCCCACTACCGCAATCCGGCTGGCATCAAACAAAATCTCAACGCCCGCTGCCGCCATTTCCCGCGAGCCCATGCCACAAAAGGTAAGCCCCGGCTCCTGCCGGCGCATGGCCTGCACCAGACGGGCCCCATGGAGATCACCAGAGGCCTCGCCGGCGATGATCATTACTTTGTGGCGCGCACCCTGGCCACCTGCAATACCATACCCAGCTTGAACATTTTCAGGATTCATGACGGGCTATCTCTTTTTCAAGGCTGCGGCAACCTGTTGATATACCTCCAGCTTCTGATTCCGGCGGATCTGGTCTATCACCTGCAGGGCCACATCAAGGGCGTTACGCCCTACCCTTCCCGAGACCAAGGGTTCGTTTCTGCTTCTGACCCGCTCGATGAAATGGCCGATTTCATCCTTCAAGGCATCACTGGCCGGGAAGGAGGCAACCTCCACATTCTGCTTCGGGGCACCATTGGCCTGAATCTCGTCCGTGAGGTGAATCGTCATCACCTTTCTGCCCGCAAAATCGACATTGATATAGGAACCAGGCTGAAAGATGCGCATCTTGCGGATATTGGTGCGGGCAACACGGCTGGCCGTCACATTGGCGGTGGCCCCGTTCTCAAAGACCAGACGAGCATTGGCTATGTCCGTGGTCTCGGTTATGACTGGCGCCCCTGCGGTTTGGATGGACTGCAAGGGAGATTTAACGATACTCAGGATAATATCAATATCATGGATCATGAGATCAAGCACCACATCGACATCCGCCCCCCGATTCTTGAAGGTAGTAATCCGGCTGGACTCAATAAAGACGGGAACGGTCAGAAATTTCTCCATGGCCAGCACCGCCGGATTAAAGCGCTCCAGATGCCCCACCTGCAAGATCAGCTTTTTGGCATCAGTCCGCCGAATCAGATCATCGGCCTCAGCCAGAGTGGTAGTCATCGGTTTTTCAAGGAGGATGTCAACGCCTGCTTCAATACAGTCAAGGGCCACCTGATGATGATAGCTGGTGGGCACCACAATGGAGACAGCATCAACCAAGGGTAAGAGTTCACGATAATCGGTGAAGGCCGCGCAGCCGCACTCGGCACCAATCTGAGCAGCCATGACCGGATTCACATCAACCACGCCGACCAGCTCAACTCCTTCCAGGCCTGCATATTTCTGGGCGTGAAATTTTCCCAGATACCCCACCCCAATCACCCCTGCTTTAATTGTCTTCATCGCTCAACTCCCTGGTCCTCTGCTTCCCATGCGCCGCATGGAAACCCTTGTACGGGATGCGCCGCATCCGGTGATATGCCCCCATGCAGCGCATGGGGGCAAGAGTAATATGCTGAATAGCTACAAGGCGCCCACAAATCAAATCCCCAGGTAGGCCTTCCGCACGCCGGGATTCGTAAGGAGTTTATCCGCACTATCAGTCAAAACAATCCGTCCATTTTCAATAACATAGCCCCGATCAGCAATATGCAGGGCCTGATGCGCATTCTGTTCAACAAGAAAGATGGTCGTCTTGTGTTCCTTGTTGATGGCCTTGATGATTTCAAATATCTGTTTAATCATCAAGGGAGCCAGCCCCATTGAGGGTTCATCCAGAAGCAGGAGTTGCGGGCGGGCCATCAGGGCCCGGGACATGGCCAGCATCTGCTGTTCGCCTCCACTGAGCGTACCGCCAGGTTGATGCCTGCGCTCGGCCAGGATGGGGAAAAGTGAGTAAACATACTCCAGATCCTGCTTTATGCCAACCTTGTCGGTGCGAAGAAAGGAGCCCAAATCAAGATTCTCCTGAACACTCAGATCAGCAAAGATATGCCTTCCTTCCGGCACCTGACAGACCCCCATCGCCACAATCCTGTCCGGGGCAAGCCCCTGTATCTCCTCCCCCTTTAACAGAATCTTCCCGCTTCGACACGGCACGATTCCAGAAATGGCCATCAGGGTGGTGCTTTTACCAGCCCCGTTGGCCCCGATCAGGGTGATGATCTCGCCCGCCTCAATGTTCAAGGTCACATCCTGCAAGGCCTGGATATTACCGTACTGAGTATGGATATGCTGTAATTCAAGCATTGACTCACCCCACCTCTTCGCCCAGATAGGCCTTGATGACCGCCGGGTTGCCCCGAATTTCCGCTGGTGTCCCCTGGGCGATCTTCTGCCCGTAATCCATAACTATGATTCGATCAGAGAGAGTCATCACCAGTTTCATATCATGTTCAATGAGCAAAATGGCCTGATTCTCATCACGGATCCGGCGGATCAGGGCCACCAGCTCCGTTGTTTCCTGGGGGTTCATCCCGGCGGCCGGTTCATCCAGGAGGAGCAGAAAAGGCTCGGTGGCCAAGGCCCGCCCGATCTCCAGCCGCCGCTGGGCCCCATAGGAGAGATTGCCGGCAAATTCATCGACCTGCGCGGCCAGCCCTACTTTTTCAAGAATCGCGTAGCTCTTGTCAACCGTCTCCTGCTCTTCCACCCGAGTCCTCCGGTTGCGCAGGATTGCCCCCAGAACAAGGGAATGGGTGCGGCAATGCCTGCCAATCATCACATTTTCCAGCACACTCATCTGCGGGAACAAGCGGATATTCTGGAAGGTGCGGGCCATCCCCTTTTCCGTGATTTTATTGGGTTTCAGACCGTTCAGCCGCGTCTTTTTTCCGGTTTGAGGACAGGTAAGTTGAATATCGCCGCTGTTGGGGAGATAGATCCCTGTCAGACAATTAAAAAAGGTGGTCTTCCCCGCTCCATTAGGACCGATCAGGGCCACTATTTCCTGGGCGCACACATCCAGATCAAGGCGATCGAGGGCCTTGATGCCGCCAAAATCCATGCTCAGGTCGCTTACGTTCAGGATCGGTTTCATAGTTACAATTACGAATTACGAATTACGAATTAACAGCAGATAGGATACATCCATTCTCGCATCCCGTCTATTTCGACCATAAGACGGTCGGTTCATCTGGTTCCCAAGCGCCGCATGGGAACCAGATGAAAACAATTATGAACTTCGAATTACAAGCCGGACGAATCGTAATTTGTAATTCGTAATTCATCTTCCCCGCCCCTGAAAACGGTAAACCCGGCGGACGCCCGCAATCAATCCTTCCGGCTTGAAGATCATCATGCCAATCAGAATGGCGCCAAAGGCCAGCATCCGATATTCAGACAGGGCGCGGAGATATTCAGGAAGCAGGATCAGGATCAGGGCTCCAAAAACTACCCCGATGATGGAACCCATCCCGCCGAGTACGACAATGGAGAGGATAATAGCCGACTCCATAAAGGTAAAACTGGCCGGATTGACAAAGGTGGTCTTGGCCCCAAATATCACCCCGATCAGACCGGCCCAGAAGGCACCCAAGGCAAAGGCGATGAGCTTGGTGCGGGTCTTGTCGATCCCCATGGCCTGACAGGCAATCTCATCCTCGCGCAGGGCCAGCCAGGCCCGTCCCAACCGTGAGTCCTGGAGCCGATTGACCACAAAGATAGTCACCACCAACAAGCCGATCATCAGATAATACATATAGATCATGGCCTGATCGAGAGCCATCTCCACCCCGAAGAATCCGGGGCGAGGGATATTGCTGATTCCGCTCGGCCCCTTGGAAAAATCGCTCCAGTTTTCTAAGATCAGGCGGATAATCTCGCCAAAACCCAGGGTGACGATGGCCAGATAATCCCCCCGTAAGCGCAGTACCGGAAAGCCCAGCACCACCCCAAAGAGAGCCGCCAGGAGCCCGCCTATGGGCAAAGCCGCCCAGAAGCCCAGACCAAAATGCAGATTCAAGAGCGCGTAACTGTAGGCCCCCACTGCGTAAAAAGCGACGTAGCCAAGATCAAGCAGTCCCGCCACCCCGACCACGATATTCAAGCCCAGCCCCAACACGACATACATCAGGGCGGTGATCATGATATTGGTTTGATAGGTGGAAAAGAGATGGGGAAAAGCCAGGGCAAGCCCTGAGACCAAGACAGCGAGAGGATACCAATATGCCGGCCGGTTCAGGATTGCCTGAATAATCGAGATTGCCGCCGAGCCGGGAGTCTGTTGCCGGGCCGCCGCCGCTCCCGCCCGCCGCTCCTTCCCGATAGCCCAGGCCTTGACCAGCAGAGAGATGACGAAGCTGCCCAAGGCCACATACAGCAGATTGGTCCACCGCCAGGAGACCGTGCGCTCGATGGGATTGACCCGAATCACCATGATCGGAAAGGTGAGAAAGGCAAACCAGAGGGCGATCAGCAGGGATCGTTTCATTTCCTTCAGGGAAATCAGAGGAATCATGGCCGCCCGTTCACACTTTTTTGGTCTCAGCCTTGCCAAGCAGGCCGGAAGGCTTAAAAATAAGGATCAGCACCAGCAGAGAAAAGGCAAAGACATCTTCATAGTCACTGGAGACATAACCGGTGGCAAAACTCTCGGTCAGCCCCAGAATGAGACTCCCCAGAACCGCGCCGGGAATAGAGCCGATCCCGCCCAGGACCGCTGCGGTAAAGGCCTTGATCCCAGCCAGAAAGCCAATGGCAAAGTTAATCTGACCAATATGCGAGGCGATCAGCAGCCCCCCGATGGCAGCCAAGGCCGAGCCGATAATAAAGGTCGCCGAGATGACCCGATCGACATTGATGCCGACGAGCAGGGCCATGGTCTTATCCTGGGCCGTGGCCCGCATGGCCTTGCCGATCTTGGTAAACTTGATCAGGAGGGTAAGGGCCAGCATCACCACCGTCGTGGCGACCAGGATGACCAGATCCGAAGAGCCAATGATATGGGCCACCGGTTCCATGAAGGCAAATTCCGGGATCAATTCAGGAAAGGGGAGAAAGTCCGAGGTCTGGGCCAGAAGGACATAATTCTGCAGAAAGATGGACATGCCGATGGCACTGATCAGCGGCGCCAGACGCGGCGCGCGGCGCAAGGGTTTGTAGGCTATTTTTTCAACGGTATAGCCATAGGCCGATGACCAGATCGCCGCCGCTACTCCGGCAACAATGACAATGGCAAGCAAGGGAAAGCCATAGATCGACAGCACCGTGGCCACGATAAACGAGGTAAAGGCCCCGATCATGTAAATCTCGCCATGGGCAAAATTGATCAGACCGATAATGCCATAGACCATGGTGTAGCCAAGGGCAATCAGGGCGTAGATCGAACCTCGGGTCAGGCCGCTCAAAAAGAGTTCAATGAAATAATCCATACAATTCTATGCAGGAAGTCAGACCTGAATGTCAGCAATCAGTCGGCAGCGACACAACCAGGGTACTGTTGGGTCGCTGCATCGTTACCAAAGCACACTGACTTTCAAACCGGATAAAATCAATTTTTTGCCAACATAGAGCAATGATGTCTTCTTCCTCTTTGCAAGTGGACCGGTCAGTTTTTCGTGACCTATACCTTATAGGCATGTCAGATTATTCAACTCGTTTCCCAGGTTATCATCACTGGCAACACAGGTGTATCCGCCACCGGAGACCCCATTGATAATGGTGGACTGACTTACCCTTGTATTTATACTTCCACTACTATTTACAAGGCCATCAGTCGTACCGGAAATCGTGCTCCGCCGAATTTTCACATCGTTGGAACTACTGTTTACTACTCCTCTATTAGTTGTTCCACCATACGCGTAAACATTTGCCCCATCTATTACCACCAATGGGCTTGTAGCATTATAAATACCATTAGTCGACCCACCCCCCCACACAAGGGCATTCGCCCCGATTATTGTCGGTAAGGCATTATTAAAGTTATAAATGCCATAACTAACTTGTGTCCCTGTCCCTTGCACAGCGATATTCACTCCGGTTATAAACGGCGATGAAGTTTCCCAATTATTTATACCGACATTAGCCGATCCCCCCTTGGCATACACAGATATCTGTTGCAGTCGGGCCGTTATATCGAGTCCTGTAGTGAAAATGCCAAAGGAATGCGTGCCGCCACCGGTATTGCTCACGCTGAGATTAGACAGGGTGGCATGCTTGGCCCCTTTGACGATGGCCGAAGTCTCATCAACATTAGAACTGCTGATCGCTCCGATCAGCCAGGTGATTTGTTCACCGCTGCCGCTGACATCGACAAACTCCTTCATCACCAGGGCACTCGTCAGGGTATATTGTCCAGGGGCAATAAGGAGGAGGTAAGGATTGGTGGCACTGGCATCGGTAATGGAATTCATCGCCGCCACCGGATCGGTAAACTTGCCGCCTGCCTTGGCCACGGTGACAACATTCTGCAAGGGTTTGCCGCCCCCTAAGGGAACCACCACCACCCGGTCAGCCGCTTGGGCTCCTGTCGTTAACCAGATGCATAAAAGACCGGCCAGCAGCGACATCATCCTGAAACTGTTTTTTCTTGTGTTCATGGCACAACCTCCCTTGAAAAAGTTATAAATTTCCTGGATGTGACACATCCAGGACTATGCTTCCCATGCCGCCCCAAAGTTCCCTGCGGGACGACACACGAAAGTCAGATAACTAAATCAACACTCGGCTCAAAAAAGGCAAACAACCCGAACAAAAAGAGTCTGAAACAGAGCAAGACCCTCTGTTTCAGATATGACAGGTACTACCAGAAACGTTTATTTCACTTCAACAAACTGACCATTTCTAACCTGATACATGGCAAACCCCACGCCTACGGCATCGCCCTTGGCATCAAAGTTGATACTACCCACCGGAGTCTCCACTTTTTCGGCCTGCAGGGCCTTGGTCACTGCCGCAATTTCAGTAGAATCCGCCTTCTCAATGGCATTCAGAATAGCCACTGTCGCGGAATAGGCATTTTCATAGAAGGCGCCGGCATCACTGCTGAAGGTCTTCTTGTGGGCATCCTTAGCTGCCTGGGACAGAGGATTTTTCGAGTTATCCTGCGGACCGGTGGCATATACCCCTTCCGCGTCCTTGCCGGCGACCTTGATAAAAGTGTCATCTTTTACCCCATCGTCAGAGAGAAAGACCGTGTCCATCCGCTTTTTACGCATCATGGAAACAATCTTGGAGGCCTCGGGATGGTAGCCGCCAAAGATAACGGCATCGGCCTGAGATTGTTTGATTTTCTGGACTATGGCTGAATAATCAACCGCCCCGGGAGTCACCCCTTCAAAGAGGGCGACCTCAGCCTTTCCCGATTTTTCGATAAACCCCTTGGCAAACTCGGCCAGTCCCTTGCCGTAATCACCCTTATCATGGATTACCGCAATCTTCTTGACGCCAAGCACGTTCGTAGCATAATCGACCTCGGCCCTGGCCTGCATGTCATCAGAGGCTATGGTCCGGAAAAAATTTGGATACTCGCCACTCTGGGTCAAGTCCGGACTGGTGGCCGAAGGAGAGATCAAAACAACCCCAGCGGCCTTATAGATAGGAAGAGCCGCCTTAGTAGCACCAGAACAGATATGGCCGATCACCACATCAACCTTCTGCGAGACCAACTTGGTTGCGGTATTGGTTGCCACCTCAGGCTTGCAGGCATCGTCTTCAATCAACAGCTCTACCTGTTTACCATTGATTCCGCCCTTGGCGTTCAGCTCCGCCACCACTATTTTTGCGGCATTGACGGTAGGCAGGCCATAGGATGCCAAATCCCCGCTATGAGCACCGGCAACCCCAAGTTTGATAGTGTCGCCAGCCATGCCGGCTACGGGAATCATCATAGACAACCCAACGACCGCCGCGCTTACCAGAGCCTGTATTTTCTTTGGTGTTTTTATGTGTACCTTCATATTTCCCCCTCCGATTAAAGAATGATGATTTTTCTTGATCCAAAATCTACTCAATCTCCATTCTCCATATTTCAAGCTGAAACTCTTTGCAAAAGAGAGTATCATCGCTCCTATTGCTCAACTAAGCCGTCGTAAATAAATAACATGGCCAGTTCATGGGCTAACACGGCATAAGGAGCCGTAACCGAACGAGTAAAAAACACGCTCATTCAAGAGCGAATCATACCATCTCACGGAAAAAAAACACCATTTTTCAATACCCCTGACCCTATCCAACATACCCTGTTCACCCTCATTTCCTTTGCCATTCAACTTCTCATAATAATCTCTCATGTCTGACTCCAAAAACAATCTGTACCTCCTTGGCCGCCCGTTCAGCCCCCTGTACAGTACAGTCATGCGACTCCGATCCTCCTTGTACGCTCGCGGCTTCTTCCGCCGTTACCAGATGGAGGTCCCGGTGATCTCAGTCGGCAATCTAACCATGGGCGGCACCGGCAAGACTCCTATCGTCAGTTACCTGGCCACTTTTCTACAGGATCAGGGTTACAAGCCGGCCATCATCAGTCGTGGCTATGGCGGCGCTGCCGGAAACAAGGTCAATGTGGTCTCTGATGGAAAAGAGATCTACCTTGACGCAGAGCAGGCCGGAGACGAGCCCAGACTGCTGGCCGAGTCCCTGCCGGGAGTCCCGGTGCTCACCGGTATTGTCCGCGCCCTGCCCTGCCGACACGCTATTCAGGCCCTGGGCTGTGATGTTCTGCTCCTCGACGATGGCTTCCAGCATCTGGCCGTAGAGCGGGACATCAATCTGGTATTATTCAGTGCCGAATCACTGGCCGGAAACAGCCGGGTCTTTCCAGGTGGCGATCTCCGCGAACCCGTCTCCGCTCTCCAACGTGCCGATGCCTTTCTGTTGACCACTATAACAGCCGCCAACAAAGAAAGGGCCAATCGATTTGCCGCCCTCCTGCATGATCGTTTTCCCTCTCAACCTGTTTTTTTCAGTTCGTATGCCCCCAAGGAGGCCAGACTGGAGCTGGAAAATAAAACCATTCCCCTTGCCTCCCTGCCAGGCCCCCTCTTTGGTTTCTGCGGAATTGCCCGCCCTGAGGCCTTCCGCCAGACCTTGACCGAACAAGGGATTATCCTGAGTGGTTTTACCGGCCTCAAAGATCATCAACACTATACCCCCCGCCTCCGGCAGCAGATCGAAAAAGCAGCCATAAACAGCGGGGCGAAGGGCATGATCACCACCGCCAAGGACATGGTCAAACTCAATTCCAAGAGCTGCGATTTTCCCTTGCCCCTGTATAGCCTGCAGATGCAAAGCAGTGTTGATGACGGCCTGAAGACCTTGATCATGGAGAGGCTGGCGACGAGCACCCAAAGTACCAGATGATGTGCTATTCCCCACCTCCGGCCACCAGCGTGTTTTTTTCCCCACAGCAAATCCGCCCCAGAGGTATTGCGCAGAGACACGCTAACATACTGAATAAAGGATACAAACATACCAAACATGCCCACAGTCACAGTCTGGATCATTTTTTGCATAGATAGAGCAAAGAACGAGTTGTCCTTATTCACGAGCAGCAAGGTTACTTCAAGGTTATACATCTATGTCATATAAAGCAGAACCTCATCAGCACACCATCCGTAAGACCATCAGTTGCAGCGGCATCGGTCTGCACTCAGGCAAGCCCGTTAATATGACCATCAAGCCGGCCCCTGCCAACAACGGTATTCGCTTTTTTCGGTGCGACCTGACTACTCGTGAGCATGTTCAAGCCCAGATGGACAAAGTGGTCGACACCCGTCGCTCCACCACCATCAGCGACCATGGCGTTACCATCGCCACCACCGAACACATCATGGCAGCCCTCCACGGGTTCGGCATCGATAACGCCGACATCGAACTTGACGGGAGCGAAGTCCCGATCATGGATGGCAGCGCCGGTCCTTTTATGCACCTCCTGACCAAAACCGGTAAACAGAAACAGACGGCCCGGCGGAAGGTGTTACGCATCACCAAAGAGATCGTCTATCAGGACGGCAACAGCCTGCTCCGCATTCTGCCCTATAACGGTTTCAAGGTCAGCGGCACGATCAACTTTGACGACCAGATCATTCAGACCCAGCACTACTCAATCAATCTGACCGCAGACCGTTTCGCCCGAGAGATTGCTACGGCCCGAACTTTTGGCTATGCCGAACAGGTCGAAGATCTGTGGAAGCAGGACCTGGCCTTAGGGGTCAACCTGAGCAATGTCATCGCTATTCACTGGGATCGAAAATCGGTATTGAATGAAGAAGGTCTGCGCTTTAACGATGAATTTGTTCGTCATAAGGTACTTGATCTGGTAGGCGATCTGGCACTCCTTGGCTGTCCGGTCATGGGTCATGTTATTGCCCACCACACTGGTCACACTCAGCACCTCGCCTTCATGCAGGCCATCGCCAATGCCACCGACTGCTGGGAGCTGATTGAACTGAACGAGAACGGCAGCCATTCCGTGCTCCAACAGGTCATCAGCAACACCAAGGCGGCCAGCGACATTTTCCGTCCTTTTTTCCAGGCGCAACCGGCCCTGGCCTCTACTGCCTGCTGAATTGAAATTTCATACTACTCCCATAAAAAAGGGGCCGGGCAAGTTTAATTTGCCCGGCCCCTTTTTTTATTCAGACCCTTGTTTCTTACCGTCTTCTCTTCCCTGACTCACTCCCTTATTGATAATACCCCTTATACCAGGCGACAAACTTACGCACCCCTTCTTCCAGGGATGTAGCCGGCTTATAATCAAAATCACGGATCAGCTCATCGACATTGGCATAAGTAACCTGAACATCACCCGGCTGCATGGGCAGGAAATTCTTGTCGGCCTTGCGCCCTAAATTTTCCTCCAGAAGATGGATAAAGTGCAGGAGCTTCTCCTTGTTGTTATTACCGATATTATAGACCCGGAAGGGGCAGTATGAGCTCGCCGGATCCGGCGCATCGCCATTCCACAGCGGATCAGGCTCCGGCACCTTGCCAATAACCCGCACCACACCCTCGACGATATCATCAATATAGGTGAAGTCACGTTCCATATTCCCATTATTAAAGACATTGATCGGCTCACCGGCAAGAATGGCCCGAGCAAACAAGGCCGGGGCCATATCCGGCCTCCCCCAGGGCCCATAGACCGTAAAAAAACGCAGCCCGGTGGTAGGCAGACCAAAGAGATGGCTGTAGGCATGGGCCATCAGCTCGTTGGCCTTTTTCGAGGCCGCATACAGCGAGACAGGATGATCGACGTTATCATGCACCGAATACGGGTGTTTGGTATTGGCCCCATAGACCGAACTTGACGAGGCGTAGACGAAATGCCTGACCCCGGAATGGCGGCATCCTTCGAGGATATTGGCAAAACCGACAATATTGGTATCGATATAAGAAGCCGGATTGATAAGGGAATAGCGCACACCTGGCTGGGCCGCCAGGTTGACCACCACGTCAAAGCTGTTGTCGGTAAACAACTTTTCCATGGCCCCGCGATCAGCGATATTGACATTCTCATGCCGAAAGTTTTCGCCTGCGGCCAGATGCGCCAGCCGATCTTTCTTCAATTGGGTGTCATAATAGGGAGTCAGATTGTCAACGCCAACCACTTCCGCGCCTGCGTCTGTAAGTCTTTTGACTAAATGGGCCCCAATAAAACCGGCGGCGCCGGTAACAAGTATTTTTTTCATCGATTCCATCAACAAGACACCGTCTGTTATCAATCGTCAAAATGACCTTCCGGTCCCTTATTCACGTCGAGCGTTTTGGCCCGTTCCATAATCATCTCTCGCGTCCATTGCGCCGGGTCTTCAATCCGTCCCACCTTGGGGCCAAGATCATAGGAGCCTGCCTCCAGAATCACCTCACGGCTGAGGGTCCCGCTGCCTCCGGCATAAAAGACCTCTGTCAACATGGTAAAAACAAAATCCTCTACCCTTTTCGCCATCCGTTCACGAATCGCCCGAGGCTGTCCCATGAGTCTGGTCTCAAAGGGTAGATTCAACTGTTTATAATCGCCGCTCATCCAGCCCTTGGCATCAGCATAGGCCACCATCTGCTGCCACATCTCTTCGCTCATGCCTTCGCCGTTGACCTTCTTCAGCTTACCGTCATCATCAAGGATGGCATTGCCGTAATCATTGACTTCCAGGCCCCAGGAAACCATCTGCAAGGCCGTTGCCACATTGGCCTTGGTGGTGCTGGTTTGTTTGGCAATGGCCCGCAACCGCTCAGAGCTGTTGCCGGAAGTGCCATGCTGGGCCCCGGAGGTACCATAAGGGGCAAGGTGTTTGTGAATCTCAGCCGTCAACTCCACCTGAATTCCCTGACTGCTGGCCTCAAGGCCATGGGTGGTACCATTATTCAAGGCGATCCAGTCGGGACAGATACCGTGGGCGTTCAAACCCTTGATCAGGAAGGAGGCATCATCAACGGTGGAGAGCCCCTGCGACCCCTTGATCTCGCCCACCTCGGTCTCAAGCCCGGCCCAGGAGGGGATCATGGCGTTCAGATCAATATTGGCCAGCAGATTGAGGTCGTCGGGCATGTGCGAGGCGTCAATCGCAATGGAAGTCATTCCGGCCTCAAAGAGCGTGGGGATCTCGACCCGGGCCAGCGCCAAATCCGCCTCCTTTTTGATCCCGTAATGATCGGCGTGGATGGCAACCGGCACAGTAATCCCCAGCTCATTGCACATGGCATCGACCTGCCGGGCCATATTCCAGTAATTCACCGCGCAGTAGGCAGAGGCCCCGCCCTCGGAACGGGCGATCTCGATAATGAGCGCCGCGTCAGCCCTTTGCGCCGCCTGCAAGGCACCTCGAATAATAAACAGATTACGGCCATTCGCGGCCATGGTCATGGCCCCGCCCTTGGCCCGCAGGGCGCGATCAATCACCTTGCCGCTGACCAACAGGGCCCGAGAATGAGGAAACAACTGCTTGATATTGGGGGGACGACCGATTTCCAGGGCCTTGGCAAAATCTCCGTTAACGCTCATCACAACCTCCGGTTTGTAACTTCATAGAATCAAAGTAAATTTCATCTCCGCACACAGGAACAACAAAGCATAAAATTACTACCATCTGACGCATACTGTGTCAAGTTTTATGCCGAAGAACGCAGGAGGCCAAGCTCAAGAAAAACAGTAACACTTCGCCCGCAATCCCTCTTTCCGACATCATAACTATTGAACAATGAAGTTGAAAACGATATAAAGAGTTCGCTTCCTCTTTCATTTCACTTTTCAAACACCCTGATCAGACAAACCGATCTTCGCAAGGAGTTTTCATGACCGAAACACGACTACGCTTTCCGCCCAGTCCCACGGGCTATCTCCATATCGGCGGGGCGAGAACGGCCCTGTTCAACTGGCTCTATGCCAGGAAAACCGGCGGCAAACTGATCCTGCGCATTGAAGATACGGATACTGAACGTTCCACCGATTCCTCTATTCAGGGAATACTCGATGGCCTGAACTGGCTGGGCATTGACTGGGACGAAGGCCCCTATTTTCAAACGGAATTCAGCGCTGATCATCTGGCCGCCGCCAACCGAATGCTGGCGGATGGCCAGGCCTACAAGTGTTTTTGCACCAAGGAAGAGCTTGAGGCCAAAAAAAATGCAGCCATGGCCGCCAAACAGGAAATGGGCTACGATGGCACCTGTCGCCATCTGACCCCGGAACAGGTCGCGGAAAAAGAGGCGGCAGGACTGCCCTTTGTCATCCGCTTCAAGGTGCCTGAACGCAGCGGCATGCTGGGCTATGACGACAAGGTGCTGGGCCGCATTGAACACAGCTACAGCGAGGTCGATGACTTTGTCATTGTCCGCTCCAACGGCAAACCCCTCTACCTACTCTGCAATGTCGTCGATGATATCCGTGACCGGATCACCCATGTGCTCCGCGGCCAGGATCACATGACCAACACCACCCGTCAAGTTCTGCTCTACGAAGCGCTGGGCGCCCCCCTGCCGGTCTTTGCCCATATGCCGCTCACCTTGGATCTGAAAAAGGCCAAGATCTCCAAACGCAGTCATGGCGAGATTGTCGCCGTCCATTTTTATAAAGAACACGGATTTATTCCCTGGGCCCTCTGCAACTTTCTCGTGCTGCTCGGCTGGTCGCCGGGAGATGACAAGGAGATCTTTACCCGCGAGGAGCTCATCGAGGCCTTTACCCTGGAGCGGATCAACAAGTCCAACTCCATCTTCAATTACCGCAAGGGCGATGAAAAATTCTTCACCGACCCCAAGGCCATCGCCATCAACGAGCATTACCTGCGAACCATGGATATTGAAGAGCTTGGCGCCATGGTACGGGAAGTCCTCGAAAGAGAAGGTCTGTGGGACGCCTCGTATGCAGGCGAGAGAAAGGAATGGTACCTGGCCACCCTGGCGCTGATCCGCGACCGCTTTCATACCTTGAACGACTTTGCCACCCTGGGACGCGCCTATTTTGCCGATGATTTCCAGGTTGAGGACAAGCCGCGAGAGAAAAATCTGGTCAAATTTCCCGATCTCAAGGAATGGCTGCCCCTGCTGGCTGACCGCTATCAGGCCCTTGCATCGTTTACCATGGAAGAGACCGAACGGGTGGCCAAAGAGCTGGCCGAAGAAAAGGGCGTGAAACCCGGGGTCATTGTCAACGGCATGCGCACGGTAGTCACCGGACAACTGGCCGGCCCTTCGATGTATGACATCCTCATGACCCTGGGACGAGAAAAAGTGGTGCAACGACTGCGCAATGTTGACCGGTTTTATCAATAAGCCGTCGTTCAAAAATAACTCATACTTTTTTAGCTCCAAGAACGGCATAAGGGGCCGTAAAGAAATGGAAAAAAGTATAGGTTATTTCTTAACGGCCCCTGAAATCAGCAGGAAGAAATAACTCTTTTGACATAGCGTAAAAGAAAACAGGACACACAGATTATGACAGACAGCATCGAACATCCTCCCGAGGCACGGCCCCTTGATTTTATCCGCCAGATCATTGCCGAAGACCTGCGCACCGGCAAACACCTGCATCCCGTGACCCGTTTTCCGCCGGAACCCAATGGTTTTCTCCATATCGGCCATGCCAAATCCATCTGCCTCAACTTCGGCATTGGGGTCGAGAACAACAGTCCCTGTCACATGCGCTTTGATGACACCAACCCCAGCAAGGAAGAATCCGCCTATGTGGAGTCGATCAAAAAAGATGTTCAGTGGCTGGGTTTTGACTGGGGCCAAAACCTTTTTTACGCCTCCGATTACTTTGACCGCTTGTATGAGTACGCCATTCAGCTGATCAAGCTGGGCAGCGCCTATGTCTGCGAGCTCTCGGCGGAAGAGATCCGGGCCTACCGCGGCACCCTGACTGAACCCGGCAAGGAAAGCCCATACCGGGACCGCAGTGTTGAGGAGAATCTCGATCTCTTCCAGCGGATGAAGGCCGGTGAATTTGTTGAAGGCAGCCGTGTCCTGCGGGCCAAGATCGATATGAGCTCTCCCAACCTCAACATGCGCGATCCTGTCATCTACCGGATCCTCAAGGTCGCCCACCACCGCACCGGCGACAAATGGTGCATTTACCCAATGTACGACTACACCCACTGCCTCTCCGATGCCATTGAAGGAATCACCCATTCCCTCTGCACCCTGGAATTTGAAGACCATCGTCCGCTCTACGACTGGTGCCTGGACACCCTGAAGACCCCATGCCATCCCCGGCAGATTGAATTCGCCCGCCTCAATCTGACCTACACCGTCATGAGCAAACGCAAGATCCTGCAACTGGTGCAGGGCGGCTACGTTGAAGGTTGGGACGATCCGCGCATGCTCACCATCTCCGGCCTGAGACGGCGGGGATATCCGGCATCCGCCATCCGCAAGTTCTGCGCCGATATCGGCATTGGCAAGAAAGAGAGCTGGATCGACATGAGCGTGCTCGAAGGCGCGGTGCGGGATGACCTGAACGAAACCGCGACCCGAGTCATGGCCGTACTCAATCCCTTAAAGGTCATCATTGACAATTACCCACAAGGACAGAACGAAGAGCTGGAGGCCCAGAATCACCCCCAAAGGCCGGAGATGGGCAGCCGCAAGCTTCCCTTTTCCGGTGAAATCTATATCGAACGGGACGATTTCATGGAAGATCCACCCAAGAAATTCTTTCGCCTGGGGCCAGGGCGGGAGGTGCGGCTGCGCTACGGCTATTTTATCCGCTGCGTCTCCGTGGTCAAAGACGAGGCAAGCGGGGAGATCACCGAAATCCATTGCACCTATGACCCGGAGACCCGAGGCGGTTCCGCCCCTGATGGCCGCAAGGTCAAGGGCACCATCCACTGGGTTTCGGCCGCACACGCCATTTCATGTCCGGTTCGGCTCTATGACCGTCTTTTTCTGACTGAGAATCCCGACGCCGACAAGGGCGTGGACTTCAAGGAACATTTGAATCCAAATTCGCTCACTCTCCTTGACACTTGCCTCCTGGAACCATCCTTGGGCAAGGCCCAACCAGGAGACTACTTCCAGTTTGAGCGTCAGGGCTATTTCTGCGCCGACCTGATCAATTCCCAACCAGGGGCCCCGGTCTTTAACCGCACCGTTACCCTCAAGGACTCCTGGATAAAAACAGAGATTACAGGACAAAAATAAACATATTTCTTGACGTAACCTTTCCGGGTATTTATTTTGCCAAGTTGGCCGCCGTTTTATAACGGCAGAAACATCAGAAGAATATAAAACGGCATAAGCCGTCGTGCCGCATCATTATTTCTATCCCTCAGGCACAAACAGTAAGACAGACAACCGAACCCCCGTAACCAATAGAGCAAGCAATAAAGGAGTTCCCTTGAAAAAGAAAATACTTGTGGCCAATCGCGGCGAGATTGCCATCCGCATCATGCGAGCCATCCAGGAATTAGATTATGAGGCCGTGGCGGTTTATGAAACCCCAGATAAAGATTCACGCCATATCCGCACCGCCAGTGAGGCCGTTTTTCTTGGTGACGGACCACGCTGCGATTATCTGAATATAGACAAGGTCATCAAGGCGGCCAAACACTCCGGCGCCTGCGCCATTCACCCCGGCTATGGCTTTCTGGCCGAAAACCCTGATTTTGCCAAGGCCTGTGAAGAGGCGGGGATTATCTTTATCGGCCCTTCCTCCGAGGTTATCTCTAATCTGGGGAACAAGGTTATTGCCCGCAAGATCATGGCAGATGCCGGAATCCCCATGGTTCCCGGCACCCCGAATCTCTCTATGGGGGAGGATGGGGTCCAGGAGGCCTTGACCTTTGCCGGTAAATACGGCTACCCTATCATGCTCAAGGCCACCTGTGGCGGGGGCGGACGCGGCATCAGACTCATTGAGTCCGACGAACAGATGCGCAAGGAGATCCCGGTAGCCCGTTCCGAGGCCAAGGCCGCCTTTAATGACGACTCGGTCTATCTGGAAAAGGTGGTGCTTAACCCCAAGCATGTGGAAGTGCAGATCATTGCCGATAAGGAAGGAACCACCATCCATCTGGGCACCAGAGACTGCTCCATCCAGCGACGGAATCAAAAGTTGATTGAAATCGCGCCCTCCATGATTGGCGACAAGGAGCTTCTGGACAAGATCTGCCAGACCGCAGTCAAGGCCGCCAAGGCCTCCAACTACACCAACGCCGGCACTGTCGAGTTCCTGATCGACAAGGACTACAAATACTATTTCATGGAGATCAACACCCGGGTCCAGGTCGAGCACACCGTCACCGAGATGATCACCGGCATTGATATCGTCCGCACCCAGATCAAACTGGCCCTGGGCAAGACCCTTTCTTTCACGCAAGATGATGTCCAGTTGCGGGGTCACGCCATCGAGATGCGTATCAACGCTGAAGATCCCCAGGCGGATTTCATGCCGGAGGGCGGCAAGACCGTCTCGCTCTATCGCTCACCAGGCGGCTACGGGGTGCGTCTCGACGGCTTTGTCTATCAAGGCTATACCATTCCCCAGGTCTATGACTCCCTGCTGGTCAAGCTGACCGTCCATGGCTTCACCTGGAACGAGACCGTGAGCCGGGTCCGCCGCTGTTTGCAGAACTTTGATATTGCCGGCCCAAAAACCACCATCCCTTTTTACATGAACATCGTCCAGGATCCCGACTTCATGAGGGGTGATTTCAACACCTCGTTCTTAGACACCCATCCTCAACTGTTTGAATATAAAGAAGCACCGAATGAGGCCGAGAAGCTGTCCAAACTGATTGCCGAGATCCATCATCGCGGCCTGAATCCCTACGCCCTGTAGGTCGGACAGACGTTTATACAACTTTT
>DDWW01000059.1:0-26950 GCA_002347085.1 Desulfobulbaceae bacterium UBA2276 | reverse complement strand
CCCCACAAGGATATATTATGGAACGAATCATACAAGGCATGGCCCCCAGCGAGGTTGTCGATAAGCTCAGAAAGGCTGATGGCTATTACATCACCAATACGGCCCGCGACCTCTCTCAATCTGATTTCAAAAATCGCATCCTGCTCCATACCGACCTGCTGGCTGCGCCCTCTCGCGAACGGGCAGGCTATTTCTCGCTCGAGATCACCGGCGGGGCCTCAGTCCATGTGGATATCCTCCGCAAACAGGTGGATCCCTTTCTGAAGCTTGAGCTCCTGCGCGAGAAGATGCCCAAGACCATGTTTCAGACCTTGTGCCGCGGGGTGAATCTCTTTGGCTATCGGCCTTACCCGCAAAATGTTATCCGCTTCACGGTGCGCGAGTTCGCCAAATACGTCGATGTGTGGCGCACCTTTGATTTCATGAATCATATCCCCAACATGCAGGCAGTGTTCGAGGAGGTTGCCAAGGCCGGGAAGATTAATGAACCCTGCATCTGCTTTTCTACCGGGCCGGAACACACGGATGATTTTTATGTCAAAAAGGTCAAGGACATCATCGATGTCACCGGCAATGACATCATCCTCTGCATCAAGAATCATGGTGGTCTTGGCTCCCCGCAACGCATCGGGCAACTGGTTGATGCCATTAAGCAGGATTACCCAGAACTGCCGATCCACTATCATGGTCACAATACCGACGGCAACGATATTGGCCGGATCGCGGCTGCGGTCATCAACGGCGCCTCTATTATTGATGCCAGCGACTCCTCCATGACCGGATATTATGGCCCACCTCCCAGCCTCACGGTTATCCAGACCTTGAAAGAACTGGGCTACAACGCCATAGGTATCAATGAAGATGCGGTGATCGAGACCTCCGAGATCATCCGCGACCAGCGCCAGTATTATGCAGCCTTTGAATCCCAGATCAAGGGTTTTCAGCCTACCGTCCAGATCCACAAACTTCCGGGCGGGGCCATGGGATCGAGCCTTGAGCAGGCGGCCAAAGGCGGTTTCCTCGACAAGATGCCCGACATCCTGCACAAGGAGTTGCCACGTGTCCAGAAAGAGCTGGGCAATTACTGGTCGGTAACCCCTGGTTCCCAGATCCTGTGGACCACCGCGGTCGCCAATGTCCAGGGTGGTGAACGATACGGCACCCCTTCCGGTGATCTGCGCAACCTGCTCCTTGGCAAGTATGGCCCCTTTCCTTTTTACCAGCCGGAAGAGTGGATCTACGAGAAAGTCCTGGGAGCCGATTGGAAAAAGGTGCTGGAAAAAGAGGGGGGAATGGACGAGATCGCCGATATGGATCTCGACCACGAACGTGTAAGCCTCAGTGAAAAGATCGGCCATGAACCCACTGATCAGCAGCTGGTCCTCTATCTGCAGCACCCCAATGATGCCGTCAATTTTTTCAAGTTTGAGGAAAAATTCGGCAAGGTCTATGTCCTGCCGCCATCCATCTTCCTGCATCAGGGTAAATTTAACGTCGGCACGACCCTTTCCTTTACCGATCATTACGGCAAGGAGCACGTCATCGAAATTGGCCCGTCCATGGTCAATGAAGGTGGCGAATCCAATGTTTATCTCAATGTGGATCACCATCAGCGCATCTACTCCTTTGCCCCCGAGGCCAAAGCGGGAGTGGCTGCCGCCGCCATGGTTCTCTCCAAGGAAGAGATCCTGACCCTGGCCAAGAATGGCGATATCCGGGCCCCTTTTGCCGGAAACATCTGTGAGATCAGCGTCAAGGAAGGTCAGGAGGTCGCGGCCGGTGAACAGGTGGCCATGATGGAGGCTATGAAGATGCAAACTCCTGTGGTCAGCGCCATTGCCGGCATTGTCACCACCATATCGGTCAAGGTGGGGGATGCCATAAAACCAGGCGCAAAAATCGCCAAGGTTGACATTGACGAATAACAATCCTGTCACTCATCCTTTCAGGCTGTAATTACAAAAGCCCCTTTATGCCTCTGCATGAAGGGGCTTTTGTAATTTTACCCAGGCGACGCTGCCGTTAAAAATGGAGGATACGATGAAGGCGCTTATTGTCAGTGCAGACGAGTTTGAGGACTCGGAACTGCTGTTTCCTTACTACCGTTTTCTTGAAGAGGACATTGAGATCGACATCGCCTCAAGCACGATCGGCCCGATTATCGGCAAGCACGGTTATCGTTTTCTTGCCACCATTTCCCTGGCCCAGGTTGATCCCGCTGCATACGATATCCTGATCCTGCCTGGCGGGAAGGCCCCCGCTCTCCTTCGGAAAGACGTAAAGCTGCTCGCCCTGGTCCGCCACTTCTTTGAAAAGGGTAAAACGGTTGCCGCTATCTGTCATGGTCCTCAGATCCTGGCCTCGGCTGGGGTACTCACCGGCAGAAAGGCCACCTGCTACCGGGAGGTGGCAGAAGAGTTACAGGAAGCCGGATGTACCTATAGGGATGAACAGGTCGTGGTCGATGACAACCTGATCACCTCCAGAACCCCTGCCGATCTCCCGGCATTCATGCGCGAGCTCATGAAGAGATGCCGGAAATCAACCGGGATCGACAAGAAGAAACTGGCCCTCATTCATATTGTCAAGCGGGAGCTCAATCTCTCAGACCAGGAGTATCGGGACATCCTGGATCAGGTGACAGGCGTCCGCTCTGCCAAGGATCTGGACGAGATGGCCTTTCAGCGCTTGCTCCGCTATTTTACCCGAAGTAAACGCTATCAGATCAACCAATATGGCCTTACTTTCAGACAGAAATATTTCATCAAGCACCTCCTTGAGGATCTCCGCTGGGACGATCAACATCTCCTCAATTTTCTGAAGAAATATTATCAGAAGACCGGGATTGACGAATTGACCAAGGCAGAGGCAAGTAAGGTGATAGAGTCATTGAAGAATATCATGAAACATGCAATCAAGGGCAGTCAGGCTGACAGTGAGAAACAGACGTAACTCGGGGCGCTCATTCAGGAAAAACCGGCAAAATAACTCCTGGCCCGGCTAACCATCCTGATGTCAACCGGAGAGAGCACCATCTCCCCGTCGGTCATCATCCCTCTACTTTTACGGTGCTGGCCTGGGGGCCATTATTCCCTGCCTCCTCATGAAAACGGACCATGGCGCCAATGGCCAGGGCATCGAAATCCATATTCAGAACGCTGTTGCGGTGGAAATAGATTTCACGATCATCCGGTGTGGTGATTGTCCCATAATCCTCCATGGGAAAAAGCTGACTGATCCGGCCTCGAGCCACCTCCTCATGCATCTTGACCTCGCCCTGTCGCTTGCAAGAATATTCATCAAGCTTACGTCCGACAGCATTGAAGGCATCACGAATGGATACATGAACATCCTCATGCTCTTTATGCTGGGCAGGTGGTTCATGGTTGATGACAAACTTTCCTTCCGGACAGGTAATATCAATTCGGGTCTTGAACAGGCCACCCTTATGCTGGTGGTGGGCAGGAGCCTCAATAACGACGTGGCAACTGATGATATCCCGATGGTGAGTGGTCAATTTGTCGACCCATTTTCGAATATCCGCTTCTATCTTCTCGGATGTTTCCATATCACGAAAGGTGATCTGTAAAGGTACCTGCATGGTTTTCCTCCTGTTATATAAGGTATAGGGTCAGTGGCGACGATCAGTTTTGCTTAAGATCTGTGTCAATCTCTGCACGGGTAAGCGGGACGAAGGAGACGGGCAAGACATTCCTGGTGCTGAACATCCCTTTCTGGTCTTTTTCCAGCACCACCAGTTCCTGAAAGCTATAGGGCAGACCAAGGGGAAGGATCAATCTCCCTCCCGGTTTAAGCTGTTTCTGCAAGGGGAGCGGCACATGACTGGCGGCGGCGGTGACAATAATACCGTCAAAAGGGGCATGCTCAGGCCAACCATTATAGCCGTCACCCTGGCGGACCTCCACGTTCTCATATCCCAGCCTCTGTAAAACCTCTGCTGCCCTTGCTGCCAGGGTCGGGATAATTTCAAGGGTATAGACCTGCCGCACCAACCGGGAAAGTATAGCAGCCTGATAGCCTGAACCCGCGCCTACCTCCAGGATCACATCTCCCCTCTCCGGGCAGAGGAGATCAGTCATCAGGGCAACGATGAAAGGCTGGGAGATGGTCTGACCCTTGCCAATGGGCAGAGGGGAGTTTTCATAGGCCATTGCTGTCAGGATAGGCGGCACGAATTCCTGCCGCGCGACCAGACGCATAGCCTCCATAACCTCCGGCTGCAATGATGACCGTCCGGTAAATCCTTTGGTAACCCGGAACTCGGCCTCAATGGTTTGGAGCATGGCATCGATTTTTTGCCTGTTACTCATCTTCTGCTCAACTACCTCCCATTTGTCAGCCCCTGTCACGACAATAAATTCAGGATTCCTTTAAGGATGCCTTAACTGAACAGCAAACAATTAGGACATGACGCTGTTACAACAAAGGCGATCCGGTGTCTCTGCCGCGGCAAAAGATGCCCCCCTCCCTGTTCTTAATCCCGGCTCCAAGTCATACGAATACTTTTTTCTCCATCACCGTAAGTGAAATCAAGATCGCCCTGATACGCATTCTTCAAGGCCTCACCAATCCTCCGGGCCAGATGGATGCCGGTGGTTGTGATCAACGCATGATCTTCTTCTGTGGTAATGGCCATCAATCGCTCCATTGGATGTTCGCCCTTCTCCTGGGCCTCAAGATTATGAATCAAATTATTCAGTTCCTTACGATGAGTGCCAAAGAAGGCACCTTTTATCTCCAGATAGCCGGCTGGAATCCCGTCCTTGATACGCTGACAGGCCGGGCAGACAATGATATGGGCCTTATCAGCCGACTCCCACCACGCCCATCTTCCTTCAAGAAACACGGCGCCGCAGCCGCTGCAGGCCGTGGGCTCCGGCCATTTTTGTCGTTCCTGATACGTGTCGTTCCGTTCTTCCTGGATCAACTTATCCTGTCTTCCCTGTTTCTGATTCACGATAGACCTCCTTTCCCATTGTCTCTGTTTATCTTCTGCGTATCATAGATTGAAACGCCCTCTCATAAACGGTTGATTGCCTGAATTCCGCATCCGCTTTTTCTGATTCTCATCCTCATTAAAAGTATACATCGAAATACCGGGTAAGATGCAAGGAGATAAACGAATACTCTTAAAAAGAACCTCATTATTTCCTTTAAGATTACGACTGAAAGCGTGGACTGCTCATGTATTTTTCATCCTGGACATATGATGTAAGTTGCAAAAAATGAACACCAAGGTCTTGATTGTAAACATAATAGAGGTGTCAATATGGAAAAAATCCCATATGGCCGGTACACGAAAGAACTCCGGGAAGAGGCTGCCCGGTTGGTGACTGAATGCAGACATTATTCTGAAAAAGCAAGAAAATCCAAAATCACCCTGAGGGCTTGGGTGCGGGGCAGCCAAGGCCGGTAAGCCCGGCAACATTGGCAGAAACCAGCGGACCGTTGAATGAGATTGAACTTGCCAGGGTCAAACGGGCACTGGTCATGGCCAAGATGGGGGTAATATCTTAAAATCAGCAGGGTTCGGCAGAGACGAAACAAACTCTTTCATGAACCCCGTGATGCTGGCCATCAAGCATTTGAGCACAAACAACACCTCGATAATTCACCGCAAAATCTCTATGCAAGTTATTACACTTCCGAATAGCTTTCGCTGGAGAAATATGATAATCAAATGCGTTATGAAAAAACCTCGTTTCGTAACGACATTTTTGGCGACCGCACTCGTGATTTCCGCCTTGGTTCTTGGGGGGACATTCCTCTGGTTTTACCTCCGAACGGAAGAACTCTCCTTGAGATTGATTCATCAGCAGGCCCAATCCCTTTTTCAGCAGATAGTTCTGACCCGGCGCTGGGTTACCCAGCATGGTGGCGTGTTTGTTAAAGTTCGAGTTGGGGTCAATCCACACCCCTTCTTGACCAGCCTGCCGGGTCTCAAAGTAAATATCAAAGACGAGGACGGAGTCCAATACACGCTGCGCAATCCCGGCCTTGTTACGCGGGAGATATCCCAATTGGCCGACCAGTCAGGGCTCTTTACCGTCCGCATTACCAGCCTAAAACCGGTCAACACGCTTACCAATAGTCCTGACGAATTTGAAAAAGAAGCACTCAAACTTCTCGAAGAGGGCAGGACTGAGGTCGCAAAGGTTCAGAAAACAGATAAAAGGACTATTTATCGTTATATTGCGCCGCTCTATTATGAACAAACCTGTAACCGTTGTCATGCCCAACAGGGATACGAGGATGGGGACATCCGGGGCGGAATAAGCATTTCCATCCCCATGGATAAACTGGTGGCAGAGATGCAACACACCCGGCTCTATACCGTAATTGCCGTAGTTGCTATATTCGTCACCCTGGCCCTTATTCTATCCGTTATTATCCGACGTTTTCTCAAGGAACTCAATATTGCCCAGGAAGATCTGGTCAATTTAGCATGTTGCGACAGCCTGACTGGACTTATCAATCACAAAACCGCCATGATTCGCTTTGAAGAGGAAATAAACAGCCAGAACAGATTCGGAGATTCCTTATCGTGTCTCATGCTGGATGTGGATCATTTCAAGAACGTCAACGACAGGTATGGCCATCAAATCGGTGACGCAGCTCTTGTCAAGGTCGCAAAGACATTGTGTGAGATGACACGGCGCTATGATTCCGTCTGCCGCTACGGAGGCGAGGAATTCATGATCATCATGCCGAAAACTGACTTGAGAACTGCCGGAATAGTTGCCGAGCGAATACTCAAAAAAATCGCTGATGATTCGATCGACATACCCGAAGGTCAATTCTCTCTTACGATGAGTTGCGGCTTAGCTCAACGATGCGAGAATGAAACCGCCAGCGAGGTCATCCGTCGTGCCGATGCAGCCCTGTACCAGGCAAAAGACGAGGGACGAAACCGAATCTGCATTGCTGACGACTAAATGCCTCTCTCTGTTTTCTGATTTTCACCTTTGCTTCTTAAAATTTTTTTCAGGTTCTTACGAAGCGACTCAAAAAATTATTCTATCCCCTCACGGATCCCGTCTTCGGGCCAGCTTGACTGCGCCGCATATCGCACAATCCTCAACGTAGACTTGTTGTACTCAATAAAATCATCCAGATATAATCCCAAGCCAGACACGGATCCATGTATCTTTTTCTTTTCCGAGTTCCTATTGAATCAACGGTAGAGATCAGGATCAAGGATCCGGTCGATAGTCAGCCGGGCGGAGACCAGGGGCGCGATAAAGGTATTGGCCATGTCATGTTCCTCGTCCCGTTTGCGGGACAGGAAGGTAATGCGATCCTGCATCCGGTCACGCTGAAAGCGCAGATAAGCCGGATCCCGGGAGGGTTTATACCTGTGATCAAAATCGGCGCCGAAACAGTCGTTGCCGTTTTTCGGCACAAGGAGTCCCTTAAATGTCCGCCACTCCCGCCACTGGATATTCCCCCGCACCAGTTCGGTGACAATGGCCAGCGACAACTCCTTGGGGATATTCTCCAGTTCATCGGCCATCCCAAAGGCATGGGTATTCATGATATAGCACTCACATCCCATCTTGAACAATTTACGAAACTGCTCGCAATCCTCCAGCAGAGAATGGACCCGGAAGGGATTGGCAAAGGGTTCGATGACCAGTTTTTCCAGCTCCCTGGCATCGACGTTCTCCACCCCCTTGGCCCGCATGGTGGAAAGAGAAGCGCCCATGGCCACCGCCAGTGAGCTGCCCGTGACCTTGGAGATCGGCGGCAGGCTCGTGTCCTTCTGCAGCCAGATCAGCATGCCCGGCCGCTCGCAATACTCGGCATGGCGAAACATATCCCGGCTCTTCAAACAGCGGCCATTGTTGTTGCGCACATCGCCATTCACCAGCCGTTTGCCGCCATCGGCCGTGGCCATGACCCCGACATTCTGGGCCGAATAGAAATATTTGAGCTGCGGATCATCAAAGGTGACGGCATCGGTCTTGTCGAACAGGGAGGGCTCCAGGGCCACGGAAAAATCACGTTCCAGGTCAATGAGAAAGGCATCATCGTGGATCACCGTCACCTTTTCCTTGGCGGTCAGCAACCCCTCATGGTCAAGGCTGTTGGTGATTGAGGACTTCCCGGAACCGGAAAGGCCAAAGACCGCAATTGGCGGCATGTTGCCGATCTTCTTGATGCCGCCGTGACAGGCCACCATATTATGACGCACCCCGATGGTCCAGGCCAGGGTCAAGGTCCCCTTCTTGCGTTCGCCGAAATACCTCAAGCCGAGGATGGCGATACAGTTAGTCATCTCGTCGATGATGACACAGCCATGGGGATAATCGGGATGACTCCACTCCGGATCGGCAAAGGCAATGATATCAGGCTCATTGATGACCCGTGATTTGGCGTAGAGATCACTCCAGGGCTTGATGAAGGGACAGAAATTGATCCCCCAATCCAGCATGTTCTTGGCATCGGTGGCCGGACTCAGGAGATGGGCCTTGATCATGAAATCCTGGTGCAGCCCGATCACCCCTTCCAGGTGCAGCCCCGGCCGTTTGTTGAACTGATAGATTGCCTCGCGAAGCAAGGCCTGAATCCTGTCACTCTGGGGCTTATCAAAGGTGCGAACCAGCAGGCGGGCCCTGGCGGTCCGTCCCACCACCGACCCGTCGTTGGAGACCAGGACGACCGCATTTTCGGGCAGACCAAACAGGCCGGGATTATACATGGGGTGAGAGGTGGCCACGACCTCGGACTGACGAAGCGAGAGCTCATACAGTTCGGCCATGGTGGTCTTGTAAACAGAATTGGCATGCAGACCAGTCTCAATAATGGCCCGCCAGGGGGAAAGGGGAATCTGTTGCACGGTTGCCATGGACATTTTCTCCTTTTCAGATATTGAAAATACAGAAAGGAACCATCATCAGCAAAAATTCACGCTTATAAATTATGATATGTGCAAGCAACCTCCTCTGTCAAGTGCTGCCATCTTGTTATCAAATCATGTTTTGGCGTTCTTTGTCTTCCACCTCGGAATCAACGACACCACCTCGTGGCCATGTGCAGGTATCGAGAAAAGGCCGAACAACATCATCTCCAAGGGATGCAAGTATCTGTTCCGGCTTGTTCAGAAAAATTTCGGCCCGTTTATTGGGATCAAAAAAGATCTTGTCCTCCGGGACGAGGAGATTGAGATCTTCCCAGCGCGTCAGATAATATTGGATCAACATCGGCAATTCGGTAAAAATGGTGGCCTGGGGATTGGGATCGACAAAACTTGACTGCCGGAGTTTTGCCGCTGACAGCGTCTGCGTCTGGTAAAAATTTTCCAGAAACATCAGTTCGGGCGGCATCTTGGACTCAATGCCGATCCGTCTCAGCATCCGGGTCAAGGCAACCATGCAATCGGCCCCGAACCTGGCCAGGGGATAGGGCAGGAAGATCTCCCGCGGCCGCTTCAGCACCAGGTAAGACTTGATGGTGAGAATAAGCTGGCTCAATGACACCGGATTGGGATCGACAAAGTGAACGGTCCGGCCGCCAAACTCCTGCCGGTGCTTGAGGACATGATGGACGAAAAAAGGGACTTTTTTTGCATTGGAGTAAGAATGCAGGGCCTGCTGATTGGTAAAAAGAAAGGGCATGGTTTGATCAGCCAGGGCAAAGAGCATCCGCTGAAACCCCTGAATCTTATGGTCGTGCTCCCCATAGACCACGGCCAGACGGATATTGGTATAATCAAGCCCGAGGCGGCGATGCATCTCCTGCAACGCCAGTTCCGCCAGCAATTTGGACTTGGGGTAGTTGGCAAGCTCTGGAGTTAAGCTCAGCTGTTCATCTTCCGTCAGATTGTCCCCCGTCGGCATGACCGCGGCAGAACTGAAATGGATATAGGGGATGCCCAGGTCTATGGCGGCCCTGGCCAGGTTGACCGTACCCCGATAATTGGTCTCATAGGTGAGCAGCGGATTACTGTCAATGGCGGTGATGGCGGTATTGATGATGAAATCAGGGGTGTGTCGTTTGAGATAGAGCTGGATATCATCAGGATCCCGCAGACTCAATCGTTTACTGTTGGGCGCCAGCAGGTCGAACTCGCCCCCATTCATGGTCTTGAAATAATGGAGGATACCACCGCCGATCAGGCCGGAGCCGCCGATCAGCACCCCCACTTTCTTGTTGTTATCCGAACCATCGTGTTTATCCATACCACTCTCCTGGAACCGCTACCGCCTGAAATAACTCCAATGAATAATCAATCGACCCCAATCCACTGCATTCATTATTAAAAGGCACCCTAAAATACTAATTACCGAATGTATCACAACTGCCGATATTACCGCCGGCCAGACCAGTTTTGAACCATTTCACCCGTTGGCTCGAACTGCCATGGGTAAAAGAATCCGGGCTTACATATCCTTGCGACTGTTTCTGTAAGGTATCATCACCAATGGCGCTGGCAGCAGTCAGCCCCTCTTCCACATCGCCGACTTCAAGGAGCTGCCGGGTGCTGTCGGCATGATTGGCCCAAACGCCTGCAAGGCAGTCAGCCTGCAGTTCCAGTCGAACGGAGAGCTCATTGCCTTGGGTCCGGCTGAGTTCATTGCGGGCCGCCTCTACTTTGCCGGAAATACCCAAAAGGGTTTGGACATGGTGACCAACTTCGTGAGCGATAACATAGGCCTGGGCAAAGTCGCCCGGCGCTTTGAAGCGTTTTGTCAACTGGTCAAAAAAACCCAGATCAAGATAGATTCGTTGATCACCCGGACAATAAAAGGGGCCCACTGCCGATTGAGCCATTCCGCATGCCGATTTCACTGAGCCCCGAAACAGTACCAGGCGTGGTTCCTGATAGGTTTTCCCCTTTTGTCGGAACAAGGTGGTCCAGGTTGCTTCGGTATCGGCCAGGACGACTGCCACGAAATCCACCAGCTCTTTTTCTTCCGCAGTTTGGCGAAGAGGTTCTGTGGACATACTGGTTGGCGTACTCTGTTGCAGACCAAGGCCGTCTAATATATTGCCGAGGTTTCCGGAAAACAAGCCATAGATACCCACCCCCACCAGCAGAAGGATGGTACCTTTGAAGCCAAGAAACCTGAACAGCATGGGAAGCAGACGTAACAACCCGCCACCACTGCCCGGACCGCCGAGTCCGGAGTCACTCATATTCCGTTGGTCTTCCACATTGCTGCTTCTACGTTTATCACGCCACAACATGGCTCTTCTCCTTAGGTCTTTGAGTTTATAGTGGCCGTTTGTTTCTTTTATCCGTGGGATTTTTCCGGTCGTCTTGTTTTTATCGTTTACAGCTCTATTCTCTGTGCAAATCGACTGCATTGTCAATCAGTTTTACTTTTTTCATGGTGATCAGGCATAATTCGGTCGTATCCTGCCACTTTCCCAGGTTGTGGATGATGCCGAACAGGTTTGACTGAATATTCACCTTAGTTTTGCTTACAGAGCGCGGCTGATGGTGGAGTCGATCTTCCGTTTCATCTTTTCAGTGAAAGCATCATTCCCTTTCAGGGCAATCAGTAACAGACCACATTTATCATCAATCCGTCACAATTCTTATTTTTTGTAGATGTTGTTTTTGCCTGCCGCATCAAGTACTCTCAAAATATTATGTAAATATGCGGGACAAATAGAAACCGCATGATTTTCAAAAAGAAACTGGCCAGAATCTGCCTTGCACCATATTGGCCCATTCTGCCTAATACACTGTTATATGAAGGGGAAAAATAGATGACAACTCCATGGTGGATTTCTCTTATAATTGCATTATGTTCTGGATTATTGTCTGGTTGCATCAGCCCTTTCATTGTTGGGTGGATAAGCAAGAAACAGAAGAAATTTGATTTGAAATATAATGCATTTAGTGAAGCACTAACTGCTCTCTCAAAATGGGAATCTGATATTTACGATACAAAACTTCAAAATGAAAAAGAATCTTATGATGGTATTTCGCCAGTGATAAACATTAGACCTGAAACACGTCAAGCAATAGAAAATGCAAAAAGTCTTGTCAAAAGCTGGTTTTCAGAAGAATCAAATCTTGCTCTGGATTCGGTCTTGCGATCAGACATCTCTTTAAAGAAAGTTCCCAATTTAGACCATGAGGATTTAAGAAATAAGTTCATTTTGTCCACGACAAAAGAATTAAAAATAAAATAATAATAGCACATAACCACCGGCTTTATGCTTACCCGGCAAAAAGCGCGGGTCCGGTGAGCCGGAACGCTATATATAAGGGCCATAAGACATGATACGAAGCATCATAAGAATAATCCTTAGTGTCGTGGTAATTCTTGTTGCATGGTTTTATTTGTTGCCCTATGTGATCCTCATGTTTTCGCCATTTTCATGGACAGAAGCAGATATAAATAAAAATGGATTCGTCTCTCCAACGGAAGCAGATTATTATGCAAGCTATGGTGAAAGACAAGTTACTGAAAATGGCAAGTCTTGCACTGAGTACTATGCATTGAAAGATGGTCTACCTTTGAAAAAGGAATGCGAATAAAAGCTGTGGAAGAATCAGTGTTAGACAAATGCGATGATGGACGATACTCGAACAGCAGGAGACAATGCCAACCATGACTCTCATCAATATTTTCATTTTCTTGACCGGGATCTATGAGCCCTCCGCCATCCAGCAGCTTCCTGACGGCCGTTTCCTGGTTGTCGAGGATGAAAAGAAGCATCCGTTCAGTCTGGTCACGATCAACCCTGATGGGAGCGTGAGCGCTACTCCGCTGAGCCTGGGACTGTTGAAAGCAGGGGATGATTTCAGAAAGCTGGATGATCTCGAAGGACTCGCTCTCGATCGGTCGGGGAATCTCTACGCCATGACCTCGCATTCGCGAGACCGTGACGGCGAAGAGAAAAAATCCCGTTACAAACTGGTTCAGTTCCGGGTCGAAGGCGACCATGTGGCTTCGCCAACAGTAGTCAAAGGGTTGAAGCCCGCTTTGATCGCGACGCACCCTGCGCTGGCACAGGCAGCCGGGATAGAAGACGTCAAAAATGACGGTGGATTTAATATCGAGGCCCTGGAGATCAGCCCCGATCAGCAGACGATGCTCATCGGTTTTCGCAGTCCCTTGCTCGACGATCGAGCCATCATCGCCTACGTCGAGAACCCCTCTGCAATCTTCGAGGCAGGTGAGCCGCCGCGGATTGCAGCCAAACTGGAAACGCTGGATTTAGGAGGAAACGGGATCCGCGGCATGTCCTACATTCCCATACTCGACGGCTATCTTATTACCAGTGGCCCGGTCTCGCGCGAGCAGGTTCACTTTCAGCTCTGGTTCTGGAGCGGTCAGGCAGGTGCGGCGGCTCGCCGTGTCACCGTTCCTGGCTTGCAGGGCTTCGAGCACGCTGAAGGGGTTTGCCCTGCCGTCATCGATGGCCGGCAGCGAATCATGATCGTCAGCGATGACGGCAGCCGGGAGGAAGGACGCTTCGCCCGCTATTTACTGCTTGATCCCGAACAGTTGCAGATTGCCCCGTGATCCGGCGACGGAAAACAGAAAAACCCAGGAGAAGAGTAAAATAGCCGAAGAAAGAAGAAGCGGGTGCGGCCCGCGTTTTCGTAATGAAGAAGCCCCAACGAACGTGATCCGTCCCCGACTCTGCCCCCCGCTGTCCGCATCAGCCGCTGTCATCACCACACCTCCCCCCGCTTCCCCTTCCCTTTGTATGAACTTCAGTAAAAATAATGTAACCTTTTACAACTTCAATCGTTTCTATAAAAACGACAATGTGCTGCGTAAATTACAGCATCTCTCCCCGTGCAGATAAAGACCTTAATGCCTATAGTTGGAAAGATGCCGGATCTACAGGAAAACATCGCAAACAAAGATAGATACCCCAACGAGCCTCTGTAATGTCTGAAAAATATCAAAGTTTCTACGAAGAGTACAAGAACAAGCTCTTCAGTTATTTAATATACAAAAGCGGCAATCCTGATATGTCCAAAGACATTATGCAGGAAAGCTTCACCCGTCATTTTCAATATTACGGCCATGATGCCGTTTTGTCTCCGGCGCTTCTGTTTACCATTGCCCGGAATGCGCTTGTTGATCATTGGCGACAGCAGAAAAAGTTGCCAACAGCCGAAGATATGGCTTCGCAGGTTGTCGCCGATCAAGAGGAATCATTCATTACCCAGGAAACAACCGACAGAGTTTACAAGACAATGAACAGACTCCCGGAATTGGACAGGGAGATTTTAACCCTTGCCGTGGGCGGCGTTGCTTATAAAGAAATAGCGGCAACCTTCGGATTAACTCTGGAGAACGTCAAAGTAAGAGTACACCGATCGAGGGCCAAGTTACGTCAAATGATGAAAAACGAGGTGGAATAATGGATCATTTAATCAGCATGTATATTGATAACGAGCTCTCCATAGACGAAAAGATACACTTTCTCGAACACGTCTATGACAACAAACCATATAAAGACGATGCCGTTGGTTTGCTCGAGCAGGAAAAACTGCTGAGTGCCTCACTCAACAAAACAGCCCCGGATGTGGTACTGAAAACGAGGCGCGCCAGGATTCTGCCGCTTTTCAATCGTCCACTGGGGTGGGCCGTTGCCGCCTGCCTGTTGGCGGTGTTTTCCTTTATGGGCGGGCAGGATCTCACCCAAATCAAACCAGCCGCCGAGCCAACAGCCGTTCTGCACCGATTCGTTATCCATCAGCAGAAAGCCCAACGGGTCGAGATTACCGGCAGCTTCACCAACTGGCAGAGCGTCCCTCTCGTTCCCTCCGGCACAAATGGCTACTGGGAGGTATCTCTGAAACTGCCGGCAGGAGAACATCATTACACCTTTCTTGTCGACGGCTCGGAATCCCTGCCTGATCCGACAGTTGCCACCCAGGAATCTGACGATTTCGGTTCAACCAATTCTATTCTCAAAGTGGAGACCTGAAATGAACAACAGCCCTTCCCGTACTCTTCAAAGTTTCCTGCTGTTTTTGGTCCTTTTTGTCGTCGGATGCGCTCAACAGCACTCCATAGAGGTCCATGAGGATTCACTGTCATTGTATTACAATGATGCCAAGGCCAAGGAGGTCTTGTTTGCCTCGTCTGCCGACCATTTTACCTATCATCCGGCAATCAAAGATTCTGGAGATAGATGGCAGGTGACCGTGCCCCTGAAGAAAGAATTCACCTATTTTTATATCGTCGATGGAAAGGTTGCCGTACCGGATTGTCCGAACACCGTGTTTGACGACTTCGGGACAAAAAATTGTCTTTTTGTCTCTGGCATGTAACTTTTTGAATGGCCTGGCGTTTCTAAAGCATAGAACAAAGATGCACCAATATATTTTATTTTAAGGAGAAACCGTAATGAAAAGAATGACAGTTCTCACAGCATGTATTCTGCTTGCTTCAACTCATGCTGTTGCAGCTGAACCCACGAACAATGAAAGTGTTCCACTCCAGTCCCGGGAAAAAGCAACAATACAATACCAGGCCCAGATTGAGTCTGAGGGGACACCTGCCATGCTGCAGGCCATGCAGCAACACAAATTCAGTCATGAAAATACTCTGCGCGTCAAGAATATGATCAAAGATGCGCAACAGCTGGGTCTGCCTACCGACCCCATGATGAATAAGGTCCATGAAGGGATCGCCAAAAAGATGAAGGAAGAAAATATTGTCCAGGCGGTCGAACGTGTACAAAGCAGGTATGCACAGGCTTACCGGCAGGCAAGCACCCTCACCACGGACAAACAACAGGCAAAGCAGCTGGGGCAAATGATAGCCGAAGCCTACACCGCCGGTCTGAAAGAACAGGATTGTACCCAGCTAATGACCCAACTCCAGACCCAAACAAAAACAACAAACCGACAAGACGCCACAGCACTCATGATTCAAACCATAAGTGCTGCCCGTACCATGGCGCGTCTGGGGGTTGATTCCACAACTGCTTCGGCGGTTCTTGTCAATGCTCTGCAACATTCCTATCAGGCCCGTGAAATGCAGGCTCTACAGAATTCGTTCACTGAGCAGGCCAGGTATGGAGCACCTGAGAATGTTGCCCGTAATTTTTCTGCTGATATAAATCAGGGCGTTGCCGCATCAGAGCTCAGTGGTCAATCAAAGACCAGTGGTGCTGGGGATACTGGTTCCAGAGCTGGCAGCACCGGTGGTGACAGCGGTAGTTCATCGAGTGGAGGCTCCTCAAGCGGTGGTTCCAGCGGCGGCTCAAGCGGTGGTTCCAGTGGCGGCTCAAGCGGCGGGTCCAGTGGCGGATCAAGCGGCGGGTCCAGTGGCGGATCAAGCGGCGGGTCCAGTGGCGGCTCAAGCGGCGGATCAAGCGGTGGTTCCAGCGGCGGAAGTGGCGGCTCAGGCGGCGGAAGTGGCGGCTCAGGTGGTGGAGCTGGCGGTCGTTAAACGCGCACTCTTTTTTTCTTGATGCTACAACATTTGCTCATTCTTGCACAAGAAACGCAACACTCAACATAAAACAGAATCAATGGCTGAACTTTCAAGGTATCAATTTAAAAAAAACAGCAGGTTAGAGGTCATCGTGATTTCCATCTGGTTGTTTTATAATCACCAACGGAGGTAACGTTATGTTGAAAAAAATGAGTATTACTATTGCACTGGGTCTGGCTGTGACGTTTTTGAGCATTCCTGCCGCTAGTTTTGCCGGTAACGGTAAAGGCCCTGGCGACGGGATTCCCAATGGCGATGGGATTCCTGATCTTCTGTGTGAACATGGAGTGGTTATCGATGGCGTTTGTTATCCTGAGCTCGGAAGCATAACTACGCAAGGAAATTTTGATGTCGCGGCAGGTCCTAACGGCCCCCAGAGTGGTGATCAAGATGGAGTCCCTGATCAAGATCGTTTACGGGATGGGTCATGTTTGTTAGATGAAGCATAATTTATTTGCCTCATGCAGCTCCAGTGGCGGATTCAGCGGTGGAGCCGGCGGTCATTAAATGCATAGATTTTCCGTAAAGGTCATTGCGTCATGACGCAATGACCAAACCCCAGACAGAAGAAACGGAAGAAGCGATTCCACAGTTTCCACTGATGATTGGCAGGAGAATAAGCAAGGAGGACAGTATGCATACGAATCGTAGAAGGTGCAAACGAAATGCTACGATGGGACTGATGTCCATCATGTCGGATGGAGACTCTGCCTGTATTGGTGTCGTTGAAGATGTTTCAGCCACAGGAATAAGGGTATCTCAAATTCCGTCACATTTTGCTGAGCATTCCCAAGGATATTTCGGGGTTGTGTATGGTCCTCTCCAGGATTTCAAACTAAAATTACAGCCCAAATGGCGATCGGAAATCAGAAAAGATATGTATCAGATGATAGGCTTTCAAGTTGTTAGTCCGACACTCAAATGGAAGCAATTTTTAACCGTTATACTTGCAACCTCAGGAGTAAATGACAGCTGAGCTGAACGACGGGGCGGAAGACAGTATGTTGACAATGGACAAAAAAACAAAGAGTTCTCCGCTTTATGAATCAAGACCCATACTCAAAAGAATAAACAATAATGAAGAGGATCCTTACAGCATAGCTCTCTTCATTACTGCATTAATCTCTCACAATACAACGTGCACTCATGGAAAGGCAGGTGATGAAACAAAAGGACATGGAGGCAATGACACCGAGCACCGATCCAACCTCCAAAGGAGATAGTTATGTCGATATAACCCGGAGTTTTGGCACGTACATTCCAGCCATCGTTATAAACAGATCCTGTCGCAGGCAGTCCGAATCTATCGGGCCACAAACCACTGGGCAAAGTCCTGACTCTCTCCACTCTGTCGTTACTGCCCAGAAAGCAGATACAAACTGACGAAGTGGGCTTTTATCAACAACAGGAGGTTTACCATGAAAAAGAGTATAATCATTTCTGGCCTGTTCCTTGTGCTGGCCGCCAGCCCTGTCCTTGCTCACCATCCTGCGGCAGATATTGTCGATGAAGATATCTACGCCATGATCGATGAAATGGTAGCCGACACCCCCCATGCAGACCTGGTTTTTGACGACGATATGGGAACAACAGCAATCACAACCGATTCTGTCAGTGCTGCAGAAGATCTTATTGATGACGGGTTGCTTGTTGACCTGTCCCTGCTTGACGATGACGTGACAATCACCATTACCTTCGGTGATGAAGTCACAGAAAGCAGCAGTGCTAAGAAGAATTCCACTAAAAATAAATGGAGCGACTGGGGAAGACCGGTAGTTATCACCGTTAATACGCTGCTCTGTGCAGGAGAGATTGAGAATGGCGAGTGTATTCAACCAGAATGATGAAAAAGGAGAACTACCTATGGGGAAAACGCTCACTCTCTTCGGCATGAAAAGGGGGAGGTTACAGCTCAAGGAGATGGGTGACAACTAACAGCTCTCTCTTTTTGAATAGAATCCCTGTAATGCTTCAGGGGATTCGCTGGGCGGCAGAGAGACAGCTCTGTCGCCCAGCCTGTGTTCTCAATATCATGGGTTTCTCTCCCTCCATGGGCCAAAAGATAGAACGAAAAAGTGTCATTTGTCCTTCGGGTCTGTAGTTCAATTGCTTACAGCCCTTTGCCAATATTAAATTTATGGGTAGGTAGTGAAAACTGCTTCTATGACAACTTTCAACGGGAGGAAAAATGAAAAAAACAATCGTTTATACAGCACTCTTTACTCTGGCTTGTGGTGCGGGGTCAGTTGCGGCTGTTCAGCTTACCGTAGAAGAACAGATGGGGAGACACGTTTACATGGACAAGGGGCTGTCATTAAACGGAACACAGTCATGCCAAACCTGTCACCATAAAACAGCCGGGTTTGCGGATCCGACGAACAGCCGGGATCCTTACAATACCATGGTATCTCTTGGGGACGACGGCATATCCAAGGGTGGTAGAAACGCCCCGACTTCAGCCTATTGCGGTTTCAGCCCGACACTGCATCAAGTGGACGGCGAGTATTTCGGCGGCATGTTCTGGGATGGCCGTAAAACAGGAGAGGTCCTTGGCGATCCGCTGGCAGAGCAGGCTCAGGGGCCGCCATTAAATCCAATAGAGATGAATCTGGCCTCGGCCGGAGATGCGGTAATCAGAGTTTCCGAGTCAGACTATGCGAATATTTTTACCAGTTATTTTGGAGCGGATTTCTTTGCCGTTCTTGGGGATGACGACACGCCTGATGGCTATCTTGACGATAAGGTCGATGCGGCCTATGCCAATATTGCCAGGATGGTGGCCGCCTATGAGCGGTCGCCCGAGATCACGGCCTTCACTTCAAAATTTGACACGGGAACCTTGACTGCTCAGGAAACAAGAGGACAGGGACTCTTTAAGGCAAACTGCTCTTCATGCCATACCGATACGGTGGTTGGCAGCGAGCCGGCGCCACTGTTCACCAACTATGGCTACGTCAATGTGGGTGTACCGGTAAACGACCGGCTGCTGACCGTCCCCGGTACGGTGTACGACGGTTATGACCTTGGACTGGGGCCGGTAGTAGGCGATACGGCCCAGAATGGCAAATTCAAGGTGCCGACCCTGAGAAATATCACCATGACGGCCCCCTATTCCCATAATGGTTATTTCACGACCCTCAGGGAGATGATTTCCTTTATGAATGACAGGGGAGATCTGGCACCGGAGGTAAACCAGAACGTGACCTCTGCAACAGGCAACATGGGATTGAGCAAGCAGGATATCGACGACATTTACGCCTTTCTCAATACCTTGACCGACGGTTTTACTGCCGGGCGTTAAGCCAAGAAAAGGCAAGAGTTATTAGAAGCAGAAAAGCACTGCCAATCCGGGGTTTCGTTATGAGCGAGGCCCCGGATTTTTTTTATATTTACAGCGAATTTAAGAGCGAATTTAAGGAAACAGGCCACGTTTTACTTTTTAGACAAACGTAGTCTGTTCCCCTATCGTCCCTTCGTTTTCCCCTTGATAATACTTGTTATGGATGTCCTCAGATCTCCACAAAAAGGTATTTCGAGGCCTACAAGTAGCCCCCTCCCCCTTTTTAAGTATCCTACATGGTGATAGCATCAGGCATTCAGTGACAGTTCCAGTTGTTCGGGAGGCCGTTAAGCGTGCCGAGCCGGCATATTATTTATTTTCTGTAAACGGATGTTTCTCATGAAGCAATGAGCAACGACAGCCCAGACAGAAGAAGCTAAACAGACGTTTCCAATTTCCACCACCTAATTGACATTCAGAAGAATAAGCAAGGAGGCAACATGCATACAAATCGTAGGACCTGCAAACGACATGCTACCATGAGGTTAAGGTTAATATCCAGCATGTGGAATGGAAATTCTGCCTGTATTGGCGTTGTTGAAGATGTTTCATCCACCGGGATTCGAGTATCTCAACTTCCGTCACATTTTGATCAGCATTCTCGAAAGTGTTTCATCATCGTCCATGGTCCTCTCCAGGATTTCAAACTAACGTTACAAGCCAAGTGGAGATCCGAAACTCAAAAAGAAATGCATCAAATGATAGGCTTTAAAATTGTTAATCCGACACTCAACTGGAAAAATTTCATAGAAGAAAACCTTGCTGATTCAAGAGTACAGGACAGTTTGCCATCTTACCAATCAAGACCGATATTCAAAAGAAGAATCAATAATGAAGGACAAGATCCTTACAGTATAGCTCTCTTCCTTGCGGCAATGCTCTCTAACAAGACTTTCGCTCAAGGAAAAGGAGGTAATGGGAAAAAATCCAGTGCCGGCGAGTCAAATTCAGGCGTGTCCGATTTCAATAATCAAAAAATGGAAAAAGTTTAAAAAAACAGTGGATTGGAATGGACGCCGGGATTTATTTATCGGTGAGGGAGACAACAACGTTTCCCAAGATATCAAAGTAAGTATTCATTTGCAATGAAAGGGAGAAAAAGTTCATGTCTCTGCAATCTGAATTACCATGTTGGGAAATAATCCAGTGTAACAGGAAACAGAAGTGTCTTCTATCTAGCGATGTCGAAAGAGCTTGCTGGGAACTGGTCAAGGAAGATGAAGCCTGCTCATTCCATATTTGCGTTGATTGCCTGGTCTATTTGGTAAAGCAGAAGGATTCCCCTCTCAGTGAAGAGGAGTTTTATTCTATCCTCAAGCAGCGAAGAGTAGAGGGGATCAGAGAATATGAGTGCAGCCTTCTTGCCCATAGCCTTAGTTGAATACTCGTCTCCGGTCTCAGGTCACCGGAATCATCTCTTTTCGTTCAAAAGAAAAAGAAAAGAGGGACAGGTGCTGCGATCACCTGGGGATTGATGACTGACGCCCTTTTTTGATCTGATACATAGCGTTATCCGCATAACGGATCAGCTCATTCCCCTCCTCGCCGTTTTCCGGATACACGGCAACACCGATACTGGGAATAATCTGCAGTGTCACCTTGGCAAGTTTGTAAGGCTCGGAGAGGGTTGCAAGAATTTTTCCCGTGAGTATGGCCGCATCCTCTGGCTGCTTTATGCTCTCAAGGAGAATGATAAATTCATCACCACCTATACGCCCCACCGTATCCGATTCACGGACACAGCGAGTCAAGCGCCGGGCCACATCCTGCAGCAAATGATCGCCCACAGTATGACCATGGATATCATTCACCTGCTTGAATTTATCCAGATCCAGAAACAAAACCGCCAACCGGGTCTGTTCGCGATGGGCTTTTGTCAACGACGTCTGCAGACGGTCCAGAAAAAGCGTACGATTTGGCAGATCAGTTAACTGATCATGTTGCGCCATGTGCTCTAACCGGGAATGCATTCTTTTGCGCTCAAGAGCTGCGACGACCTGGACCGCAACAAACTGCAACAGTTCCCTATCCTTCTCACTAAAACGCACAGCGTCAGCAGAACTCAACACCACAAGCGCGCCGACAATGCCACTGGCAGACTCAAGCGGGACCCCGAGCCAGTTCAGCGCATCCGGATTCACCACAGCATCCAGTGACGACAAGACGGAAGCGGCGGTTTCCGGCGTCAGTAGCAATGGCTGGCCGGTACGGATAACCTCTGCGGTCAGGGTGTGTGACTTCAGTGTTTGCGGGGCCGATGCCTCGCTATAGGGGTGGGCATGATAAGGAAAACTGATCTCATCGTTGTCCGCGTCATAGAGCGCAACGATGAAATTAGTGGCCAATAACAGATCATCGACCACTTCGTGGATGCGTTGAAACAACGCCGGCAAATCCCCGGACGCGTTAGCCGCCTCAGAGATGGCATAAACGGCGGTCTGCATCGATTCCGCGCGCTTTCGTTCGGTGACATCACGGGCCACCGCCACCCTTATCTGTTGGGACTCAGACCAGCGGGCAGACCACATGATATGGGCGATCTTTCCGTCCTTGCGTACATAACGATTTTCGAAATAGGGTTTCTGGTCACCATCCAGAATTTCATTGACGGCCTGCAGGGTTCTTTCCCGATCCCCGGGGTGCACGAAGTCGATCACGGCCCTGCCGATCATCTCTTCCGGCGTATAGCCAAAAATTTGCTCACTGGCCGCACTGACAAAGAGGAAATGACCTTCACGGTCAACCACACAGACCGCATCCAGCAGCAAGTCCATGAAATTATGTGGAGATACGGGAGAAATTGTTTTCATAGAATGACCATAGTCTTTTATGAATCAAGTACGCAAGTTATGGTTTAATCAGAGAGCCAGAAACAGGCCGAGCAGTGCGGCAATTGCCATCACCGCAGTCGCAGCGCTCAGCCAGAGCAGGCGCAGCCGATTGGTTTCGATGCGCTGGATAAGCTGGGCGTTTTGGTCGGCGAGGTCCTTAATGAGTTCGGAGGATGCAAGCATTTGGCCGTGCAGGTCGGAGACCGCAGCCTCCAGGGTGACAGTACGGGCTTCGAGTGCGGCCAGGGGTTGAGATTCGAGCGAGACGACCGGCTGCGTGCTCGTATCAGAAGCCTCCGGCAAAGGGGATTTCCTGGCAACCGCGTTCCACAGCTTCATGGCGCCATCAGCTACCTTTGGCGCGTTGCTGATGACCTCAGACCAGGGAACGCTTTTGAGTACTGCCAGCCATGCGATTGCCATGAATGTGCCTCCTGCGAGATTGATTATCTCTAAAAATAATAAAAAACAGAAATAACTAAAAAAAGATCGTTACGAGAATACCTGCCTGGAACGGCGATTGACCGGAAGGTCCGACCAAGTTGATAGCTTGACCGATAATGACAGGAAGGGCAAGGGAATTTCCCGACCGGCAGGGCCCAGGTCGTCCGGGTGAAGTGGTATGGGAACAAACTGATTACTGAACAGGGTTATAAGCGACCTTCTTTGCAAGCGAGTTGGGATGCGGTATCAAATGATTGATACTGTGAAGAAGGCCTACCCCATACCCCTATTGTGTGCCGTTATGGAAGTTTCTCGGAGTGTCTATTATTTCTGGAAAAAAGGGGACAATCAGCAAGAGAACAAGAGTATGAGAATCTTACTTCTGTGGTTCAAGAGGCACATAAAGTGTCAAAAGGAACCTATGGTGCCCGGCGGATTGCGGAACAGGTTGAAGCTCATGGCGTTTCGTGCGGTCGTACGTATCAAAGCTGCGACATTGATGAAACTTACCGATGTAGCAGCAAAACAGAAAAAGAAATTTAAAGTGACCACGGATAGTAAACATACTTTGCCGGTTGCCCCGAATTTACTTAATCGTGAATTTACCGTCAAAGAGCCAGATCAGGTGTATGTGTCGGACATGACATATATGTGGACGAATGAAGGTTGGTTCTATCTTGCCGTGCGTGATTATAGATTTGTTTTCGCGGCAGGTTGTGGGATGGTCCATGAATAGCCGGATGAGTAGAAACCTCATTATGAGTGTGCTGCAAATGGCAATCTGGCGACGCCAACCAGAGCCAGGTCTGCTTTTTCATTCAGATAGGGGAAGTCAGTATTGCAGCATGGATTTTCAGAAAATGCTGACAAAACATCAAATGATTAGTAGTCTGAGCAGGAAGGGTAATTGCTGGGACAATGCAGTGGCAGAGAGCTTTTTTGGCAGTTTGAAGACCGAGCGGGTGTTCTTCTTAAACTATACGACAAGAGATGCGGCCAGGAAGGACATCGTCGACTATATTGAAAGGTTTTATAACAGCAGAAGGCGTCATTCATATTTGGGTTACATGAGCCCAAAAGAACTTGAGATAAAGTGGCTTCTTAAAAAAAGCCGAAACAATAATTGCCAGTAACTCTTTTAAGATACGACAATCAGACTTCAAGAGATCTTCTTTTGGTAGACGAAGGAATACATAATAAATAGTCGTTGCCCCGCTTTTCCCATTCAATCGGTTTGCGACGCCAACCCCACACCCAAGGACGACAAATGAACCGACATCCTTTCCCAAAATCCACTTCTCTACCACATCGCCTATTCTCATGGGCGGGACTTTTTTCGCTCATTCTTGCCCTCGCCTGCTCTGGTGCGCCAGTCCATGCAAAACCTGTCATCGGGCATGACGCATCTACGAGCCGCCACGAGATCGTCTTCGTGGAAAGCAACGTCGGCGATTACCAAGGGCTGCTAAACGGCGTGAATCCAGCCATGGAAACACACGTACTTGATGCCGACCACGACGGCCTGGCGGACATGGCACAAATCCTGCTTGGCCGCAAGGACATCGATGCCATCCATATCGTTTCCCATGGTTCCGAAGGGGCGGTACTACTGGGTGCGCTCAATCTCACTTCGCAAAACCTGCAAGACCATACTGCCGATCTGGCAACCATCGGCAGTGCCTTGGAGCAAAATGGCAACATTCTGTTGTACGGGTGCAACGTGGCCAGAGGGACCATCGGCAATCATTTCGTCAATCGCATCGGCCAACTTACCGGCAAGTCAGTCGCCGCTTCCACCGATGCCACCGGCTCCCAAGCCCTGAGCGCCAACTGGACGCTTGAATCCCACATCGGCAATATACATTCGTCCAGCCTGTCTTTTCCACACTACTCCAGCATTCTGGCCAACGGAACGTTGACTTTCACTGCCGATGGTGGCGGCGCGTGGAGCGGCGGCGTTGCAACGGATGGAGAAGGTGGCTCGACCGATTTGCTTGGCATAGTAATCCAGGTGTTCAATATTATCGACACTTCTGGATCCAATTTAGGAACCATTTCCTGGGAAGATAACAATTTCCTTTTCAGCAACAATCCCCTCTATAGCGGCCTGACCTACAATCAGAATGTCGGTTCGAAAGGCATGGAGATTCGATCAAGCGATGGTAGTGAATTTCAGATTAATCAATTCACCTATTACAATTGGGGTGAATCGGCCGTTTTCACCAATACCGTCAAAGGGTATCGAAATGGTTCTGAAGTTGCGTCCATGACTTTTAATGGGTTTGATGCTGGGTATAATCCAATAACGGTATCTTTAGACAGTACCTTTGATAACGTGGATGATGTTCGAATTTATATATCTGCTGGAGGTTATTTGGGTGACCAGTCGGCCACCAATCATTCCATTAATAGCATCGTGATTGCCGATGCCATCACGGCCCCTGGCGCCCCCACCATCGGCACAGCCACGGCTGGCAACACCCAGGCTACAGTCGCCTTCACGCCACCGGCCTCAGATGGCGGCAGCGCCATCACCGGCTATACCGCAACCTCCAACCCCGGTGGCATCACCGGTAGCGGTGCCAGCAGCCCGATCACGGTTACCGGCCTGACCAACGGCACCGCCTATACCTTCACCGTCACCGCCACCAACTCCGCCGGTACCGGTTCGGCATCCGCCGCCTCCAACAGCGTGACGCCCAAGGCGAACCAGACCATTACTTTCGCCAACCCCGGCGCCCAGAACTTCGGCACCACGCCAACCCTTTCCGCCACCGCCTCCTCCGGGCTGACCGTGTCCTTTACCTCCAGCACCACCGGGGTCTGCACCATCACCACCGGAGGCGCTTTGACCTTCGTCACCACCGGCACCTGCACCATTGATGCCGACCAAGCCGGTAACGCCGCCTATAACGCCGCACCAACTGTCAGCCAGTCCTTCACGGTCAACGCCGTGGCTCCCGGCGCGCCCACCATCGGCACCGCCACCGACGCCGTTGACACTCAGGCCTCGGTCGCCTTCTCCGCCCCGGCTTCTGATGGCGGCAGCGCCATCACCGGCTATACCGCGACCTCCAACCCCGGCGGCTTGACAGGCAGCGGCACATCCAGCCCGATCACGGTCACCGGCCTGACCAACGGCACCGCCTATACCTTCACCGTCACCGCCACCAACTCCATTGGCACAGGGAGCGCCTCTGCCGCCTCCAACAGCGTGACACCCAAAGCCAACCAGACCATCACCTTCGGTAACCCCGGCACCCAGTACTTCGGCACCACGCCAACCCTTTCCGCCACCGCCTCCTCCGGGCTGACCGTATCCTTTACCTCCAGCACCACCGGCGTCTGCACCATTACCAGCGGCGGCACCCTAACTTTCGTCACCAGCGGCACCTGCACCATCGATGCCGACCAAAGCGGGAACAGCAGCTACCTCGCCGCACCGACTGTCAGTCAGTCCTTCACGGTCAACGCCGTAGTTCCCGGCGCGCCCACCATCGGTACCGCCACCGCCGGTAACACCCAGGCCACGGTTGCTTTCTCCGCCCCGGCTTCTGATGGCGGCAGCGCTATCACCGGCTACACTGCAACCTCCAACCCCGGTGGCTTGACAGGCAGCGGCGCATCCAGCCCGATCACTGTCACCGGCCTGACCAACAGCACCGCCTATACCTTCACCGTCACCGCCACCAACTCCATTGGCACCGGAAGCGCCTCTGCCGCCTCCAACAACGTGACACCCAAAGCCAGCCAGACCATCACCTTCAGCAACCCCGGGGCCCAGAATTTCGGTACCACGCCAACCCTTTCCGCCACTGCCGACTCCGGGCTGACCGTATCCTTTACCTCCAGCACCACCGGTGTCTGCACCATCACCAGCGGCGGCG
>DDWW01000001.1 GCA_002347085.1 Desulfobulbaceae bacterium UBA2276 | reverse complement strand
CAGCACGAATACGAGCAGAAGGAGAAGGAAGGGAAGGCGCATCATAGAATGATTGGGCTATGATTATGGATGAAATTTCAGCCGGGAAGAGCTATACAAGTTGACAGGCTGAAGACTCAAGGCTGAAGATCGAAGGAAACACGCTTAGAGGCCGTTGCTGAAAAGAGCAAGGCTCTTTTTGCTCTTTTCAGTTTACGGCATCTTATGCAACGTCCAGAAAACAGCAATCTGTTCTGCTGTTTTCTGGCGTGGCGTCTGGCAGGCTACATCAGCCGGCAATCATACAAGGAGTCGTTATGAAATGAACGGGCGTTTGCGTTCATTTTGTTACTGTTCGTTGATCGAGGGATTCGTCTTTTTCTTTATCAAAGCAATCATCTTATCCATATCATTCATGCCATGCTCACCCTGGGAATAGAGACCTCGTGCGACGATACGGCGGCGGCGGTGCTCAAAGACAGCGACACCCTGCTTGCAAGCGTCCTCAGTAGTCAGGATCAGATCCACACCCGTTTTGGCGGGGTGGTGCCGGAGTTGGCCTCGCGAAAACATCTGGAATCCATTGTGCCTGTTGTGGATGAGGCCCTGGAACGGGCAGGGGTGGCCCTTCGTGATATTGATCTCATTGCGGTCACCCAGGGACCGGGGTTGATCGGCTCACTGCTTGTTGGTTTTTCTTACGCCAAGGCCCTTTCCTATAGCACCAAAATCCCTTTTATCGGCGTCGATCACATGGCCGGTCACCTGCTGGCGGTGTTTCTGGAAGAGGATAAACCCCAATTCCCCTACATTGCCCTCATCGTTTCCGGTGGAACCAGCTCGATCTACCTGGCGCGCAGTCACACCTCCTTTTCCTTGCTGGGCCGCACCCGTGATGATGCCGCCGGCGAGGCCTTTGACAAGGTGGCAAAACTCCTGGGCCTGCCTTACCCAGGCGGCCCTCGGGTCTCAGCCGAGGCTGTGAACGGGAACCGCGCCGCCATCAAATTTCCACGATCCCGGCTGGAAGAGGGGTCGCTTGATTTCAGCTTTTCCGGCCTGAAAACAGCGGTGCTGAACCACTACCGTCAGAATGAACAGATGGATATCCCCCTGCAACTTGCAGACATCTGCGCCTCATTTCAGGAGGCCGTTGTCGAGGTACTGGTAGAAAAGACCCTGCTTGCGGCCAAAACACACGGTGTGCAAACACTGGTCATGGGCGGCGGGGTCTCAGCCAATCCCCGACTGCGGGAAGCTATGCTCAGTCGTTGTCAGCAAGAAGGAAAGGCATTTTTTGTCCCCCGGCCCTCTTTCTGTACCGACAATGGGGCGATGATTGCCGTGGCTGGCTACCATTTCTCGCGAGAATCAGCGCCAGGATCCTATGATCAGGATGTGTATTCCCGCTCTCAACTCTAAGCCGTTGTCATGTCAAAAAACAACTGTAACATCCAAACATCGTGAACGGCATAAAGGGCCGTAACAAAATGGATAAAAATGTAATGGATATTTCGTTACGGTCCTTAAAAATTTCAGGAAACTTGAGGAAAGAAAATCGCCGATGAATCCAAAACGGAGCGCCAGATATTATTATTTGAAATTCATGCGGCTGAAAGGTGATCCGCAATCCTTGGCCCTTGGGACTGCCATTGGTATCTTTATCGGTATCACGCCCACCATGCCTCTGCATACCGTTCTCATTATCATGGCCACGGTTGTGACCAGAAGCTCAACCATCGCCGCCTTGCTGGCCAGTTTTCTGGTCTGCAACCCCATCACCTATGTCCCCCAGTATTATCTCTCCACGGTCATTGGCAATGTCCTGACCCCGTATGAACTCACCTGGACCCGCATCAAGGAGGTGCTGGATGTCCTGCTCCAGCACCCTGGACTGTCAAAATCAATGGAGGCCCTGGCCGGTCTTGGGTATGAGGCAGCGATTGTCCTGGTGGTCGGGGGGATTGTGCTGGCCCTTCCCTGCGCCATTGCCAGTTATTTTCTCTCTCTGCGGCTCTTTGTGAAAATCAGGCAGAAACGAAGTCAGAAACACCTCTTGAATTAAAGGGTGCCTGGAAAGTTATTTCTCTTCCCTTAGGTTCCACGATTCAAAAACGAAATAGTGGCAATATCAGATCGCCGAAGAATTCACATGAACATCACGAATACCCTGCACAAATTCAGCCAGTGATGAGAGCACGAGAGAAGAGAAATCCGAATAAACGTGATCTGTCCTCAATTACCATAACCAAATCTGCAGAGGAGAAGGCAATGAGCGAGCAAACAACACAGAAAAATCAGCACATAAAAGCAGAAGCTGAAGCCCGCGCCGCAGTGGAAGACGGGGAAAATATCCACGAGGCCGTCCGAGATATTACCTTGGCGGCGCTGAGCGCGGGCCACCTCGATATGCAAAGGATGCGGGAGGTCGTCCAGTCTGTGCTGCGGGGCTCAAGCCTTGGCGCAGAGGAGAAGGGTGTCCGGGCCGAACAGACATTGCGGGAGGCGATGGCCGGTGTGGACGAGGCCTTGGCCAAGTCGGCGGAAGCTTCCAGATTGGCCATTGAAGAGGCGGCTGGTCACATCAAGGAGTTCGGCTCCCAGGATCTCAAGCAAGGACTGGCTGATCTGGGCGCGCTGGAAGACATGTTCCTGGATACCGTCAAAAATATCGCCCGGGCCTCGGATGGCGTGGCAAAGGACGTACTGGGCAACCTGGCGCAGCACGCCCGCAACAGCGGCACTTCAGTGGGTGCGGCGGCGAAAACGGCGGCGGAGACGCTGGCCTGGCAACTGGAAACGAACGCGCGCGAAGGCGTGAGTGCCGGCGTCGATACGGCCCGGCAGGTGGGGATAAAGATCTCCCTCGCCGCCGCCGGTTTTCTCGAGGGTATCGCCGAGACGCTCAAGAAAACCGGCAGTAACAAAAAGGAACAGTAATGCCCTCTGTTTTCTGGGAAACCCTGAGCGCCGCCCGCGATCTGGGGCGGCTCCACGATATCGCCTCGATCCTGATCCGTTACGGTTTCAGCGATATGGTGCGCCGGCTGGGGATGGCCAATGCCCTGGAACGCGCCGGCAAGGTGCTGCACTGGCAGGAGGCCGGCGAACTGGCGCGGCTGGAGCCGCCTGCGAGAGTGCGCCGAGCGCTGGAAGAGATGGGACCGACCTTTATCAAACTGGGCCAGATCCTTGCCACCCGCATGGATCTGTTTTCCCCGGAGTGGATTGCTGAATTCGAGAAACTGCAGGATAGGGCGCCGTCAGTGCCGTTTACGGAGATCAGGCAGCAGTTGCAGGAGGATCTGGGCGCCGCGCCGGAAGAGGTCTTCGCCGAGCTGGTTTCCGAGCCGCTGGCTGCGGCCTCCATCGCCCAGGTCCACCGCGCCCGACTGCGAAATGGCGACGAGGTTATTATCAAGGTGCGGCGCCCCGGCATCCGGTTGATTGTCGAAGCCGATCTGCGGCTTCTGCAGCGCCTGGCGAAAATCATCGAGGCGGAATCCCCCGAGATGTCACGCTTCAAACCGCGCGAGGTGGTGCGCCAGTTCACCCTCTCCCTGCGCCGCGAACTGGATCTGGCTGCGGAGTGCCGCAACTCGGAGCGGATTGGTCGTAATTTCGGAGACTGCTCTGAAATAGTTATCCCCAAGGTTTATTGGGCCTGGACCGGCGAGCGGGTGAACGTGCAGGAAGCGGTCAACGGCATCCCCGGCCGTGACCTGGAAGGCGCGGAGCAGGCCGGGCTGGACCGGAAGATCCTGGCCCAACGCGGCGCCAGGGCCGTGTTGAAGATGATCCTGGAGGATGGCTTTTTCCACGCCGACCCGCATCAGGGCAATATTTTTTACCTGCCGGAAAACCGCATCGCCATCATCGACTTCGGTATGGTCGGCCGCCTGTCCGCCGAGCGCCGTAGTCAGGTCGTCGATCTGCTCCATGGTCTGATGGAGAGAGAGGTCGACTGCGTCGTCGAGGTGCTGCTCGACTGGGCCGGAGCTGCCAATATCGATGAGGACAGCCTGAAACTGGAAATTGACGGCCTCGTCGATCAGTACCACGGTGTGCCCCTGAAGGAACTCTATATAAACACTATACTGACCGATCTGACTACCCTGCTCCGCGACTATCATCTTGCCTTACCGCCGGATCTGACGCTCTTGATCAAGTCATTGATCACCCTGGAAGGGATGGGACGCCAGCTCGACCCGAATTTCGACATGGTGACTGAGTTTTCTCCCTTTTTGCGGCGGGCTTTACTGGCCCGTTATACCCCTGACGCCCTTGTTAAACGGGGATGGCGGGCGATTGTCGGCGGCCTCGAAATCCTCACCGACCTGCCCCAGGACCTGCATCATCTCCTGCGCTCCGCCCGAAGCGGCAGAATCCAGGTCCATGTGGATGTGACGCGCCTGCAACATTTCGGCAACCAACTGGACCGCGCCACCAGTCGCCTGACCATGGGTGTGGTCATCGCCGCCCTGATCATCGGTTCATCCATCGTCATGACCGTCGACCGCGGCCCTGTACTTTTTGGTTTTCCTCTGCTCGGCCTGCTGGGATTCCTCAGCGCGGCAATAGCCGGAGTCTGGCTGCTCATCTCCATCCGGCGCAGCGGAAAAAATCTCGAATAATGAAAACGGCAGGAGTAAATGAAAAAACAAAGGACAATTGGCCTTCTTCTGGTGATCGTGGAAGAATCGGGTAGAGCAGGAAGCTGATTATTCCGAAAGAAAAATGCCACTTGTTTTGAGACTATTGCGGCCCTGTTCAGTTTCTCTTATGGCAAAACAGGCAGCGATATTTAGGCGGGTGGCCTTCGGGCAGGGGAGACACCCCTTGCGGGGAATGACATTCGGCGCAGAACTTTTCCGCCTCTTTTTTCTTCATCTCCTGAAACCGGCTGTGAACAGCATCGTTGGGCAGCTTGGCCGTGGTCTCTTCCGGGGCGTTGAACAGGAAGAGGAGGATGGCGGCACCAGTGACGAGAAAGGCGATATTCAGGTACAAGGGCTTCATTCTTCTGTTTGCTTTGGTAGGCATGATTGTAGGAGAGGGGGGCTTAAAAAGTTTATAGGTAAAACGGCGTGCAGCTAAGCCGTCATTCAACCATAACGGTAAAATTGCAAAATCGTAATCACCATAAGGGGCCGGTCTGTCCGGCGCCGTCCTTGGCACTCGTGACACCCGGAGTCTCACTTTCCAGGGCCTTCATGGCCTGGGTAACGACTTAAACAGCCATTTCCAGTTTGTTGAATTTGATTATGCCACATCGCAACCCCAAGGTCACGAGTTCTCCGGCCACGAGGTTGAGCGCGGGGCTTGAGCCTGTCCAGTCTGCCAGACGGCTGTGCAGGCGGTGCCTGCGGATCAGCTTTTCCATCACCGCTGTGCTGTGATTATCATCTATGATGGCGCGGGCCGTCTCCTCACCGGAGATGATCGCCGGGTAGATGCCCTCACCGGTTAATCCCGAGGCCAGACCGGCGGCATCGCCAATCAAAAAGATCCGGCCCTGGCTGTCCGCCTTACCCGTTTGGCCAGGGTTACCACGTTTGTCAGATTTGTTAAAACGCCAACCCTGATAATCATAGTTGATATATTCGGCCCGGGCCTGTTCCTTTTCCAGGGAAAAGCCCTGAGTCCCGGCCCAGACTATCAGATTTTTTTGCAACTGCTGGGCGGACATAACGGTCTTGATAACATACGCACCTATTGAGACAGTATCTCCATGGGGAAAGATCCAGCCATAGCCGTTGCCAAAAAATTGGGGGGCCAGATGCCACTCCATTTCTGGGAGATCGCCATTGATCTGATAATTGATGCCGATGCCCATCTTGTTACTTGCCAACCCCAGATACTTACGGACTCTTGAGTTTGAACCATCCCCGCCTACCAGATAATCAAAGGTTATCTCCTGCCGGCTCCGGCTCCCTTTCTGCTCGATCACCAAGCCCTGCTCATGAATTTCCTTGACCTGCCAGCCGGTCATGATCCGGGCCCCGGCCTCCCCGGCCTGTCTGGCCATATATTGTCCCAGTTTAATCCGATTGACGGTGGCAATAATGGGCGCCGGTTCTTCGATGCACGCCTTTTGCAGGCGAGTGATAATGTGTTGCACCGGAAATGATTTTTCTACAAGTTCCTGGGGAGCGCGCTTGATCAAGCCGCCCCAGGTGATCCCGCCAGCACAGACCTTGGCCCCGATATCCTCTTTGCGTTCAATGACCAGGGGCCTTCGACCATGCTCAGCCAGGATCCGGGCGCAGGCCAGACCGCCTGGACCCGCGCCAACAATAAGCGTATGGACATGCATGGATATGGCCTGTGTTCCCTGGTTTATTCGATGTCGAGATCTATGGGGGTGGATTTACGCAGTTGCACCGGTTCAAGCCTCTTGGTCCGTAATCGCATGTTGAGCATCTCCACAAAGACCGAGAAGGCCATGGCAAAGTAGATATAGCCTTTAGGAATGTGCAGGGTGAATCCTTCACCGATCAGGGCCATACCCACCATGATCAGAAAACTGAGGGCCAGGATCTTGACGGTCGGATGCTTTTCAACAAAATCGGAGATGGGACCGGCCAGAAAGAGCATCACCCCTACGGCAATAATAATGGCGGTGGCCATTATTGTTATTTTGTCTGAAAGTCCCACCGCCGTAATTACCGAGTCAAGCGAGAAGACGATATCAAGGATGGCAATCTGAATAATAATGGCCAGGAAGGAGGCATATTTTTTATGGGTAGAGTGTTCCTCAAGTTTTTCTCCCTCCAGGCTTTCATGAATTTCCATGGTGCTTTTGGCGAGCAGGAACAGGCCTCCGCCGATCAGGATCAGGTCACGGCCGGAGATCCCGTGCTCAAGCAGGGTGACAAAGGGATGAGTCAGGCGCATGATCAGGGTAATGGAGAAGAGCAGGCCGAGACGAGTGAGCATGGCCAGGGCCAGGCCAAAAGTTCTGCCTTTGGCTTGCTGGTGCGGGGGAAGACGGCCAACAAGAATAGCGATGAAGATGATGTTATCGACTCCGAGGACAATTTCAAGGGCAGTCAGGGTGATCAGGGCCATCCAGATTTCAGGGGAAGCAAGCCATTCCATGGGATATTTATCCTTGATGCAAGATTATAAAGTGTTTTCCTTCTGCAAAGCCAGGAGCCGGTCTAACTGGTTGGCAAAGGATTGTCTGTTTTTCTGGGTCAGGGGCGCCGGGCCGCCGGTGTCGATGCCGGACTCCCGGAGCTCGGTCATGAAGTCGCGGGCGGAGAGTCGTTCGGCAATATTTTCTTCCCGGAGCATCTCACCCCGTTGACTAAGCACCAGGCAACCCTTGCCAACTATCGCCGCCGCCAGGGGGATATCATCCGTGATGACCAGATCGCCAGGCTGGGCCAGGGCAACGATCCGGTCATCTGCCGCATTGAATCCAGGGCTGACCTGGATCTTTCTAATATGAGCGGATGGCGGGATCGTCAGCGGGCGATCAGCCACCAGGATTATCTGGGTTCTGGTCCTTTCCGCTGCCCGATACAAAATATCCTTGATGATCCCGGGGCAGGAATCAGCGTCAACCAGAATATTCATTTATAGAGTTCCTGACAAGAAGTATTGATGTTTGTTCTCTGTTATTTATGCCTGTGCAACCACAGATTAACACGGATTGACACTGCCATTTGCACCCTCTGTTCCCTATGTAACACAGGAGAACCAAGTAAAAAAGATAAATGAGAAGCAAAAAAATTGAGGAGATTTCTTTTGTCATTGTAGGTTTTTTTTAACTTTTATGATAAACTCTATAAAATATGGACGTTTTATGCACAGACTACTTTTTTCACAGAGGAATGAACAATGAAGAAAATCATGATGGCAATGTGCCTGTTACTGGCCATGGCCAACCAGAGTTTTGGCGGCTGCGTTGAAGGGGATTGTGTCAACGGTCAGGGCACCTATGAATGGCCGGATGGTTCGCGCTACACCGGAAGTATCCGTGATAAGGCCCCGGATGGGAAAGGAGCTATGCTTTATCCCGATGGCGGAGAATATAAGGGTGAGATGAAGAACAGTGCTCGCAGCGGCAAAGGGGACATGACGTTTCCTGACGGAAAAAAATATAGCGGCGATTGGGCAAAAGACCTGATGAACGGCCAAGGGACTATGACTTGGCCCGAAGGTCAAAAGTATGTAGGGCAATGGCAGGATGGAATGCAACATGGCCACGGCACCCTTACCGAAGCCGATGGTAAGGCGAAAGAGGGTCAGTGGGAAGATGGTGACTTTCTGAAGTAAGCGCACTTATGGAGGAGGGCGTACATTATGCAACCCTGCTCCCTGACCATTTCTTTTGATTTTCTTGTTCCCAGTAGCATTCAAGTTAACACCGAGGGCCGCGCAGTACAGCCGATGAGAGTGCCGGCTTGAATGCAAATTGGAGTTATTACCTGCTCTCTATGCGCCCCGAGGAGAAGAATTGCTGGATGTACTTTCCCCCAGAGGCCTTTTCCTCCTTTTGTTTCCTCAATCTACAAAAAAAGAACACAAGACGAAACTTTATAACCCAGCAGCAGTTTGAGACAAGTGCCTCAAACTGCTGCTGCTGTGTATAAAACATAAAAACAACTAAGCCGCTCAATCCCCTACCACCTCAACACCTTGAGCAGTTCCATCGAACTTCAAGCAAGACCCTCGCAAGAGACTCATAAATACTAACAATAAAGCAGAAAGATATTGACTCATGACCAAGAACTCACTTTTGCAGACATCGCTGCTTTTTGTTGTGACACTTATTCTCGTCATGAGTTTGTCGATACTGTCCAATCGAATCTGGGGCGGCAAACCTGAACAGTTACAGCAGGTTAAAAAACCACAAGTAGAACTCGAAATGACAATTTCTCAGTTTGGTCAAGTAAACGAACTACCAAATTCTGTTTTAAAGGAAATTTTTGAACTTAAAGCGAAATCTGACCTGGAGAAAAAATTAAACGAATACGGCACGCCGGGACAAATTTCCGACAAGGTTATGAAAAAACTGGCCTTAGCCTCAGAACATGGCAGCAAAAACTGGATTAAGATTCCAGTTAAGTTTGGACTTTGGTTTGTCTTTTTAGCCACAATTTACTTTCTTCTAAGAAAACGGAAAGTTACGCCAAGACTTCGAAAATGGCTGCTTTCTATCTCTCTTCTACTCTTTGGGGTAGTGATGGGATCGGACCCCAATCCCATGGGTACCATAAAAGATGCTATTCACCTTTATGGGACCACACATGCAATTTTCCCCCCGCGCTTGATTGCCTTGGCAATCTTTCTGGCAATCGTCTTTTTGGCCAATAAATATATTTGTGCCTGGGGGTGTCAGGCGGGCACTCTGCAAGAGCTGATCTTTCGCATCAATCAAACAGATACGCAGAAGGCTGTTATCGGTAAACACCTCAAATTGCCTTTTGTCCTGACCAATACCGTTCGATTTATCTTTCTTTGCGTGTTTACCCTGGTTGTTTTTACGTGGGGGATCGACATTATTGAGCCGATTGATCCTTTCAAAATCTATAAACCGGGATATCTCGGGATTTCCGGGGGGATTTTCCTCGGGGCGCTCTTCCTGGCGAGCCTGTTTCTGTATAGACCCTGGTGCCAGCTGTTCTGTCCCTTTGGTTTTGTGGGGTGGCTTGTCGAAAAAACAAGCCTGGTCAAAATAAGTGTCAATTATGAAACGTGCATCAATTGTCAGAAGTGTGTCACGGCCTGTCCGACGACGGTAATGGATGCTCTTTTGAGACGAGACAAAAAAACAATACCAGATTGCTTTGCTTGTTATACCTGCCGGGATATATGCCCGACAGATTCAATACATTTTTCCATCAGAAACAGAACATTTCCACCCGTAGATTTTTTTACCAAAAGACACAAAGATCCCGCCATCAGCAAATAAGCTGCCGAAAGGCGACTGGAAGTTCACCTGGCGGTCAGGTACGGGTAAAACTTATACTTCACAACAGACAACCATTTTATGAAAATTCGTGGTGTAATCTTTGATCTTGACGGCACCTTGCTCGATACCCTGGAAGATCTGGCTGATGCCGCCAACGCTACCCTGGCCCATTTTGGCTTTCCTGGTCATGCGACCGCCGCCTATCGCTACTTTGTTGGAGAGGGTCTGGCGACCCTCATTGAACGCATAATTCCTGAGAGCAATCGTTCCCGGTCAGAGATAGCTGCCTGCATGGACACCTTTATGCAAATTTACAGCCAGAGCTGGGATCTCAAAAGCGGCCCCTATAGTGGGATTATGGAGATGCTCCCGCTCTTGCGCCAGGCCAAATTACAGTTGGCCGTTCTCTCTAATAAACCGCATGCCTTTACCAGGCTCTGCGTCGAACGTTTTTTTGAAGCCGACACCTTTGATTTTGTGTATGGGCAACGGGAAGGTGTGCCCAAAAAGCCTGATCCGGGCGGGGCCCTGGAAATTGCCGCCCTGATGCGCCTGCAACCACAACAGATCCTCTACATAGGGGATACCGCCACCGACATGCAGACTGGCAATGGAGCCGGGATGATGACGCTGGGAGTGCTCTGGGGATTTAGGGAACACCAGGAGCTTGCAGCCAACAAGGCTGGAAAAATCATCAACCATCCCTCTGAAATTGTGAATTATATAAATCATGTCAATATCATCCGCTGATCTGCTTGTTGCCATTAATTACGCGTCGCCGCCAGTAGTGGGGGCCTTTATTGGCTATCTCACCAATATGATTGCCATCAAGATGCTTTTTCGCCCCTTGAATCCCTGGCGGATCTTTGGCCTGCGAGTCCCCTTTACCCCCGGAGTTATCCCCGCAAAACGGCAGGATCTGGCCATCAATATCGGTGAGATGGTGGGAGAACATCTATTAACCAGTAAGGAGGTCGGACAGGCCTTGGCCAATGAATCGTTTCAGACCCACCTCTATGGCTTGATCGAAAACCGTGGCAGCGCCTTGCTGAACCGAGACCTGGGGCCACTGTCAAGCCTTATTCCCAATGGGTATCAGATCTATTTCGATGTGGCGGTCAAGGCCATCAGCCATCAGGCCCAGGAGGGGATTCATGCCTTTGTCGCCTCTTCTTCCTTCACCCAAATTGTCGAAACTGCCCTTGATCAGCAACTTGAGCGGATCATGGCCACTGACCTGGCCGTTATCTTTCCGGGCCAAGAACGGGAAGGGGGCTATGGTTTTGTTGAGAAAAATCTGGCCAGGATGCTGAGCGGTCCGGCCATGGAACAATGGACCCTGACCTTTGTCCAACAGAAGGTGTACGCCACCCTTGGGCAGAAAAAATCGCTGGCCGATATCCTCCCCGAATCCTTGCAGGGACTGGTGATACAGACCATTGAAGAGCAGACCCCAATGCTTCTGGACAGGTTGGCACTGGTCTTGAGCGAACCCGAGATCCGCGACAAGATCGTGAGCGGGGTGCGGGCTGGGGTGGAGAATTTCATAGCATCGATGGGGCCCATGGCCGGAATGGTCAAGACCTTTCTCAGCATGGAGACCGTAGAGAAGAAGACTCGTGCATATCTGATTGATAAAGAAGAAGAAATTGTTGGCTGGCTGCAGAATGAGGAGATGCAGCAACGGGTGGCGACCGTCCTGCGAGAGAGGAGCCAGGTCTTTCTTTCCACCCCCTTGGTTACGATGGTGAGTAAGGGTAGGGGATGGCAAGATATGCAAGCCGGAAGCGAGACTCCGAGTGGTACGGGTGCCAAGAATGGTTCAGGAGCAATTGCAGGCCAGGATGACAAAGTCGAACGGTTTTGTTCACAGTTGAGCCGACAATTCGCGGCCTTTCTTCGTGAGCCGGAAACGACCGCCGCTGTTTCCGCCATGGTGAAGGACAATCTGGAGTCCTATATCAATGGCGGAGATGACGCTAAGGGTGGCAATACCGGCAGATTATCTCTCGGTGAGGCCCTGTGGGATCTCTTGGGGGATACTGGGATGAAGAAGGGCAGTGCCTGGGTCAAACAGGAGACCCTTTCCCTCTTGCGTTCAACAGAGGCCAGGAAGCAGTTGAGTGTCATAACCCAGTCCCTGTTGCAAGGGCTACTCGACCGGCCCATCGGGCGATTGTCGGCCCTGCTTCCAGCCGGAGTACGGGACGGCATGTATCACTCGATTCAGAAAATGGCCTCTGATATGCTGGCGGCAGAGGTACCGGGACTGGTAGAATCCTTGAACCTCAAGCAAATCGTGAGAGAGAAGGTGGATTCCCTGGATCTGATGCGACTGGAACGACTGCTCCTCTCCATTATGGAGGAACAGTTCAAGTATATCAATATCTTTGGTGCGATCTTAGGCTTTTTGATCGGCGGCCTCAATGTGCTGCTGTTGGTGGCCTTTTAGGTACAAGCGGGGGGATTTTCCGTCATTGGAGGTATGTTGGTTGACTTTCTGAATTAGGGTCAATAGGAGATATCTGGACGCATCAGTTTGTTCGTATAAACAGTAGACATCTAAACTGGAGGATAATTTGATCTTTTCAGATGTTCGATGTGGCAATATTAACGTTCAAGCTCACATGCTGCATGGGGATAACTGACTATGCAACAAAGACCAGAAATACCACAAGGGGGCAGGCAATAAGCCCGCGCCCCTTGTGGTCAATGTGCAGCGCCTTTTAGGGCATGTTAGTGTATGTGAATGACTTAACCCTCTCGCTTAATATCAGAATACTCACCTTTCACTTGTAACGTAATTGTCATAGTCTTAGAGGTTCTGTTTCTCCAAAACCAACCATGTTTTCCATCGAATGCTGCTTCCACAAAACCTTCTTTACGATCGGTTGAGCCTTTAGAGTAATTATGATAATTTATCCGGTGTTTTGCTGAATCTCCATGGACATCAAAATTTGCTCGTCCGTTATTTGTCCACCAGATATAATCTGCCTTCTTCCCCTTTTCCATTGCAACCTTTATCTCGTAACCTTCATCAGGGGCAAGAGAGAATGTCATTTCGTCGGTTCTGACAGGGGCTTTTGGTTGAGCTACAATTGTTTCTTCTACCGATTTAGCAATAAGTTTCGGACTATCTTTATCCGCTGAATCCTTGGCCTTTACAATAGATTTATCGGCAGCCGCTTCTTGGGCAAGAGAAACTTTAATTTCACCCATCTTGGCCAAGCCGAGAAATTTTCCGATACCGGTTGGATCAATACCATACTCGGCGGGAAGTACACCCGTTACAAGAACAATTCCGGCTAGGGTAATTGCTATGAAAGTTGATTTTAAAAGCTTGGCCACTGATGGAAGCTCGGAGTTTATTGGTCTATTATTGTTGTTCATTATATTTTTCCTCATTAATTATTTATGAAACAAAAAAGCCTGTCAGCTGGTAGCCTACAAAGATAAAGCCACTTGCCATCAGAGCGACATTGGCGCTATAGGCGTGCCGCATGAAATCACCTGAGCGTCGCCAAAATCCCATTAGAATAAGGATTGTAGCTAAAGCAATAATTTGACCCAGTTCAACTCCTACATTAAAAGCAACAAGATTCGGAATTAAACCATCAGGGGAAATTTTGTAGTCAAGAATTTTGGTTGCCAAGCCAAAACCATGAAAAAGCCCAAAAACAAGGGTCACTATCTTAGTGCTTGGTTGGAAACCAAACCACCGTTGATATGCCCCCATATTATCAAGTGCTTTATAGACAATTGAAAAGCCAATAATCGCATCAATTAAATAGGCGCTGACACTAATATTCATCAGAACACCGGAAAGAAGGGTAACCGAGTGTCCAACGGCAAATAGCGTTACATAAATACTTATATCTTTTAAGCGATATAAAAAGAAAATAACTCCGAATAAAAATAGCAAATGGTCATATCCAGTTACCATATGTTTTGCGCCTAAATAGATGAATGGGATAAGCATCGTGCCGGAACTTTCCTGGATATAGCCTTTGTCCCCTGCAGTTACACCGTGAGCACTCGCATCAACTACAAACGCTAAAAAAATTGTTATTAAACCCATAAGAATAACTAAAGTATTCCTACTTGATGGTCGTTTGAAAAAATCGATCATTAGTCAACCTCGCTGAGAATATTACTCTTCCCTAAATAATTTGTAATATTACAAATTATCTTTTTGAATTTCGGATGATTTTGTACAAAAACCAGTTATCCAAACAGAGGTGGGCCACGAATTGTTGAAAGAGAAGAGTAATGCTCTTTTGTGAAGGGAGGCTCTTTGTAAAAAGAAATAGATCTCTCAATGCCTACGGGGGGAAGGTAAACAATAGAAAAAAAGAGCTCTTGGTCGTCAAATGTTATATTAGTTGTCGATTGTAACCTGCTGTTATTCCAATCGACTTGATTTTTATATTTGTGCTGATTGTCATTTGTAGGTGAAGAATTCTCTTCACTATGATTATGAACCGATGCATGTTCAAGCGCAATATCTATAGGGTGGTAGCTTATTTCAAGTTCTAGTGAATCATCTTGGTGGAAATGATGTACATGAACAAATTGATTCACTGAGCTACTGAAAAAAATCAGTGCCAGAAATACAAACGTGCTGACTCGCTGCAAATTAGTAATATTTTTATTTTTCAATGTTGACATATTGGAAACGATTATAACAAAAAAATATTTCAGCTGCCCAAAAGCACTTAATTAGAAGCCCTAACGACGAGTTAAGACGCGTGCCTAGCTAAGGTTGGGTAAGTCCTTGTCGGTGATCTGTAAATCAGCTTCCTACTCTACCAGATTTTTCCACCATTACTCTTACTTCAAATCACAAAAGCTGACACCCGAAATATTTAATTTCCTCTTATTAAATCAAATATTTATCGTCACGCGGATAGGCGCTGGCTGGCTTTCTGTGTCTAATTGGAAGTATTGGTGGCTTGCGTGGGTTTTTTTAGCTGGCAAACGCTCGGTCTTGGCTGGCTTGTAATTGATAAGCCTCCAATTTCAAGGGTGATAGCATTGAATTTGCAAGCCTTGCTGCATGCAAGACACGATATGCATTCCATATCGTCAGGTGACTCATTAAAGCGAACACCCATGGGGCATACATTATGGCAGGCTTTACAGTCAGTACATTTTGCGGGATCAAGGCGCAGCTTGACCAGTTTAATTCTGCTAAACAGGGCATAAAAAGCCCCAAGAGGGCAAGCAGTTCGACAGAAAGGTCGACTAGCCAAAACAGCCCAAATAATAAAAAGAAAGAGGAAAAAGAGCTTGTTGAAGAAGAGGGGGCCTATGTTCGCGCGCAGGCCGGGCTGTAAAAAAAGCATCGGTAATCCAGCCTCCAATGTGCCGGCTGGGCATAAATATTTGCAAAACCAGGTGCTTCCAAAACCAAATTCGTCAAGCGCAAAGAGAGGCAAAAGGATGACCATGAAAAGCAGAAGGCCATATTTTATATAGCGCAAGGGTGGCCAGATGCCAAATTTAGGTGAAGGAATTTTGTTGAGGAGCTCCTGGAAGAGGCCAAATGGACAGGCCCATCCGCAAACCATACGGCCAACAAAGCCGCCGATGACACCCATGGTCCCAACAACATATAAACCGAAAAAAAGTTGACCATTTTCAATGGACATTCTGATTCCGGCAAGAAGTTGCTGCAATGAACCGAGCGGGCAATACGTTGTGGCTGCTGGGCAGGAATAACAATTAAGCCCTGGTGAACAAACTATTTTTAGAGGGCCCTTGTATATTCCTTTAGTTACTGGGAAGTTCCAGTAACCATTTGTAAGAATGAAAAACAGGGCCTGGACCCATTTGCGGATGAGATCCATCTGTTAGCCAATACCGATGCAGGACAGGCAAATTTGAGTTGCCTGTTCAAGGACTCGTGACGGCTCATCCACAGTGATCCCGATAATTCCCAGGACGAGAAAGATAAAGATTGTCACAAACGGAGCCAGCCGGATCTTTTGTTTGAGCGGTTTTTTTTTGGTGTCCATCATTGGTTGCTGTATTTCATCAGCATTTGTACGTAGAGAGGGGTGTCCCACTCGGCTGGCCCAATAAATTTCTCTCGGAGAATACCCTGTTTATCAACTATAAATGTCTCTGGCACACCGGTCAGTCCATATACCGCACCAACCTTATTGTCCTGATCATTCAGGATTGGCATGGTCAGGTCAAGTTTTTTGGCAAAACTATCTGCGAGTGCGGGGTCATCTTTGTTGAGTATAGCCAGCATTTTAAAATTATCTTTCGGCAGCATTTCGTGAAGTTTCTGCATGGATGGCATTTCCTCACGACAGGGAGGGCACCAGGTTGCCCAAAAATTAACAAAGACCACCTGCCCTTTAAGTTCTGAAAGAGTCCAGGTTTTACCTTGTCTGTCCACGAGGGTAAAGTTCGGGGCTGGCGCACCAATCTCAATTAGCTTTGGCCCTTGTCCACAAGCAGAAACAAACAAGGGTAAACAACACAGCAAAATTAAAAATGATATTTTTTTCATAAGATATTGTTTGGTTTAGTTGTAGTCGGCCCGATCCATGATTTTGATAGCATCACTCTGCAGGACTCCGGTCTGGTTGCTCAATTCGGGTAATTTGCCTTTATTTCAGACTCAATCAATTGTTGTAATTGCTGGTAGCCAAAGGTTTGCAGAGGCTTACCGTTGACAAAAAATCCTGGTGTTTTATGAACATTGAGTGTTTTTGCATCGGCGATATCCTGCTCAATAATTTTCACAATTGCTGGGTCAGTCATATCTTTTTTGAGTTGCTCAACATCAAGCCCTGCGTTAGGAAGAAATTGCCAAATTTGTTGCGGTTGCGGGTTACTGTGGCTGGCCCAATAGGGTTGCGACTTAAACATTATATCCAGAGTTTCCCAGTATTTCCCCTGTTTCTTGGCTGCTTCAAGCATTTTTACAAAATAATCAGCATCATCATGAAAAGGCGCATATCGAAGGACAAATTTAATTTTACCGGGATTGGCGTCCATCATCTGCTTCACAAAAGGAGAAAAGGCTGCGCAGGTTTCACAGGCAGGATCCATAAACTCGACAATGTAGACTTTCGCATCATCACTGCCAAGCGTCTGAGAATGTTCTCGGACAAATGTTGAGGCATTTTCTTTGGCCATGAAACCAAATTTTTCAGTCTGTTGCCCTTTGTAATAGGAACTGCCGAACACAAAGATCAGGACCAGCACCAGACATGACACTCCAATCATTACATATTTCATCGAGACATTCTCCTCTTTAGGATAATTAACAGGGCTATGATCATTGAAAATGATAATAAAGAAAGCATTGGTATTGTTATAAAACCAAACAGTTTTATATACTCTTCCGTACATGAAACGCCTTGGGTGCAGGGCTGTATGCTTTCCGGGATGATTCCGGCATAAAGCAGGGTGTGATAAAATGCTGTCAACCACCCTGCTATGACCAAGGGCAGAGTATACTTCACAACGCTTTTATCAAAAGAGAAAAGTCCTACGGCTAGCAGGATAACTAAAGGAAACAGGCAAATTCTCTGGTACCAACACAAGACACAGGGCGCAAACTCCATCACATGACTGAAAAACACACTTCCCATGGTTGATATTGTGGCGATGAGCCAGCAGCTAAAAAGAATGTTCCAATTTGCGTTGGACGTTTGGTCAGGTCTTGGCATATAAAAGATTCTCCCCAATGTGATGAAAGCTTTTTTATTATAATTAAAGAAAAGTGACAGCCTTTGTTTTTACTTCCCCAACTCCCCAAACGAAAACTGTAAAAAAAAAAGCCTGCTTATATTGAGCAGGCTTCAAGGGGAAGGAGGAAATGAAGTTCATTCATTTCCGTTTAACACATCAACAATTATGCCAATACACAATAAATACTTAACTATCTAAAACAACAAGATAATTACACTAATCAATAGAACTTGAGCAGGAAGATGCTTGCCACATCTTTACCCACTACTCAGCCAGATGTATATTTTTTACTCACTTCATTTCGCTCTTACTCGATTTTAATCATGAGAATATGAAAAAAATCAAAGATAACTTTATCCAGATGGTCCCTCCACCTTCTTCATTATCCTCTTTCTCCACAATCAGACGTGAAGCCCGGCATGAGTCGAACCTGCGAGTTACGGCTTAGAAGTTTTTCCACTTAACGGCTTATTCAAGTTTCCGGGTCCACTTCTTTGTCTATTGGGCATGAGATGATTCCTGAAAAGCTTCGGCCTGTTAGAGTCAAGATCTTTCCAAACACATCTCTATTTGCACAAAGAAAATTTTGATCACTCAAAGGCCGCAAAGCATGTAGCCTATAATTGGCTGGCATTTGTTTTTGCAGCCGGGATAGAATTCTTTGTGGAACCTCGTCGAAGATTTATTTTCCTTGCCAAAGTAGAATTCGCTCAGTCCGAGAGGCCTCAGCCCGTTTTGGGCGGCGGCGTGGAGGAGTTTTGGGGCGCAGCAGTCGCCGGATCCGGTGGGAATTCCCCGGTCTTCATTAAAAACATTCAGGATGGAGCGCTGATCACCTTTGAAATTTTGGAGTTGATACAGATCCTGAAAGACACACAGCATGGATTGGGAATATGTCCTCCGGTTTTTCTTTGCAAGCGTGAGCGCTTTAAATGCCTCTCGCATCTGCCGGCGGCAATCTTTCTGGGCCGCACGACCACCGGAACGCATGGCTTCTTCGAACTTCAGTTGACACTGGTCTGCTTTTTGTTGGCAGGACTCAATATCGTCGGTCATTTGCTGGACCGACGACTCGATTTTCGGCATAATCCGGGAGTATCCATCCAGGTCAAAAGTCGGTGGAACCCAGCCCTCTGCTTGCCAGCGGGTGTTGAACTGTCCGGAAAATGCACGCAGCACAACGGTATTTCCATCGACATCGACACATTCCAACACGCCAAACATCTGTCCGCCTCTTTTTTCCCAGAGGCAGTCTGTGGAGAATATTGGCTCCGGATCCGGGGTGTGAAAGTCAATCCGTTTGTTCTGCTCGAGTTCCGCCATCAGCTCCAGGGCATATTTGCGGCTGTTTCCCTCTGTCAGATAATGAACCTCATCACAAGCTGTACAATACCCGTAGCAGGTCGCGTCTTTGGGAAGTGCAGCAAGCAAGTGGTCTATATCGGTACTATTTTTCATGGCAACGACATGATCCGGCAAAAAAAAAATCAGAACAGAGGTTCCGAATTAAACTCGAGACTCTCACCAGTCCTTGGGTGAGCAAAGGAAAGATAGCAGGCATGAAGCTTCAGCAATCCCGGGCCAGTTCCAGTTCCGTAGAGCGGATCGCCGACAATAGGAATGCCAAGACCGTGTTCGGAAGCGGAGTGAACCCTGAGCTGATGTGTTCTTCCGGTGATAGGTTTAAACTCGATTCGTGTTTTGCCGTTCTTTACCAGGAGTTTTTTCCAGTGGGTAATGCCCACCTTTCCGTGCACCGGATCATAAATTTGATGAGGTCTGTTGTCAATATCGAGGCGGAAAGGAAGTTCAACGATACCCTCTTCGCCATCTAATTCGCCGTCAAGAATGGCGATATAGCGTTTAGTTACCTCGCCCTCCTGAAACTGAATAGAGATGTTACGATGCGCCTCTTTGGTGCGAGCGACCACCAACAACCCCGAAGTGTCCATATCAAGGCGATGAACTGCGGGCTGTTCGATACAGCCCGGATACCGTGCTTTCACCCGCTCGCTGACACAATCCAGGTTTTCCGGACCACGTCCGGGAACAGAGAGCAGCCCACTTGACTTTACGACCACGACAAATTCGGGTTCTTCGTGAATGACGTACATTTCTTCAAACATATTGACTGCTACCGGAAATATCGGGAAAGCGGATGGCTTTCATTGGCAAGGCCTGGATTATTCCAGGGCGCTCAAGCGCAGCGTCACCGGCAGGGTCCGCCCATCTCTGATAATGGTAACTTCCACCTCATCGCCCACCTGAAAACGCTCCAGTTCGGTGCGAATGTCGTCATACGATTTCACTTTTTTACCGGCTATCTCGCTGATAATATCACCCAGAAAGATTTCGTTGCCTCGCTGTTCGGTGGGACGCAGTCCGGCCTTGTGAGCCGGCCCATCTTTGACAATGCCCAGAATCAACGCCCCTTCGAGGCCGCCTTCAATGCCTAATCTTTGCACCAGGCGGGCATCGGCCAAGGAGGCGCCAATGCCTGGCCGGATAACTTTACCATGACGGATAAGCTGGGGGATGACCTGGTTGACTTCTTCGACTGCCACCGCAAAACCAATGCCGGCATAGGCCCCGGAAGGACTGTAGATAGCGGTGTTGACCCCGATCAAACGGCCGGCACTATCGAGCAGTGGGCCGCCGGAGTTGCCGGGATTGATGGCGGCATCCGTCTGAATCATGCCGCGAATCTGGCGGCCGGTAACGGCCTTGATCTCACGACCCAGGGCCGAGATAATACCGGAGGTCATGGTCTGATCAAGGCCAAAGGGATTGCCGATAGCAAAGACCTTCTGCCCAACCAGAAGATTCCGCGACTCACCAACCGGAATCGGCTTGAGCAGATGTTGAGGGGCATCAATCTGGAGCACCGCCAGATCCTTATCCGGGTCCATTCCCACCAAAACCGCCTTCCACACGCTGTTGTCAGCCATGGTTACCTGGATGCGGCTGGCATCACTGATCACATGATAATTGGTGACCACCCGCCCCCGATCATCCCAGATAAAGCCGGAGCCGGTTCCTTGCGGGATCTCGACTGCGTTGAGAGAAAACAGATCCTGGCGCAGGGCGATACTGGTGATATAGACGACAGACGGCGAGACATTTTTGAAGATATCAATGGTGTTTTTCTCGTCCTCGGCCAGATCGCCTCGGGCGGCAACGGCATGGGGGGTGGCGGCAGGGTCGTGGCGTCGGGGCTCATACGATTTATATGCAAGCCACAGGACAATGAAAATCAGAATAATAATAAAAAACGGGGATTTGCTGCCGGAAGATATACGCATAATCGTTGAGTAAACAGGGAGTAGTAAACGTCCGGTTACCGGGTTAAAACCCGATAACCGGACGCACAACTCACCAGATTAGAGATTCAGAAACAACTTGGCGATCCATAAAAACATAAAGACCCCGAGAACATCAATGGAAGTGGTGACAAAGGGGCCGGTGGCAACCGCCGCATCAATATCAAAACGCTTGAGCACCAAGGGGATAAAGGCCCCAACCATGGCCGCCATAGACATGGAAAGAAAGAGAGAAATCCCAACTACCAGCCCCAGAAGTTTGGGTTCGGCGTATCCGAAAAAGGCAAAAATCCCCAGTAATATTCCATAGATCACCCCCAGGATCAGGCCTACCCGCATCTCCTTGAAGATAATCTTGAAGAATTGATCCATGTGGATCCGGCCGGTGGCAATACCGCGGACAATGATGGTTGAGGACTGGGTGGCAATGTTACCGCCCATACCGAGCACAATAGGGATAAAAGAGGCCAGGGCCAGAACCTGGTTCAGTTCCTGGGTGAAGGAGTTGATCACCAGCATACCCAACACTCCGCCCAGCCAGGAGGCCAGGAGCCAGGGGGCTCTGGTCATGGCATTCGCGGAGGTCGATTTCAGCAGGATCTCCCTATCCTTACCAGCACCAGCCATCTGCAGGAAGTCCTCGGTGGCCTCTTCCCGGATAACATCAATGATATCGTCAACGGTGACAATTCCCACCAGTGTATAACTGGAGTCAACCACCGGCACCGCCAGGATATTATACTGGGAGACCATGTGGGCCACCTCCCCTTGGTGGGTGTCGGTCGTAACCGATATAACATTGGATTTCATGATATTTTTCAGCAGGCGGTGGGGAGGATGCATGAGCAGTTCCCGCAAGGAGACCACCCCTGCCAGTTTTCCCTCGCCGTGGGTGATATAGAGATAAAAGACCATCTCCTTTTCTTCGCTGCGCTTCTGCACCTTGGCAATGGCCTCGCCCACGCTTAACTCTTCGTCGAGATACATGAAATCAGTGGACATGAGGCCACCGGCAGTTTGGGGGTCGTACTGGAGGAGTTCGTCAACCTCTTCGCGATCCTCCTTGTTCATGTGCTTGCGGATATTATCAGCCACCTCTTCCGGCAAGGCCGCAATCAGATCGGCTGCGTCGTCCGGTGGCATCTTGCTGATAACACCGGCCATAAATTCGCTGGACAGGTCTTCGACCAAGGCAAGCATGATCGATTTATCAAGCTCGCTCAGGAATTCACCTACCAGATTCGTCTGGGCGAGAATTTGAAAGACATCGTTTCGTTCTTCTTTGGACAGGTGGCGGAAGACCCAGGCTAAATCAGCCGGATGGGTCTTGGAGATCAACTTTAACAGATGACCCGTGGCCTTGCGTCGATTGAGGCGCTGCACCATGTCCAGGATAACCAACCCCTCATTGCCAATGAGTTCTCTTTTTGTCGTTTCTTCCATGGCATTCCCGATGTGCGATATATTTAGGGGCTGTTGTGAAATACCCCTACGGTTTTATCTATTTCTACACGGCCCCTTATGCCGGTTACGACAGTGCGATGTTACAGTTGTTCTTGAATGACGGTTCGGATTGTGTCAGGGTATGGTTAAGATCTGAATAAATTCTGATTATCATCCCGTTACATATAGATTTTATTCATATAAATAAAAAAATGACAGGAACGATATAGTACCTTTTTTGATAAGAGTACGTCAATCACATTTATTTAGGTGCTGTTACGAAAAAAATTTTACATTTTTGCCATGTTGTTACGGCCCCTAAGGACGTTCACGGTATTGCAAGGTACAGTTCTTTTTTACATCGGCTTGTTGAGCAACAGGGGGAGCGACGGCGCAGAAGATGAAATCTTTCAGGACAAAGCGGGGCAGGGGGGTACTGATGAAAATTGTGATATTAAAGGGGGACTAAACAGGTTTTCACCCCTGGATGATCCAGCAGAGCAGAAGCCCGACTGCCATGGCAGTTAGCCCCATGATCCGAACGTGCTCGGGACGCATTTCGCTGATTTTTTTCAACCAGACCTGCATGGATTCAGGGGCCGCCACATAAGGCAGCCCCTCAAAGATCAGCACCATGCCAATGAGTAGGATAAATAATTTCATGATTATTGGATAGCATATTATCATCGATCTTTCAAGAAAGAGAAAGAGTGCTGATTTCCATACGTGACCTCTTTATCAGATAAAATCAGATGACAACACTGAAGAGTATTTGCGTCTCAAGCTGCCTTCAATGAAGTTACCCGGAGGACTTGAATTCAGATTGCTTTTTTCAAGCACACCTTATAAGATACCTTTTTCTTTGAAGTCTGAATGTCATTAGAAAAAAAGCGTCTTAAAAAAGCGGTCTTGTATCCAATTAAATTTGTAAACATCAAATTCCCTGAATGAAGTGTATGTCATGACCAACCTACAAAAATCCAAATACAGTGAAGCCGGCGTTGATATTGACAAAGGAAATGCCTTTGTCAAGGGAATCAAGGATATCGTCGCCTCCACACATCAGCGTGGAGTACTCAACGATATCGGCGGATTTTCCAGTCTTTTTGCCATCGATACCAATACGTATAATCAACCAGTTATTGTCTCCTCCACCGATGGGGTAGGCACCAAACTGGCCGTGGCCCAACTCTGCAATAAACATGATACCATTGGCATTGATCTGGTAGCAATGTGCGTCAATGATATTATTGTCGGTGGCGCCAAGCCATTATGTTTCCTTGACTATTTTTCCATTGGCAAACTCGATCTGCATATCGCAACCGAGGTGGTCAGGGGGATTGCCGAGGGGTGCCGGCAGGCAAAATGTTCTCTGGTGGGCGGTGAAACCGCCGAGATGCCAGGCCTGTATCAAGGTGATGATTATGACCTGGCCGGCTTTGTGGTGGGTATTGTCAATCGTGATGCCATTATTGATGGTTCCGAGATCAAGGTCGGCAACAAGATTGTAGGCGTGGCCTCAAGCGGCCTGCACTCCAATGGCTTCTCCTTGGTGCGAAAGGTCTGCTTCCAGGACCTCGGACTTGAGGTTGGGCAACAGATTGAGGAATTGGGCTGCACGCTTGGCGAAGAATTGCTTCGTCCCACCCGCATTTATGTCCAGTCAGTCCTGGGCGTGCTGAAACATTACCCAATCCACGGCATGGTCCACAATACCGGCGGTGGCTTTATTGATAATGTCCCGAGGATCTTGCCGCGAAGCTGTAAGGCGGTCATTGATCGATCTTCATGGAAGGTGCCGCCGATCTTCACCTTTCTTGCAGAGAAAGGGAATATCCCCATGGATGAGATGTACCGTACCTTCAATATGGGCATTGGCCTGATGGCCATAGTCGATGAATCTGTTGCCGATGACGTTATTCATCATTTTGGGGCCATGGGCGAACAGGCCTGTATCATTGGCGAGATTGTGTCCACCCTGAACGATGAAGAAGAACAGGTGGAGCTGATCAACTAATTTCAAGCGCGCAAAAAGTTTCCGCTGGAACAAGAAGGGGGCATTTATCTCACGATAAATGCCCCCTTCTTGTTTCTGCAAATGAAAAATTAACGCAGATTGGCGCAATCGCTGGTTCCGCCCTGGATCTTGTCAAGGGCATGGGGCAGGGCAGGGAGGAGGACCTCGATGTTTTCCCGGGCTGCCTTCAGACTGCCGGGGAGGTTGATAATCAGGCTTTTCCCCCGAATACCAGCCATGGCCCGCGAAAGGACCGCATGGGGTGTTTTGAGCAGGCTGGCGGCGCGCATGGCCTCAGCCATTCCCGGAATCTCTTTCTCGATAACGCCCCGCATGGCCTCAGGCGTCAGGTCGGTAGGCGAAACCCCGGTGCCGCCGGTGGTCAGGATCAGATCTATCTTGTCCGTATCCACCCACTGTACCAGGGTTGTGGTGATGGCCTCGATCTGATCGGGAACCATGGCGTAGGCCCGCAGTTGATAGCCTTCTTTGCGCAGCATCTCCTGCAGCATGGCCCCGCTTTCATCCTCGCGCTCACCTCGGGCCCCCTTGTCGCTCATGGTCAGCACCGCGCAACTGAATCGATTGGCATCCTTTCGCATATCTCTCTCAAATAACTGTCTCTTATCTGCGCTCTCGTCGGAATGAATTCCGACTTGCCGACCCGCACAGGGTTAATCGTGCCATCCGGTCGCCGGCAGGGGCCGGCTATAACTTTCAAATTTCGTTGTTCCCGTTTACAACCTCAATGCTTTGCGCCATGCGCTTCAACACTTGCGGCAACAACCTTGTCAGTAATATGGACAGGCGCCACTTCATAGTGGGAAAAGGCCACCGTAAAAGAGCCCAAGCCGCCGGTCATGGCGGTCAAATCGGTGGCATAACGCTGGATCTCGGCCATGGGAACTTGGGCGATAATGATTTCATGCTTGGCATCACCATCCATACCCATCACTTTTCCCCGCCTTGAATTAAGATCCCCCATGATATCACCAACATGCTCCTTGTCAACCCGGATAACTATTTTTGCATAGGGTTCAAGGAGCTGCAGGCCCGCCTCCTGGGCCCCTTTCTTAAAGGCTAACGATCCCGCCACCTTGAATGCCATCTCCGAGGAATCCACGGTGTGATAGGAGCCATCAACGAGGGCGACCTTCAGGTCAACCACCGGATAGCCGGCAAGGACCCCTTTCTCCATGGCCTCCAGGATGCCTTTTTCAACCGCGGGTCTATACTGTTGCGGGATAACCCCGCCTACGATCTTGTCCTCAAAGATAAACCCCTCTCCGTGCGATAACGGCATGATCTCAATGGTACAATCTCCAAACTGGCCCCGGCCGCCGCTCTGTTTTTTATGCTTGCCCTGGACCCGGGCATTCCCTTTGATCGTTTCCTTATAGGCGATTTTCGGCAGGGTCAGCTCCATCTCCACCCCGAACTTTCTCTTGATCCGAGCGCCAACCACCTCCAAATGCACCTGGCCCATGCCCGAAAGCAGGACTTCGGAGGTTTGCTGGTCTCGGGTCAGGCGCAGGGTGAGGTCTTCATCAAGGATGCGGGTGAGGGCGGAAAACAACTTTTCTTCTTCGCCCTGCTTGGCATGAACAGCAAAGGAGATAACCGGCGCGAAGGCCTGAGGGCTGGGGTAAACAATAGGATGATTGGCGTCACAGATGGTGTCGCCGGTGGTGGTCTCTTTGAGTTTGGCAACGGCCACAATCATCCCCGGGCCCACCATGTCAACGGCTCGCTGCTCCTTGCCTTCGAGGAAATAGAGCTGTCCAAAGCGCTCGCCTGTTTTTTTACTGGCGTTATAGAAGGTGTCGCCGGACAGCGTCCCTGAATACACACGGAAGATGGTCAATCGCCCGGCGTACGGGTCGGCCATAGTCTTGAAGACCATGGCCGAAAAGTGCTCATTGGCAAAGGGCTTACGCTCTTCGACCTCTCCGGTCACCGGATGCGTGCCCATCAGAACAGGCCGTTCCGCCGGTGAGGGCAGCAAGTCATTGATGATATCAAGCAGGGGGGCAGTTCCTTTATTCAAGAGGGCAGACCCCAGACAGACCGGGGAGAAACTCCCGCTGGCGATACCCTTTCTTAAGCCAATCCTGATTTCATCCGCGGTCAATTCACCATTTTCAAGGAATCTGCCAATCAGATCGTCATCGGTTTCAGCCGCCATCTCCATGAGTTTATCACGATATTCAACCGCTTGCCCAACAAGATCTTCGGGGATCTCAATCTGTTTGGTGCCGGTCTCATTATCAAAGAGATAGGCCTTTTGCGAGGCGATATCAACAAAGCCCTTAAACCCAGCCTCGGCACCGATCGGCAGGTGGAGAACAACAGGATGGAGAGGAAGCGAAGTCTTGATCTCATCAAGGGTTTTGGCAAAATTGGCCCGCTCTCGCTCCATCTTGTTGATAAAAATCAGACAAGGAAGCTTGTTGTCGGCGACAAAATCCGCAAATTTTATAGTCTGGCCTTTGACCCCAAGGACCGCACCGATAACAAAGACAGCGCTGTCCGCGATCTGGATTGCCTGATAAGTTTCGTTCAGAAAATTATCATCACCAGGGGTATCAATGAGAAAGATCTCGTGTCGTTTCCAGGTATAATTGTGAAAAGAGGAGTTGATAGAGAGATTGCGCCGAATTTCCTCCTCGTCAAAATTCATGATTGAGGTGCCTTCATCAACCTTGCCCTGTCTTTTGATCTTGCCGGCGGTATAGAGCATGGATTCGGCCAGAGAGCTTTTTCCACTATGGCCGTGCCCGATTATTGCAACATTTCTAATCATATTGATATCTTGCATGCACATCTCCTCTCATGAAGGCCTGTAAAACCAGACTGTCTTGCTCTGAAATTTTCCGCCGGCAGATTTTTCATGAATCATAAATGCGCTTGAATCTACAGAATGATTCATTAAGAAACTATTATGTATATATTCAACATTCTGTTCTAAAGTCAAGGAGGATTGATACCCTTATTGATGCTCTTTGTTTAGCCTTGCTCGGAAGCAAGTCCTCATGATTCTCTGGTAAAAACAGGGCTAAAAAGGTATGTATAGCACCAAGGTGGCGGGGGGAGCTGGTGGCAGCATGAGAAAAAGCATGAGGAGTGCAAAGTGACGGAAAAGGCACGACAGAATACGGCAATTGCAAAATCAGCCGGAACCGTGGGTGTAGCGGTGATGTGCAGCCGGGTGCTGGGGCTGGTACGGGAGCAGATATTTGCCGCCATGTTCGGCGCCGGTTTTGCCTATGATGCCTTTGTCGTGGCCTTCCGGATCCCCAATCTGCTCCGCGACCTTTTTGGGGAAGGGGCGCTGTCCGCCGCCTTTGTCACCATCTTTTCCCGCTATGACACAGGCAAGACCCCGGAAGAAACCTGGCGGCTGGCCTCCAATGTCCTCGTTTTTTTTACCATCCTGCTCTCTCTTGTGACCTTGCTCGGCGTCTTTATGGCCGGACCATTAGTCTCGCTGCTGGCCCCTGATTTCGCCAAGATTGCCGGCAAGTCGGAACTCACGGCCACGCTCACCATGATCATGCTGCCCTTTCTGGTCTTTATCTCGCTTGCCGCGGTGGTTATGGGGATGCTCAACACCAAGGGCCGTTTTTTTGTACCGGCCATGGCCTCTTCTTTTTTCAATCTTGGCTCCATCGTTGGTGGCGTGACCATGGCCTGGATTCTGCCTCGGTATGGCTATCCGGCCATTATCGGCATGGCCATCGGAACGTTGCTCGGCGGAATATTGCAGCTTGGCGTGCAGCTTCCAGCCCTGTTCAAGACCGGATTCAGATTTTTCCCCCATCTCGACCTGCGCGATCCCGGCCTGCACAGCATCCTTCGCCTGATGATCCCGGCCACCATCGGGTTGTCAGCGACCCAGATCAATATCTTCGTCAACACCAGCTTTGCCGCCTCCTGCGCTGAAGGCTCGGTCTCCTGGCTGAATTACGCCTTTCGGCTGGTGCAACTGCCCATTGGTCTCTTTGGCGTCGCCTTTTCCATCGCCATCATGCCGGTTATGGCCAGACACGCGGCGAAGAAAGACATCCCTGCCATGCGCGACACCCTTGTCTCCTCGCTTACCATGGTCTTCTGCCTGACCATCCCTGCCACCGCCGGACTGATCCTGCTTGCGGAGCCGATTATCAGGCTGATCTTTGAACACGGGGCCTTCACCGCCCTCGACACCGTGGCCACCGCCCAGACCCTGACCCTTTACGCTGCCGGGCTGATGGCCTATTCGGCCAATAAAATCCTGGTGCCGGTCTTCTATGCCCTTGATAACACCAAGTATCCGGTGATTGCCAGTTTTCTGGCGGTGCTGGCCAATATCCTGATCATCAATCTGACCATTACCACCTTTCAACATCTGGCTATTGCCCTTTCTACCTCCTGCACCATGTTCCTGAATTTTCTCTTTTTAAGCGCAGTACTCTACCAGAAGATGGGTGGCTATTCGCTGCCTGCTCTCTTCAGGGGATTGTTCAAGATCCTGATCGCCACCCTCTGCATGAGCCTGCTCCTCTTTTTTGCCCGGATGATGCTGGCCGGTTTCCTGACTGGCCCTCTTATTCAGCAGCTCCTTGCCACCGCGCTGCTGATTCTGCTGGCAACATCTCTGTACGCAGTGGTTCTGCACTGGCTTAAATTACCGGAGCTGACCGAGATTGTTGATAAAATTCGGACTAAACTGTTGTAAAAAATAACCGTACCCTTGGAATGTCGTGAACGTCATAAGGGACTGTAACGAAATGGATAAAAATGTAATGGTTATTTCGTAAGGGCCCCTGAATTCCGGTAAAAAAATAACATTTTTCGTGATTGCTGGTGATAACAGAAAAAACAAAGATCTTACCCCCTGGAAAACCAGGAAAATCAGAACTGCTGGCCCCGGCTGGCAGTCTGGAGGCCTTTTTTGCCGCCCTCGATCATGGCGCCGATGCCGTCTATTGCGGGCTCAAGGAGTTTTCGGCCAGGGCCAAGGCCAGGAACTTCACCCTGGCCGATGTGGAGCGGATGACGACCTATGCCCACAGCCAGAAAAAACACCTCTACGTCACCCTTAACACCCTGATCAAGGAGGCCGAGCTGCCAAAATTGGTGGATGTGCTCGCCTCCCTGGCCGCTATCCCTGTCGATGGTCTGATTATCCAGGACCTGGGCGTCTGGCGCCTGGCCCATACCCATTTCCCCCAGCTTCCCCTCCATGCCTCGACCCAGATGACGGTGCATAACGCGGCCGGGGTCAAGATGCTGGAGCGGATGGGGTTCAGCCGGGCGGTGCTGGCCCGTGAGCTGTCTCTGGCCGAGATCGCCGAGGTCCGCAGCCAGACCAGCATCGAGCTGGAACATTTTGTCCATGGGGCCCTCTGTTTTTCCATCTCCGGCCAGTGCCTTTTCTCCTCGGCCCTGACCGGCGCCAGCGGCAATCGCGGCCGTTGCGCCCAACCCTGCCGCCGTCGTCTGCATAACCGCAAACAGCCGGGCTATCATTTCTCCACCAGTGATCTGAGCGCCATCGAGCTTCTGCCCCAGCTGCTCAAGGCCGGGGTGATGAGCTTCAAGATCGAGGGACGG